>JBCCRT010000074.1:0-13830 GCA_039201235.1 Planctomycetota bacterium
CGTCGCCGTCTGCGTCAACGCCAAGACCCAGCGCACCGGCGTCTGCAACGCCGCCGAGACCATCCTGTTCCACCACGACCTGCTCGCCGCGGGGACCGTCGAGGCGGTCGGAAACGCCCTGCAAAACAAGGGCTGCGAGCTACGCGGCGACACCCGCACCATGAGCGTCCTTCCGGGGGCCAAGCCCGCCGACGAGTCCGACTGGGCCGCCGAGTACCTCGGCCCGATCGTCGCGCTGCGCGTCGTCGACGCCCTCGACGACGCCGTGGCCCACATCAACCGTTACGGCAGCAAGCACACCGACGCGATCCTCACCTCCACCCTCGCCGCCGCCGACCGCTTCGTCCAGACCGTCGACACCGCCAACGCCATGGTCAACTGCTCCACCCGCTTCAGCGACGGCCAGCAGTACGGCCTGGGCGCCGAGATCGGCATCTCCACCGACAAGCTCCACGCCCGCGGCCCGATGGGCGCCGCCGATCTGTGCACTTACAAATGGGTTGCCCGCGGCGACGGGCAGATCCGCAGCTAAGAAAGAAGGTTTCGCCTTGGATATTGCCGAGCGTTACGCATTCGAAACATATGAATTGCGCCGCAAGTTTTTCAAAGTGTTCGGCGCAAGCTTTCACATCTTCGACCCCGACGGCAACGTCGTGCTGTTTTCGAAACAGAAGGCGTTCAAGCTCAAGGAAGACATCCGCATCTACGCCGACGAGTCGATGGTCGATGAGGTGCTAACGATCCGCACCGGCAGCATTTGGGACCTCGCCGGCACCTACGACGTGTTCGACCCGACCACGAACGAGACCGTGGGCGCGCTCAAACGAAAAGGCCTCAAGTCGATGTTCAAGGACGAGTGGCTTCTGCTCGACGCACAGGGACAGGAGCGGGGCAAGATCAAAGAAGACTCGACGCTCAAGGCGGTGGTCCGCCGGGTCATCGAGGTCGCCTCGGCCCTGATGCCGCAGGCCTACCACGCGACCTGGAACGACCGACCGGTGGCCACTTTCAAGCAGAACTTCAACCCGTTCATCCAGAAGATCGCCATCGACTTCACCGCCGACACCGACAACCTGCTCGACCCGCGGCTGGGCCTCGCCGCCGCGGTGCTGCTTTGCGCGATCGAGGGGCGGCAAGGGTAAGGAGATTTTTGATTTTTGATCGGGCCAAGGGACGAAGCGGGCGCGATGACGCAATCAAAAATCCTCAATCAAAAATCAACAATCGACCTCGTCGTGTTCGACCTCGGCCGGGTGCTGCTGCGGATCAGCGACGACTGGGACCACGCCGCGGCGCTCGCGGGCCGGCCCGGTTTGGCCGGGCTGACCGGCGATCTCTCGACCGCGGAAGCACGGGGCACCCACCACCCGCTGGCGGGCCTGCTGGACCGCTACGAGACCGGCCGGGTCATGCCGGACGTGTTCTTCGCCGAGGGCGAGCGGCTGTCGGGCCACGCCGCGGCCGACCTGCGGGCCGTGATGGACGCCGTGCTGATTGAAGCCTTTCCGGGGGCGGCGGAGCTGATCGAACGCCTCGCCGACCGGCCCGTGCGGACCGCCTGCCTGAGTAACACCAACGCCGGGCACTGGGACGCGATGCACGACCCCGGCCACCGGGCGTACCTGCCGCTGCACCGGCTTGACTTCCCGTGGGCCAGCCAGTTGTTCGGGCTCGCCAAGCCCGACCCGGCCATCTACGCCCGCTGCGAACAAGACGCCGACGTGCTTCCGGGGGCGGTCTTGTTCTTCGACGACCTGCCCGAGAACGTCGCCGCCGCCGCCGACCGCGGCTGGCGGGCCGAGCTCGTGCCGCGTGACCTCGACAACCCGGTCCCGCTCATCCAGGAACGGCTGGCGTCCTATGGTTTGACCTGAACGCCATGGCCGACGCTAACGCCCTCACCCCCCCGCCGACCGCCGAACGCCCGGGCCTCACCGTCCGCGGGCCTTGGGTCGTCGCGGCGACGTTGAGCCTGTTCGTCATCGTCCCGGCGGTCGTGGTGGCGATCGCGCTGGTGCTGCCCGAGGGCGGCGGCGAAGAACCCCCGCTGGACTACGCCGAGCGCGCGTCCTGGCCGCGGACGTTCTACACCGCGTTCAAGTCGCTCGAGCGCGGCATGATGTCCAGCGCCCGGACCAACGAGGTCTACAAGGACTTGGGCTTCCACGTCGCCCCGGCCGAGCAGCAAGCGGTCGTGCGGCTCGGTGCCCTCGCCAAGCAACCGGCCGAGGCGTTCTTCTCGAACGGCAGCCGCTCCGCGATCGAGGCCGAGGTCCGCGACCGCCCCGATCTGTTCTACGGCCACGCCCTGCTCGCGCTCTGGCACGAGCAGCATGACGACCCCGAACAAGCCGAGTCCCACTGGACCCTCGCCTTCCGCCACGCCCCGGCCGCGTTGATGCGTCACCACACCACCCCCGGTCCCGACGGCGACCCCGTCTCCGCCGCCGGCGTGCCCGTCCCGCCGCTCGCCCTCGTCGCCGACCAGATCGTCGACGACCACCTCGACCGCTCGCTCGTGCTGGTCTACCCGCACCTGACCAGCGACGCCGAGGGCTTCGTGTACCTGCCGGTGTACAAGGCCATCCTCCGCCGCGAGGACCCCGCCCTGCCGCCCGGCGTGCCCGACATCCAGGAGAAATACCCCTGGTTCACCTGGGTCGGCCGCATCGGCCGGCTGCCCGACGTCGAAATCTAGTTGTCGGCTCTCCGTCGCCGAAGCCCTTGGCGGCGCAGCCGCCGGGCGGTTCCGTATCATCCGCCCGATGCCGATCCCGCCGACTACCGCCGCCCCGCCCCGCGTCCACCGCGTAGAAGTCCGCCCCACTTCCGGGGGCATCGACACCCTCGGCCGATCCACCCTTTCCGACGCCCGCGGCCGCCTCGGCGACGGCCTCGCCGAGGTCCGCACCGCCGCGGTCTTCCTGATCGAGGCCGACCTGACCGACGACCAGCTCCGCCGCGTCGCCGACGAGCTGCTCGCCGACCCGGTGAACCAGACCGCAGTCGTCGGCACCGCCAAGACGCCGGAAGGCAACCTTACCGCCGAGGTCCACTACCTGCCCGGCGTGATGGACCCCGTGGCCCAGTCCACCGCTGACGCCGTCGCCGAGATGCTGTCGGGCGTGGAGAAACCCGCCGTCCGCACCGGCACGCGATACGACTTCGAGGGCGACGACCTCGACCCCGATGCCGTGCATGCTTACGCCGAAGCCCGCCTCGCCAACGCCGTGGTCCAGTCGGTCCACGACCGGCCGTGGCACCCCGAGGCCTTCACCCGCGGCGAGCCGTACCGCTTCGAGCTCCGCCACGTCCCGCTCCGCGGCCTCGACGACGCCGCGCTGGAAAAACTCTCGCGTGACGCCCACCTGTTCCTCTCGCTCGACGAGATGCGGGCGATCCAGAGCTACTACCAGACCGCGGGCCGCGAGCCCACCGACGTCGAGCTCGAAACGCTCGCCCAGACCTGGTCCGAGCACTGCGTCCACAAGACGCTCAAGTCCACCGTCTCGTACCGGGCCGACTCACCCGAAGCCTTAGATATCTTCCGGGGGAAGCCGGGCCACGACGTGGACGACGCGGCGCAGACCGTCACGATCCACAACCTTCTCAAGTCCACCGTCGCCGCCGCGACGTTCACGTTGCGGGACCGCTGGGCCGGCACCGACCGGGCCGACTGGCTCGTCAGCGTCTTCGACGACAACGCCGGCATCGTCAAACTCGACGACACCCACGGCATCGCGATCAAGGTCGAGACCCACAACCACCCCTCGGCCCTCGAGCCTTACGGCGGCGCGGCCACGGGCATCGGCGGCTGCATCCGCGACATCATGGGGACAGGGCTGGCGGCGAAACCCATCGCGAACACCGACGTGTTCTGCGTGGGCTTCGCCGGAGCGGGAGAAGCAGCACTGCCCAAGGGCGTTATCCCGCCGAAGCGCACCCTCGAACAGGTCGTCGCCGGCGTCCGCGACTACGGCAACCGCATGGGCATCCCGACCGTCAACGGGGCCGTGTACTTCCACAACGACTACGTCGCCAACCCGCTGGTCTACGCCGGCTGCGTCGGGCTCATCCCGTTGGACAAGTGTTTCGGTTCCCCCCTTCCGGGGGACCGGATCGTGATCCTCGGCGGGGCGACGGGGCGCGACGGGATCCACGGCGCGACGTTCAGCTCGGCCGAGCTGACCGACACCCACACCGACGAGTTCGCCCACGCCGTGCAGATCGGCAACGCGATCACGCAAAAGAAAACCCTCGACGTGATCCTGCGGGCCCGCGACCATGTGGACCCGGCCACGGGCGAGGCGAAGTGCCTGTTCACCGCGATCAGCGACTGCGGGGCCGGCGGGTTCAGCTCGGCCGTTGGCGAGATGGGCGAAAAGATCGGGGCCGACGTCACGCTGGACACCGCGCCGACGAAGTACGACGGGCTGAGCTACACCGAGGTCTGGATCAGCGAGGCCCAGGAGCGCATGCCCCTGGCCGTGCCCCCGGAACATATCGAGACATTGCGGTCGCTATGTGAGGCCGAGGACGTGCCGTTCTGCGACCTCGGGCGGTTCGGCTACGAAGAGAACGGCAAGCCGACGCTGCGGCTGACCTGGCACGGGCAGGAGGTCGGCCGGCTCGACATGGGGCTGATGCACGACGGGCTGCCGACGCCGACTCGGCAAGCCGTGGGGTCAAAGGTCGCAGGTGAAAAGTCGAAAGTCGCCGATGCCTTTACCTTCGACCTGCAACCTTCGACCTTCGACCACGCCCTGAAAACGCTCCTGTCCCACCCGAACCTCGCGTCGAAGCACTGGATCGTCCGGCAGTACGACCACGAGGTGCAGGGCGGCAGCGTGGTGAAGCCGCTGGTCGGGCCGGGGCAGGACGGGCCGTCGGACGGCGCGGTGCTGCGGCCCAAACTCGACGGCGATACCGGCATCACCCTGTCCAACGGCCTGGCCCCCTACCTCTCGGAGAAGGCCACGGCCGACGGCACGGCCAGCGACGGCGACTCGTACGGGGCGACGCTCGCGGCCCTCGACGAAGCGGTGCGCAACGCGGTCTGCGTCGGGGCCGACCCGCGGCGGATCGCCATCCTCGACAACTTCTGCTGGCCCCGCTGCGACGACCCCGCCCAGCTCGGCAGCCTGGTCCGCGCGGCCGAGGCCTGCCTCGACGGGGCGTTGGCGTACGAGACCCCGTTCGTCTCGGGCAAGGACTCGCTGTCGAACCAGTTCACCGCCGAGGACGGCCGGCTCATCACCATCCCCCCGACGCTGCTGGTCACCGCGCTGGGGATGATCGACGACGTCACGAAGGCACGCACGATGGACGCCAAGGCCGCGGGGAACCCTCTGCTGGCCGTCGGCGTCACCACCCCGAACCTCGGCGGGTCTCATTTAGCCGCTTGCGGCTTAGCGCCCGCCACCGCCGACCGCCGCATCCCCCGCGTCGATCTGACGGCCGGCCCGCGGAACGCCGCCGCGGTCGCCACCCTGATCGACGCCGGCGTCGTCACCTCGGCCCACGACTGCTCCGAGGGCGGGCTGCTGCCGGCCGCGGCGGAGATGGCGTTCGCCGGCGGGGTCGGGCTGGACCTGGACCTCACGAACCTCCCCGTCGCCGGCGAGGTCGGGCTCGCGGCGCGGTGCTTCGCCGAGACGCCCAGCCGTTACCTGCTGGAAATCGCACCCGACCAACTCGACGCCGCGGTACGGTCGCTGCGCGACGCGGGCGCAGCGTTCGGGCAGGTCGGCACGTTGGCCGAGCACGCCGAGCTGACGCTCCGCACCGCCGAGCACGGCCGGGTGTTCGCCACCTCGCTCGACGAACTCCGCGACGCCTGGCTCCGCCCGCTGGACTGGTAGACCCGGCCCCGGCTCGGTTATCGGCGGCCCCTCCGGGTTCGCCGACGCGGCGGGTTGCATTACACTCGCAGCCCGTGACGTCGCGTCTTTCCGCACCTCTACCCCAAAAGGAACCCGACCGTGAGCTACCAGATCGATGAAATCGAGGGCATCGGCCCGACCAAGAAGGAAGCGCTGGCCAAGGCGGAGATCGCGACCACCGACGACCTGCTGACCAAGTGCGGCTCGGCCAAGGGCCGGGAGGTGATCGCCAAGGTGACCGGGCTGACCGAAAAAGAGCTGCTGAAGTTCGCGAACATGGCGGACCTGATGCGGATCAAGGGCGTCGGCGAGGAGTACTCCGAGCTGCTCGAGGCCGCCGGCGTCGACACGGTCAAGGAGCTGAAGATGCGCCGGGCCGACAACCTGACCGCGAAGATGGCCGAGGTCAACGAGGCGAAGAAGCTGGTGCGCAGCCTTCCGAGCGAGTCGACGGTGAGCGGCTGGGTCGAGCAGGCCAAGACGCTCGAGCCGATGATCACGCACTGAGGCGGCGGTGAGATTCACGAACGCGGGGCCCACGTTCGGAGAACGTGGGCTTCTTTATTGGGGTATCGTGAAAAAGTCAGGATTCAAATTTGGGCCGATACTGAAGAAGGTTTTGTTGCTGGCGCTGCCGCTGATCCTAAGAGCGTTACGCAGCCGTTCGGCCGGAACCGCGAAACCACCGCAGGCCGCGTCTGCGGGCAAGTCTCCCGTCGCGGAGCTGCACCGCCGGCGGCAGTCCGACGCGATCGTGACCGACACGGGCGTCATCGTGAAGGTGCTGCCGGACGACAACGAGGGGTCGCAGCACCAGCGGTTCCTGGTCGAGGTCGACCACTGCGACGTGACGGTCAAGGTCGCGCACAACATCGACCTCGCGCCGCGGGTGCCGGCCCGGGAGGGCGACCGGCTGCGGTTCAAGGGCGAGTACGAGTGGAACGACCTGGGCGGGGCGCTGCACTGGACACACCACGACCCGAAACAGTGGCGCGAGGGCGGGTGGATCGAACACGAGGGCCGGCGGTACGAGTGAGCCGGGCTACCGCTTACGGGCCAGGAGCAGGCCGTCGCCGATCAGCAGGAGGCTGGGCTCGACGCGGGGGTCCTGGAAGGCGAGCTGGTTGACGTGGCGGACGGCGGCGAGGCCCGCGTCGGGCGGGGCGTCGGGGTCGGCGACGCGGCCGCCGCGGAGCGCGTTGTCGAAGACCATGAGCCCGCCGGGGCGGAGCAGCGTGAGGCAGGCTTCGTAGTAGGTGGGGTAGCCGGCCTTGTCGGCGTCGACGAAGGCGAAGTCGTATTCGGAAGGGGCGAGCTGCCGGAGGGTGTCGGCGGCGGGGCCGACGCGGAGCTCGATACGGTCGGCGACGCCGGCCGCTTCCCAGAAGGGTCGGCCGATCGCGGGCCAGTCGGCGCGGGCGTCGCAGCAGACGAGCCGTCCGTCGTCGGGCAGGGCCGAGGCGATCGCCAGCGCGCCGTAGCCGGTGAAGGTGCCGACCTCGACGGCGCGGCGGGCGCGGGTCAGGCCGACGAGCAGGGCGAGGACGCGGGCGGCCTCGGGGGACGACTGCATGTTGGCGTTGGGCAGCGCGTTGGTGGCTTCGGCGAGGCGGCGTTGGACCTCGGTCGGGTGGCCGGCGAGGCGGCCGACGTACTCGGCGAGGTCGCCGTTCAATAGGAAGCTGCGGCTGGACATGTCGGGGAGTGTAAACCGGACCGCGGGCGGGTCACTACACTCGCCGGCCATGAGCGCAGCGTCGGAGATCACGGGGGCGTTGCTGCCGTTGGCGCTGTTGGTCGCGGGGGGGGCGGCGTTGGTGCGGTTCGGTTTCTACGACGACGGGTTCCGGCGGGGGCTGGACCGGCTGGTGTATTGGGTGGCGCTGCCGGCGTTGATCGTCGGGGTGTTAGCGGGAGCGCCGGCGGCGGGGGTGCTGGGGTCGGTCGGACGGATGGCGGGGGTGATGTGCGGGGCAACGCTGCTGATGGCGGCCCTGGTGTGGGGGCTGGCGGCGGCGCTGCGGCGGCCGGGGGGGGAGGCGGGGGTGCTGGCGCAGGCGGCGTTCCGGGGGAACCTGGCGTTCGTGGGTCTGCCGGTGATCGCGCTGGCAACGGGGGCGGACGAGGCGGTGCTGGCGAAGGCGGCGCTGGTCTTAGCGCCGACGGTGGTGCTGTACAACGTGCTGGCGGTGGCGGGGCTGGTGGGGTCGCAGCAGCGGCTAAGCTGGGCCTTGCCGTGGCGGATGCTGCGGGAGCTGGCGGTGAACCCGCTGCTGCTGGCGTGCGTGGCGGGGCTAACGCTTTGGGCGGCGGGGGTGCGGATTCCGGGGGCGGTGGACGCGTCGCTGGGGCTGCTGGGAGCGACGGCCGGGCCGTTGGCGCTGCTGAGCCTGGGCGGGGCGTTGGTGGTGCGGCCGGTGACGCGGCGGGTGGCGGGGGTGGCGGCGTGGGCGGCGGGGCTGAAGTGCGCGGCGATGCCGGCGTTGGTCTGGGGGTTATCGGCCGCGGCGGGGCTGGGCGTCGACGAGCGGCTGGTGGTGATGGTGTTTGGGGCCTGTCCGACGGCGGTGGCGTCGTACGTGCTGGCGGCGCAGCTGCGGGGCGACACGGCGTTGGCGGCGGCGGCGGTGGTGCTCAGCACGCTGGCCAGCGGCGTCGGGCTGGGGGTCGTGCTGGCGGTGGTCTGAGGCCCGCCGGGCGGGAAAAGTCGCTAGGATATCTTTTTGTGAAATCCGACTCTGCCGCCGCGTCAGTCCCGAGCCCCGCATGCTCTTCTCCCCGCTTTTCGTGCTGTTCGTCGTGCTGCTGCTGGTGGTGCTGCACGAGTTGAGCTACCGGCTGGTAAAGAACCGCATCCTGCGGCGGCGGCGTTGGGACCTGAACATCTGCTGTGGCCACTCGGACGGCGGCGGGGTCAACGTCGATATTTACGAACATGACCCCGGCCCGCCGAACTTCCAAAAGGTGGATGACATCTACGATTTGCCGTTCGAAGACGGTCAGTTCGAGCACGTGTTGTGTTCCCACACGATCGAGCACGTCGAGGACCCGGAGGCCTTTTACCGGGAGCTGCGTCGCGTCGGCGAGCACGTCACGATCGTCGTGCCGCCGCTGTGGGACCCCGCGGCGGTGTTCAACGTGTTCGAGCACCGGCACATCTTTCTCAACGTACGGAAGATGTTCGTCGACGAGCTGCCGCCATACGTAAAGCTGCCCCTCGCCGAGTGGGTACAGGAGCGTTGGGGTCAGAAGATCCGGGGCTGACCGGCGGCGTGGTTTCGAGGTTTTTCGACAGGTTCTTGCCCATGAGCGTCCGCCAGCCCGACCGTGCCCGACCGCGAGGTTTCGTGTGGACCGCCGGCCTGGCGGCGTCGCTGTGGCTGAGCGTGGCGGTCGGCGCGTCGGCCGAAGAGGAGTTGTCGCCGCTGGACGAGGCGACGCGGGAGCTGACGTTTTTCAACTTCGCCAAGGCCCGCGATCTGTTCCGGGACGTGAGGTCGGACCTCGGGCCGGCCGGGGGCCCGGCGTGGCGGCGGGCGACGCTGGGGCTGGCGATGTCGCTGCACTATCTCAAGCCCTCGTCGGCGGGGCTGATCGACGAAGCGACGGGGCTGTACCAATCGCTGATCGACGCGGACCCGGGCGACCTGATCGCGGCGCGGGCGTTAATGAAGCTCGGGCGGATCGCGGAGGTGCGGGACTACGGCGGCGACGGCAGCGACCTGGAGACGGCGGCGGGCTTCTACCGGCGGGTGTTCGAGGGCTGGCCCGAAGAAGACCTGGCGGACGAGGCGGCGGTCCGCTACGCCGACACTTACTTCCAGGACTACCGCGACCCCGAGGCGGTCGGGCGGGGCGTGGCGTTTCTCGAGCCGTGGGTCGAGCGTCGATCGGACCGGCCGCTGGCGTCGGTGATGTACGAGCTGCTGGGTAACGTCAAGGCGGAGTACCAGCGGGACTACGCCGGGGCGGTGGCGGCGTGGCGGGCGGCGGACGAGCGGGGGCTGGCCGAGCCGAGCGTGGCGGGCCAGCTGTACTGGCGGCTGGCGTCGCTGGCGGACCGCGAGCTGGGCGACATCGACCTGGCCGAGCGGTACTACCGCAAGGTGATCACCGAGGCGCCGCGGAGCGGCCGGGCGTACGCCGCGCAACTGGCGTTGCGGGCGATCCAGCGGGCGAACCCCGGCCGCGAGGTCGAGATACCCGAAATCTTGATGTTCATGTCCGACCCCGACTCGGAGGATTCGCCGTGAAAAAGATCAACGTGAACCTGATCGGTCTGGTGCTGCTGGTGGTGGCGTTCGTGCTGAGCCTGGGGATGGTGCTCACCCGCCCCGGGGCCGGCGGAGGGGTGGGGGACGGCCGCAAGACGGTGGTTCGGCTGATGCACTGGCAGCTCGAGCCGGGCTACCGTCAGGCGATGCAGCGGGTCATGGACGAGTACAACGCCCTGCCGCACGTGGCGGCGGCGAACATCGAGATGCAGCAGCTGGACGTGACCGAGCGGGTCTACGCCCAGGTGCTCAACGTCCACGCGGTCAGCGGAACCGCCCCCGATCTCTGCGAGCGGGGCATGAGCGCCGCGGTCCGGGGCGTCGGCGTCGCGCAGTTCTTCGACGCCCTGGGCGACGTGGTCAACGGCACGAACCGCTACAACGCCCCCGAGTACCTGCCCGAGGGGCTGGACCCCGGGCTGGTCGACGCATTGCACAACGGCGCGTGGCGGGAGACGCTGCTCGACGGGATGCAGGGCGGCTGGGTCACCGAGCTGCAGAACTACTACGCGGTGCCGACTAGTTTCTTCGGCGACGTGAAGGTTTACTACAACGAGCCGTTGTTCGCCGCCGCGAAGCAGAAGCTGCGCGAGGCCGCCGCGGCCGAGCCCCGGCCCGCGTGGTTCGACCGGCTGTTCCGGGCCGAGAACGCGGGCCTGGTCACGGGGTACGTGACCGACACCCCGGCGTTGCGGGCCTGGATCGAGGGCAACGACGAGCCGGGCACCCTCGGCCGGCTGATGATGGTCTGCGCGGCGATCGAGGCGATCGCCGCCGAGAGGGGCGACAACCAGCTCGTGGCGATCGCCGGCAGCAGCTACACCGACCAGATGTTCGCGAACCGGTACATGGTCCCGTTCCTCTCCGGCTACGCCGAGCCGCTGAACCTCAACCACGACAACCACGTCTCGGCGGCCGAGTCCTGGCTCGCCTGGCGGGCCGGGCACTGGGACTTCGACGACCCGCACGTCGTGGCGTACTTCGACTGCGTGCGGGCCATCTGCGACTACTTCCCGGCGGGGTTCCTGGGCCTGGACCGCGAGCAGGCGCGCCGACGCTTCGTCAACGAGCAGGCCGGTCTGATCGTCACTGGGGCGTGGGATGCTAAGAGCCTCTTCGACGCCGCGCAGGGCACCGTGGTCGATGAAGACAACCCCGCCCTGCCGGGCGAGCCGGTGACCGAGTTCCGCGGCCAGACCTACAAGAACCACCGCTTCGCGGTCTCGGTAATGGACTTCCCCATGCCGGGGCCCGGCGAGCGGTGGCACGAGTACGTCGGCCCGCCCGCCAGCTCGGCACAGTCCAACGGCGGCGCGACGTACATGGTGTATCAACGCTCGCCGAACAAGGCGTGGGCGATCGACTTCCTCAAGTTCTTGACCAGCTACCGCGTGAACCAACAATTCAACCGCGACGCCGAGTGGCTGCCGATCACCATCGGCACCACCCCGAACCCGCAGCTGTTCCCCTTCATGCCCCAGCCCGAGGGCTTCGCCAAGGGCGACCGGCTGAACTTCCACTTCGGGGCGGGCAACCTCGGCACCCGCTTCGTCGGGCAGTTCAAGAAATTCCTGTCGGGTGACGTCGACTACGACGAGTTCGCCTCTACGGTCCGCGCCGCGGCCGCGGACGACCGGACCGGGGCCGAGCGGGTCTACTTCGACGCCTGGCAGAACAACCAGGACCGCGTCCGCGCGGTCGACTCGCTGATCGCGGTGCAGTCGGCCCGGCAGCTCCTACTCGGCGAGGGCGACGACGCCACGCCCAAGCTCAATGCCGCGCTGCGGCAGTCGGCACTGATGCACAACGCGACCCTGCTGCGGTCGCACTGGCACCGCGAGTTCCCCGACGAGCCCTTCCCCGAGTTCTGACCGACCCGCCACCGCCCCGCCGCTCTGATCCGCATCGTCCCGTCCGCCCGACGCCATGACCACCCTGCCCCCCGCCCCGGACGTCTCCGTCAAGACCGCCGCCGTCGTCGAGCCCCCGGCCCCCCCGCCGGCCCCAGACGCCGACCGCGAACGCCAGCGCCGCCGTGCCAAGCTCGTCAACAAGACCCGGATCTACTTCTTCATCTATCTCCTGCTGCTGCCGACGATCCTCACCATGGGCGTCTTTGGCTACTACCCGAAGGTCGACGTGCTGATCAAGTCGGTCTTCCGTTGGAACCCCGGCACGGTGCTCGAGTACGTCGGCGGCAAGAACTACCTCGACGCCTTCGCCGACCCGATCTTCTGGCAGTCGTTCAAGGTCGTCGCGATCATGCTGATCGCCAACCTCTTCAAGATGTGGCCCGGCATCATCGTCGCCATCGCCCTGCACCGGCTGCTGTCGGACCGCTGGCGTTACATCTACCAAGTCTGCTTCGTGATCCCCATGGTCGTGCCGATGATGGTCTTCCTGCTGGTGTGGAAGAGCTTCTTCGACCCGGACTTCGGCATCCTCAACCGGCTGCTCAACGCCACCGGGCTCATGCCCCTGCTCGCCTGGCTCGACGGCGGGGTGACCCGGCAGACCCAGGACGTGGTGACTTCCGTGACCGCCGGCGGCCAGGCGGTGACCGAAGCGGTCGAGTTCGAGACCTACGACGGCGTCATGCCCGCGATCGCCGCGTGGCTCGACCCGGTCATCAACGGGTTCTACCGGCTCAACGACGCGGGCCGGCCGATCCTCTACGAGACCGCCGCCGGCCCGCAGCCGCAGCTGACCTTCCCGGGCGTGGAACAAATCTTCGGCGGGGTCTGGGCGCTGATGCTGGTCGGTGGGGTGATCCTGACGCTGATGGTTCAGCGGCTGAGCAGCCCCACCCGCTGGGCGGGCTACGCCCTACTGCTGGCCGGGGCGATGGTGACCCCGCTGCTCGCCTCGCGGGCGGTCAGCCCCGAGAGCGGTCTCGGCGACGTGCTGCTGGCGCTGGGCGCGGTCGTCGGGCTGCTGGTCGGGCTGTCGCGGACGCTGGGGCCGGGCTGGGTGATCTGGCCGTTCCTGCTGCTCTACGGCCTGTGGGCCTGCTACGCCGAACCCGTCTGGCGGCTGCCCGCGATGATGGCCGTGGGCATCGTGTTCTGCGAGCTGGTCCACGCCGCCACCGGCCGGCTGGCCGCCCCGGAAATCCTCAAGTGGACCGGCGGGACGCTTATCGGCATCGGCTGCCTGCTGGTGACCTTCGGGCTGATCTGGACCGAGCCGACCGAGCAGTTCGCCGGCGGCCGGCCCGCCTGGCTGGGCAACACCGACCTGATCCTGCCCTCGCTGATCATGTGGGGCTTCCCCTGGGTCGGCACGGTCGGCGTGCTGATCTACCTCGCCGGGCTCCAGCAGATCTCCACCGACGTGTACGAGGCCGCCGAGCTCGACGGCGTCGGGCCGGTCGGCAAGCTGTTCAAGATCGAGCTGCCGCTGATCATGACCCAGGTCCGCATCAACCTGATCCTGATGACGATCGGCACGCTGACCGGCTACGAGTTCTTCCTGATCCTGCTGGGCAGCGACGGCGGGCCGGGCAACGTCGGCATGGTGCCGGGCCTCTACATGTACAAGTCCGCGTTCGTCGATCAGAAGTTCGGCTTCGCTTGCGCCCTGGGCATGGTCCTCTTCGTCGTGATCCTGCTGCTGACGATCGTTTACCAGAAGTACGTGAAGGTGGATAAGTAAGCCATGCCGCAGAAAGTCAG
>JBCCRT010000075.1:0-13555 GCA_039201235.1 Planctomycetota bacterium
GGAGCTGTTCGCCGAGGTGCGCGAGGAGCGTAACCGCAGCCCCAAGCCGCTGGCCGGAGCCAAGGCGGGCCACCGCTCCGAGACGCCCGAGCTGCAGGAGATCAAGCTCGACCACCTCTGGACGCTGACCGACAGCTGCGGCATCCTCAGCCACGCCCGCTACACCGTGCCGGACCGCGGCTCGGGCTACACCACCTCGAACAACGCCCGCGCCCTGGTCGCCACCCTTGTGGCACAAGACCACCTCAAGGCCACCCCCGAAGACGCCCGGCGGATGGACGAGTCCGCGGCGCACTACCTCGCGTTCCTCGAACACGCCTTCGACGGCGACGCCGGGCGGTTCCGCCGGCGGATGACCTACGACCGCACCTGGGACGACGAACCCTTCAGTGAAGACTCGCACGGCCAGGCCCTCCGCGCCCTGGGCGAGACCGTCTCCCGCTCGCAGGTGCCCGGCCACCTCGGCCTCGCGGTCAACCTCTTCCACCGGGCCCTACCCGCCTGCGAAAACTTCGAGCACGTCCACGGCTGGGCCTACTCGCTCATCGGCATCCACGCCTACCTCCGCCGCTTCTCGGGCGACAGCTCGGCCCGCCGCGTCCGCGAGACGCTGGCCCACCGGCTCTACGACGCGTTTCAGCAAAACGGTACGAACGACTGGCCCTGGCCCACGGACCAGGTGACTTACACCGCGTCACGCCTGCCCCACGCCCTGCTGCTCTCGGGCCGGTGGATGTTCAACAACGCCATGATCCAGCAGGCGCTGCGTAGCCTGGAATGGTTGCAGGGCATCCAATATTCCGGGGCCGACGGCCAGTTCGCGCCCGTCGGCAGCGAGGGTTGGTACCCCCGCGGCGGCGGCAAAGCCCGCTTCAACCAGACCCCGGCCGAGGCCTCCGGCACGATCGACGCCAACCTCGAAGCCTTCCGCGTCACCAACGACCGCAAGTGGCTCGACCGCGCCTACAAGTGCCTCAGCTGGTTCCTCGGCGACAACGACCTCCGCCAGCCGCTCTACGACCACGCCACCGGCGGCTGCTGCGACGCCCTGCTGCCCCACGGCGTCGACGCCAACCAGGGCGCGCAGGCCACCGTCTCCTGGCTGCTCTCGCTCCTATCGCTCTACGAACACAACCTCGCCGAGGAACAGGACACGCCCCCCACCGACGCCCCGCCCGGCACGGCCGAGCCCGCCGACACCGCCCCGCCGCCGCAGGCCACCGGCCCGCGCCCGCCGACCCGCCCCGCCCCGTCGCCGACCGTCACCCCCAACCTCCGCCCGCCCCGCCCCAAAAACCAGACCGATCCGGCCCCCACCGCGTAGCGGGCGGACTCGTCCGCCCGTTTCCCCAAATTCAATACGCCCCGCGCCCGCCGCACACCGCCGCCAGCGTCCGGCCCAGCACCCACAGGTCCATCCCCCACCCGCGCCGCTGCACGTACCGACGGTCCAGGCTGATCCGTCGGCGGTACGGCAGCTCGTTGCGGCCGCACACCTGCCACAGCCCCGTCAGCCCGGGCCGCACCCGGCGGTAGTGCGCGAACCCGTCGCCGTAACGCGCCCGTTCCTCGATCGGGACCGGCCGGGGCCCGACCAGCGACATCTCACCCCGCAGCACGTTCAGCAGCTGCGGCAGCTCGTCCAGCGACGACCGCCGCAGCCACCAGCCCAGCCGCGTCAGCCGGGGGTCGCGGCGCAGCTTCGCGTGCCGGCCCCACTCCGCCGCCGCCGCCGGGCAGGCCGCCAGCAGGTCCGGTAACCCCGCGTCTGCCCCCTCGCGCATCGACCGCAGCTTCAGCAGCGTGAACACCCGCCCGTCCTTGCCGTAACGCCGCTGCCGGTACACCGCCGGGCCCGGCGAGTCGAGCCGGACCGTCAGCATCAGCAGCCCCAGCAGCGGCAGCCACAGCGGCGTGCTCAGCAGGACCGCGACGACCTCGGCCACCCGCCGCGTCCGCGGCTCCTCGAAACGCGGCGACGCCGCGGACGTTTCCGGGGACGTTTCCGGGGGGGTTTCCGGGGGGGCGGTCAGCCCGGTGACGCCGGCCGGTCGGAGGATGAGCGGGGCTTGGGACAAGGCGGAGACTCAAGGAACGCGGCGTACTCCCGCCGGACCCACCCGGCCAGCCGCCGGCGGAACACCTCGGCGGCGAAACGTTGGGCCAGTGAGTGTAACTCCGACGGCCCGGCCGTCACGCCCTGCGACTCGAACCGTTCGACCGCGTCGAGGATCGCCCCCGGGATTGCCTCCGTAAACAACAACCCGCTCACCCCGTCCTCGACCGTCTCCAACGCCCCGCCCCGGCCCAGCGCGATCACCGGGCAACCGGCCGCCAGCGCCTCGACCGGAACCATGCCGAAGTCCTCGTGCGCCGCGAACACCAACGCCCGCGCCCGCTCCAGCCGGTCCGCCACCGCCGCGTCGTCCAACGCGCCGAGCAGCTCGACGTTTCGGCCGTCGGCCCCGGCCCGCCGCACCCGCCGCGCGATCGCCCGCCGCTCCGGCCCGTCGCCGATGACCACCAGCCGCCGGCCCGTCCCGAGGAACGCCTCGACCACCGCGCCCGTGTGCTTGTAGCCCACCAGCCGACCGAGCGTGACGTAGAAGTCTTCCCGCTCCCGGTCGGGCCGGAAGCGACCGACGTCCACCGGCGGATAGATCACGTCGGCTTCCCGCCGGTACGTCTTGGCGATCCGGCGGGCGACGTGGCGCGAGTTGGCGGCAAACGCGTCGACCCGCTGCGCCGCCGCCACGTCCCACCCCCGGAAGCGGTGCAGAAAGTACCGCCGCAGCGGCGCGAAAACTTCCGGGGGCAGGTGGTCTTGATAGAGGTCCCAGGCGTAGCGGGCCGGGCTGTGGGTGTAGCACAGGTGCAGCTGCTCGGCCGACGTGAGCACGCCGTGGGCCGCCGCGTGGTGCGAGCCGAGCACCACGTCGAAGCCGCGCAGGTCGTGACGTTCCACCGCGTGGGGCATCAGCGGCAGCAGCAGCCGATGGCGGTCGCGCAGCCCGAGGACCCGGTCCAGGAAAGACGCCCGGACCTCACGTCCGGCCAGCGGCGTGCCGTCCAGCACGCCGCGGCGGCAGGTGGTCACGAAGATCGGCGCGTCCGGGAACACGGCCGCCATCTCGGCGAGCACCCGCTCGCTGCCGTGGTACCCCGCGATGCACTCGTGGACCAGCGCGACCCGCATCAGGCCCCGAAAAACGACCGCACCGCCTCGGCGACGTAGGCCCGCTGAGCCGCCCCCAGCTCCGGGTACACCGGCAACGCCAACACCTCCTCGGCCGCCCGCTCGCTCTCCGGGAAGTCGCCGCGGCGGTAGCCCAGCGACGCGAAGCAGGGCTGCTCGTGCAGCGACAGCGGGTAGTACACCGCGCAGCCGATGTTCTTCTCCCGCAGGTGCGCGAGCAGGTCGTCCCGCCGCGGCGTCCGCACCACGTACTGGTTGTAGATCGACCCGCAGCCCTCGGCGATCACCGGCGTTTGGAGTTCTTCGAGCCCGGCGAACCGCTCGTCGTAGTACGCCGCGTTGGCCCGCCGCGCGTCGTGCCAGGCGTCGAGACGTTTCAGCTTCACCGAAAGGTACGCCGCGTTGAACGAGTCCATCCGGAAGTTGCCGCCGACCTCCAGGTGGTGGTACCGCGCTTCGCCCGTACCCGCCCCGTGGTTCCGCAGCAGACGCATCCGCCCGGCCAGCCCGGCGTCGGGCGTGAGCACCATCCCGCCGTCGCCCGCCCCGCCCAGGTTCTTGGTCGGGTAGAAGCTCAACGCCGTGGCGACCGACCGCTGGCCCGCCCGGTCGCCGCGGTACGTCGCCCCGATCGCCTGGGCCGCGTCTTCGATCACGTGAAGCCCGTGGCGCTTCGCGACCGCCTCGACCGTGTCCATGTCCGCCATCTGCCCGAACAGGTGCACCGGCATCACGGCTCTGGTCCGCTCGGTGATCTTGTCTTCAACCTTCCGGGGGTCGAGGTTGAACGTGTCCGGGTCGATGTCGCAGAAGACGGGGCGGACGCCCTGGCGGTACAGCGACCCGGCCGTGGCGAAGAACGTGAACGGCGAGGTGACAACCTCGTCGCCGCAACCGATCTTCAACCCCATGAGCGCCAGCAGCAACGCGTCGGTCCCCGACGAGCACGACACGGCGTGATCGACCCGGCAGTAGTCGGCGACCTGTTGTTCGAGCTCGGCGCAGGCCGGGCCGTTGCACACCGCCTGGCCCTCGAGCACCTCGGCGATCTTCGGCAGCACCTCGTCCCGCAGCGCGGCGTACTGCGCCCGCAGGTCCAACAGCGGCACGGCCGCGGCCGCGGGGTCGGCGACGTTCGGGCTCGCGGTCTCGCTCACGCCCATGCCTTCATCTTATCGCAACTCGTTCTCTGGCTCGGACTCCACGGCACCCAGGCGGTGCAGGGACCACGTCTCGCCGCTGCGCAGGTCCAGCGACTCGGCAACCGCCGGGCCGACGGAACCGGGCCACGGGTCGCCGGTGTAAGGCCGCAGCAGCCACCGCTCCGCGCCCGCCGGGAACGCCGCCGGCCGCTCGATCACGGCCCGCCGCGACAGCGCCGCCAACTCCGCCCGCAACGGCCGATCGGTCAGCAGCACCGCGTCGGCCGATGCCTCCCGCCGCAAGGCCTCGGCCAGCTCAACCGACGCCGCGTACTTCCCGCTGCGGTACGCCGTGTAAAAACCGTCGCCCGCCCGCTGCTCGGCCACGACGAACCCGATCCCCACGAGGTTCGACGCCACCAGCAAACCCACCGCCGCCCGACGGACGGCCAACCCCGCCCACCGCGGCCCGTGCTGCGTCACGCCCCCCACCAGCCGGCCGCCCCCCACCAGCAGCAGCGGCAGCAGCGGCAGCACGTAACGCGCGTCGTTGAGAAACACCACCCATACCGCCACAAACGCCAGCCACAAGACGCCCCACAGCCGCCGCACCCGCAGCAGGACCAGACCCGACGCCAACACCCCCAGCGACAACGGCCAGGCCAACGCCGGCGGCACGTCCTGACCGAACACCGCTTCGGGCAGCGACTCGGTCACGAGCTGCTGCACGTTCGCCCCCAATCCTGCCGCGGTGACGCCGGTCGTTGCGTGCCACAGGATCACCGCGTCCATCCGCACCGCCGGCATGAGCAGCAGGACGACGACGCCCGCCGCCATCACGGCCCCCACCGCCACCAAAGCCCGGCCGCGGCCGCGGCCGGGCTTCACGAGAAAAGCCCCCAACTCCGCGACCACATAAGCCGCCACCACGACCGCACCGACACTCCGGAACGACAACATCCACACCCCCCCCACCCCGATCAGCGTCCAGGCCGCGGCTCCGCCGGGCCGCAACCGCCGCTCGTGGCCCCACAGCAGCAGCAGCAGCCCGACCGTGAACGGCAGCTCGGTGAGCAGCCCGAAGGCCGTCTCGTAGAAGTGGCGGTTGGTCGCCAGCAGCAGCGCCGCCGCCGCCGCGAGCCGCGGCCCGTGGTTCACCCGCACGACGCGATGGGTCAGCCATAACGCCGCCGCGGCGAAGCCGAGCATGAGCAAGCCCGTCGCCGCGCCGGGCGTCCCGCCGACCGCCGCGATACACGACGCCAGCCCCGGCGGCGTCCGCGGGTCGGCCGCGAGCAGCGCGTCGGCTTCGCCCCGCAGGCGGCGGGCCTGGTTGACGATCCCCGCCCCGTCGGCCGTGATCCGCCACCGGCCGTTGAACCCTGCCGCGTAGAGCAGGGTCAGCCCCCCCGCCGCGGCCCACCACCACCGCTTCGGCCACGCGGTGTCCGCGACGGGTTGGGCGTGGTCACACGCCGGCGAGTATACGGCCCGCGGCCACCCGGCCCGGCTCAACCGGCGGGGGCAGCCGGCCGATATGTGCACCGGGGTGGGTTCAGGGTGCCCGGGCTCGAGCCGCCATGTTGACTTACCCCCCCACCCGCGACGACACCGACGACGAGGCGATCGGCCACACCGCCGAAACCGCCCGGGTGTGGGTCAGCGACCGCCAGTGGCTGGCGATGCTCCGGTCGGTCGACGCCGACTCGGACACCGCCCCGCCGCCCGAGGGCCTGGCCCGCGGCGCCGGCGACGCCACCGGCCACCGCGCCCACGCCCGCCACGCCGCGAGCTTCCGCTGCGTCATCCGCCTGGCGCCGCCCGAGCGGCCCGGCGACGACCACGGCACCTACCTCGTCCACAGCCGCAACCTCTCGGCCGGCGGCCTGGGCTTCGTCCACGACCGGCCCCTGCACCCCGGTACCCGCTGTACCGCCGCGCTGCGGCCCGCCGAGGGCCGCGGCCTCATCCTCGCCGCCCGCGTCGCCTGGTGCCGCCCCGTCGACGACCGGGCCGGCGACCGCGTCTACGACGTCGGCGTCCAGTTCGACCGCCCCATCGACCTCAACCCCTTCTTCCCCGCCGCCTAGCCCCTCGGGTCTCCAGACTTCCGAAAGCCACGCCATGTCGACCACCACCCAGCCCGAACTCTCGCCCCCGCAGCTCGCCGCCCTGCTCGACGAGTTGGTCCACACGCACCTGACCGAGGCCGACTGGCACGACGCGCTGACCCGCATCGAGCGGGCCCCGGGCGACATCGCGGGCTTCGCCGGCCCCGACCGCCGGGCCGCCGGACCCCGCCTCCCGCTGCGCCAGAGCTGCCTGGTCCGCGCCCAGCCGGCCGGGGGCGAGCCGTGCGTCTACCTCGCCGGCGCCCGCGACCTCAGCCGCGGCGGCCTCGGGCTGCTCATGGCCCACGCCCTGATGCCCGGCCGCGAGGTCCTCGTCGCTCTCGAGACCCGCGACGGCCACGGCCAACTGCTCGACGCTGTCGTCGTCCGCTGCGAACGCCTCGACACCGAAGACCGCGGCAAATCCGTCTGGGAGCTCGGGGTCCAGTTCGTCCAGCCTCTGGACCCCGGCCCGTTCCTCGCGTCGGCCGACGGCTGAACGCCGGCTGACCCCGCCCAACCCTCTTCGCGCGGCGGCGTAACATCCCGCTATGCGACGAATCTTGTTCCTCCCGTTAGGTGCGGCGGTTTCGCTGTGTCTCACCCTCGCCCCCGGCTGCGAAACCAGCCCGGCTCCACCCGCGGCGACGCCGCCCCCGCAGCAGCCGGCCGGCCCCGCGGCCACGCGCCCCGACCCCGACGAGGACGACGCCGAAACGTCGGCCCCGGGCGGCACGCCGCAGGTCGTTGACACCACCGCCCCCGGCCCGCCGCCGCCGGGCGGGCAGGCCCAGACCGGCACGTTCACCCCCGAGCAGATGCGCGACGCGGTCCGCAACTTCGCCGACCAGTACCGCCAGACCATCGCCGCCGCCTGCGACCGCATCGTCATCGAGGCCGACGACGACCCCGACCTACGCCGCCGGGCCCAGCAGACCAAGATCGACGGGGCGACGGCGATGTACGACATCGCCGTCGACCCCGTCCCCGCCTCGGCGATGCTCAACGCCGCCGTGCTCGTCAGCATCCAGGCCAACTTCCTCGAAGCCAAGGGCGCCGACGTCTTCGGCGACTACACCCCGATGCTCGTCAGCCGGGCTCAGTTTCTCCAGGAGGAAGTCTTCCGCATCTGCGCCCGGGCGATGTCGGACCAGCAACGCATCGACCTGCTGGCCATGATCAAGCAGTGGTGCGAGCAGAACCCCGACGTCCAGGACTTCTGGTACGTCCGCCTCGCGGACCTGCCGGGCGTCTCCGAACAGATGTCCGTGGGCGGGATGATCGATGGGCTGACCGACCTGCCGGGCAACTTCCTCAACGTCTTCAACCCGTTCAGCAAGGGGCAGGAGTCGGTCAGCGAGTTCCAGGTGCTCGGCGAGCGGATGAGCTGGCTCGGACCGCGGCTGATGATCCTGGCGCAGTGGCGGGCCGAGGCCGTGGTCTACGACAGCATCGCCAACACCCGGCTGCCCGAAGCCCTCGAGCTCGGCGACCGCTTCGCCACCGTCGCCGAGGACCTGCCCGCCACGATCGACGACCAGCGCACGAAACTCTTCGCCGACCTCGAAGCGAACCGCGACACGCTCAACAATCTGCTGGGCAACTCGCAGGAGCTGACGACCGAGGCCAACGCGTTGCTGCAGACCGTCGACGCGATCGCCGAGCGGGTGGGCACGATGCAGGAGCGGGCGATCGCGGCGGCGGAGAAACGCCCGCCGCCGGACCCCGACGCCCCGCCGGGCCGGCCGTTCGACATCACCGAGTACACCGCCGCCCTCGTCGAGCTGCAGCGGGTCGTCGCCGACGCCAACGGCCTGCTGACCAACGCCGAGTCCGCGACCGCGGCCGAGGCGATCGACGCCCGGCTCACGACGCTGGGCGACGCCGCGGGCCGGGTGATCTGGACCGCCGCCGCCGCCGCCGTGGTCGCCGGCGTCTTGCTGATCCTGGCGGTGAAGTTCATCCCGTCGCGGCGGCGCGGCTGAGCGACAACGAGCAGGACCCACCGCCCGCACCCGATCCCACGTTGTCAAAGAGCGGGCTTCTCACGCCCCCACCCCTCCCGCTTCGCGGCCGCCGCGGCGGGGTGGTTGAGGTGATTGCTCAGGTGGCACAGGCTTCCAGCCTGTGGTCTTGAGTTGAGACCCACAGGCTGGAAGCCTGTGCCACCCCAACCACCTCACGGGCGTGCGCCCCCGACCGAGCCGCTGGGGCCTGGACCCACGGGGTTCCCGACAAGGTGGTACCCGTGGCATCGCCGCCGACCCGCGTCGCCCAGCCCGGTCCCCCAGCCTCGGTCGCGGGCCCGGCCTTGCCTGGTTCCGGGGGTCCGCCGTCCACCGGGGGCCGACACTTAGAGACCCACCGAACGATTTGTGCGCGAAAACCAACCGATTCCTTCGTGCGCAAACGCCGTAGCTTCCGGGGGCCACGCGGTTTGAAAATTTTGTGGGTTTGGTGATTTTTTGCGGCAGGTTCCGTTCATCCCGTGCGCACGACCGCGTCGCAGCGTCGCAGCGGCGGGGGCGGATGGCGTAAGATGAACCGATGCAGACGCGGCTGCCGGAGGGCTCGACGCTGGGGGTGTTGGGCGTCGGGCAGCTCGGCCGGATGTTCGCCGACGCCGCGCACGCCCTGGGGTACCGGGTGCACACCTTCGGGCCTGCGGCCGACGCCCCGGCGGTGCAGGTGGCCGACGAGCACACCCGGGCCGGCTACGACGACCTCGACGCCGTGGACCGCTTCGCCCGGTCGGTGGCGGTGGTGACCTACGAGTTCGAGAACGTGCCGGCGGCGACGGCCGCGGCCTGCGCGGCGCACAAGCCGGTGCTGCCGGGGCCGCACGTGCTGGCCGTGGCGCAGGACCGGGTGCGGGAGAAGACGACGCTGCGGGACCACGGCGTGGCCGTCGGGCCGTTCGCGCCGGTCGGCTCGGAGCGTGAGCTGCGCGACGCGATCGCGCGGATCGGCCTTCCGGGGGTGCTCAAGACCGCCGGCGGGGGGTACGACGGCAAGGGTCAGCGGGTGCTGCGCAGCGACGCCGACGCGGTCTACGGCTGGGAAGACCTGGGCCGGCGGCCGTGCATCTACGAGGCGTTGATCGACTTCGCGCAGGAGCTCAGCGTGGTCGCGGCGCGGTCGCAAGACGGCGCGGTCCGCTGCTTCGGGCCGATCGCCAACACCCACCGCAACCACATCCTCGACGTCTCGGTGCTGCCCGCCGGCGTGCCGCAGGCCGTCGCCGACGAGGCGGTCGCCACCGCGACGCGGATCATGGCGGCCCTCGACGTGGTGGGCGTGCTGTGCGTCGAGTTCTTCGAGCTCCGTGAACCGACCCGTGATGGAAACCGCGTGCTGGTCAATGAGCTCGCCCCCCGGCCGCACAACTCGGGGCACCTCACGATCGAGGCCTGCCCCGCGAGCCAGTTCGAACAACAGGTCCGGGCCGTCGCCGGCCTGCCCCTGGGCGACCCGACCCCGAAGCAACCCGCCGCCATGGTCAACCTCCTCGGCGACCTCTGGCCCCCCGGAAGTTCTCACTCCGCGTCCGGTAGTTCTTCCGGGGGTACGACCGAACCCGACTGGTCCCTCGTCGAGAGCGACCACCTGCACCTGCACCTCTACGGCAAGACCGAGCCCCGCCCCGGCCGCAAGATGGGGCACCTCACCGCCCTGGCCCGCACGCCGCACGAAGCGATCCGCGACGCCGTCGAGGCCCGCGCCCGCCTCACCCCCTACGCCGGGCTCACACCCGACTGAGCCGTCAGCCCGTGACCTGCCGGTAGAGCGCGTCGTAGGCGTCCACCGTCCGACGCAGGTCGAACCGCTCGACGATCCACGCCCGCCCCGCGGCCCGCAACGCTTGACGCTCCGACGCGGGTATGGTCAACAACCGACGCATCGCCTCGGCCAACGCCGCGGCGTCGCGCTCGGGCACGACGAAGTCTTGCGCTTCCGGGGGCAGGGCCTCGGGGTTGCCGGCGTGGGCGGTGGTGACCACCGGGGTGCCGACGGCCTGGGCCTGCATGAGCACCATCGGGCAGCCCTCGGCGTCGCCGTCGGCGGCGGTGCGGCTCGGCGCGACCAACGCCCACGCCGACCGCATCACGGCGGCGAGATCGGTGTAGGGCACGGCACCGAAAAAGCGGACGCGGTGGGTGATGCCGAGGCTATTGGCCAGTGCCGAGGGACCGGTATCGCCGTCGCCGACGATGTCGAGGCCCGCGTCGTCGAACGCGGGGTCGCGGCACAGCTCGGCCCAGGCGTGCAGCAGCGTGTCGAGCCCCTTTTTCTCGACGAACCGCCCGACGAACAGCAGCCGGCGCTCGCGGGTCTCGGCGGGGTCGAACGCCCAGGCGTCGGGGTCGATCCCCAACGGGATGACTTCGACGCTCGACGCCGGCACGCCACATAAGGTCAGCCGGCGGCGCATGTCGTCCGAGAGGGTGACGAACCGCCCGCCGCGTTCGGCGAAGCCGCGGTAGCGCACGGCCCACGCCGGGTCGCGCAGCAGCCGCGACGTGTCGTAGCCGTAGCACGACACCACGGCCGGGGTGCCGCGGGCGAGGTAGGGCAGGGCGTGGAGCAGCCGCGGCCCAAAGTGGCCGTGGACCAGGTCGAAGCGGCCCGGGACGGCCGGCGCGCGACCTGCGACCGCTTCCAGCTCCGCTCCGACCGCGGCTTCGTCGCCATCGTGCACCGCGATCCGTGGCAGGTCGTGGAGGTCGCCGACGCCCTGGGGATATGTCTGCACCGACTCGGCGGCCCAGGTCATCGCGTGGTCGCGCCGCGCCAACGCCGAAGGCAGTTCGAGCATGGTGCGCTCGGTCGCCGCGCCGAACACGTTGTAGAGCTGCAGGACCTCAGCCACAGCGGGTTTCCGGCTTGTAGCCCCGGCACGTCGCGCTGGCGCAGAAGCGGTCCACGCCGCCGGTGAGTTGCCACAGCGTTTTCATCAGCCGGCCCCGGTACGGCGCGTCCATCGCGGTCACGCCGACAAAACCCAGCCGCTCCAGCAACGCCCGCAACTCGCTCGGCAGGTACAGGTGGACGTGTGTCGGGTCCGCGTCGCGTTCGGCCCGGTTGAGCCGGCAGGGCGAGGCGACGTAGAGCAGGCCCCCCGGAAGCAACACGCGGCAGGCCTCGAACAACGCGCGTTCGGCGTCTGCCGGCGGCAGGTGCTCGATCACCTGGTTCATGACCACGGCGGAGAAGGCGTTGTCCGGTAGCGGTAGTGGTTCGGCCAGGTCGTGGTGCCGCAGGTCGATCTCCGGGAAGCGGGACCGGCCGATCGCGACGGCTTCGGCGGAGCCGTCGAGGCCCGTCGCCGACAGGCCGAACCGCGTCGCGCACTCGACGAGCAGGCCCGTCCCCGCGCCGAGGTCCAGCAGCGGGCCGGGGGTGCCGTGGCGGACGACGTGCGACAGGATCGGGCGGTAGTGCGACCACGGCCGGTCGGCGTACCAGCGTTCGAAGTACGCCGCGTCGCCCACGCCGGGCGGACGCCCCGGAAGCGGCGGCGTCACGACGCGTCCGCCGATTCCGGGGCGGTCGCCGCTTCCGGGGCTTCCGGGGCGGTCGGGGCGCGGCCGGCGAGGACGCTGATGCGTTCGCCCAGGTCGTCGTACCCGGCGACGTGCGTCAGACTGTAGCCGGGGAACATCGCGCGGTACTGCGCTTCGCTGCGGAACGCCCAGTGATCGGCGTCGGGCAGGTCGGAGGTGTTCTCGACCAGCACGAGCAGGCCGCCGGGCCGCAAGACGCGGCGGACCTCGGCGACGGCGCGGACCAGTCGTCGGCCCCGCAACCCGCCGAGTACCAACCCGACGAAGACCAGCCCGGCACCGCGGTCGCCCAACGGGGCGCGGCCGTCGGGGCCGTGCACGAACCGGGTGCGGGCCGTGGCGTTGGCCCGCTCGATCAGCGGTAGCGTGGGGTCGACACCGACCGCCCGGCCGCCGATCAGCTCGGCCAGGTCGTCCGTGAACCGCCCCGTGCCGCAGCCGAAGTCCAGGGCCAGGCCCTCGTCGCCGCGGACCAGGGGTCGAAGGGCGGGGAAGATCGCCCGGCGCTGCTTCTCGGTCACCGTGTCGAGTTGATCGGCCGGGTGGTGGAGGTTGAAGACCGCCCGCGGCCCGAGCCGCGTCGCACGTTCTTCCCAAAACGGGGTCGCCAGGGCCATGCCACGCACCACGTCGCAGGTTTCACGGACCACGCGGTCCGTGTCGTCGTCGGTCAGCCCGGCGGTCAGCGGCAGGCTCAGCGTGGTCCGGCCGATGTCGCGGGCCATCGGGAAGGCGTCGGGCGACCAGCCGAGCTGCCGTTGGTACCACGGGTGGTCGGGCAGCGAGAGGTAGTGCACCCCGACGCCGACGCCGCGGCCGAGCAGCGCGTCGAGCGCCGCGTCACGCCGACCGGGCTCTTCTAACTCAACGGTATACAGGTGCCGGGCGTGCTTCTGGTGAGTTTTCGGTTCAGCCGGCAGGTTGAGATCGAGCCCGGCCAGGCCCGCTCGGTAAGCATCCCAAACGTTTCGCCGCCGGGCGAGGTTGGCCTCGACCCGGGCGAGCTGGTGCAGGCCCAGGGCCGCGGCGAGGTCGGTGAGGTTGTACTTGTAGCCCGGCTCGACCACGGCGTAGTGGCGGAAGCGGGCCGCCCCGGACGAAGGCGAGAAGCGGTCGTGGGCGTCGCGGGACAGCCCGTGCAGGCTCAGCGTCCGGGCCCGCGCGGCGTCGGCGGCGTCACGGCACAACAGCATGCCGCCCTCGGCCGTGGTCACGTTCTTCGTGGCGTAGAAGCTGAAGCAGCCGAACCGCCCCACCGTGCCGCAGGGCCGGCCGCGGTCCGCCGCCTCGATCGCGTGGGCGCAGTCCTCGATCAGCACCAGCCCGTGACGCTCGGCCACCGCGAGCAGCCCGTCCGTGTCGCAGGGCAGCCCGGCGAAGTGCACCGGCAGCACCGCCGCCGTCCGCGGGGTCACCGCCGCCGCCACCGCCGCGGGGTCGAGGTTCTTCGTCGCCGGGTCTACGTCCGCCAGCACCGGCGTTGCCCCGGCGTGCAGGATCGCGTTGACCGTGGCGCAGAACGTCAGCGGCGTCGTGATCACC
>JBCCRT010000076.1:0-13331 GCA_039201235.1 Planctomycetota bacterium
GGCGACCTCGCCCTTGCGGAGGCGGTTGAGGGCGTCCTCGGCGGCGTGGGCGAACTCGATGACGGGCTCGAGGCCGAGGAACCCGGCCGCGCCCTTGATGGTGTGCAGCGCGCGGAAGCAGCTGTTGCAGATGTCGCCCTGGTCGGCCTCGGGCGCGGACTCGAGGGTCACGAGGTCCTGGTCGAGCTGCTCGATCAGCTCGGAGGCCTCGGTTAGGAAGTCCTGCAGCAGGCTGGCGTCCATGTCGTTCATGGGTGGGTCTCTGTTTCCTTGGCGCCCGGTGGGTGGTTCAGGCGAGGGTCTTCTCGTAGGCGAAGGCCTGGGGGACGTTGAGCTGGGTGAAGGCGACGCCGAGGTTGCGCAGCGACTCGCTGTGGCCGATCATCAGCGTGCCGTCGTCGGCCAGTTGTTTGTGGAACATCTGGACGCAGGACTTCTTCATCGGCTCGTCGAAGTAGATCATCACGTTGCGGCAGAAGATCACGTCGAACGTGCCGAACCGCCGCGCGGCGTAGGTGTCCTTGAGGTTGAGCTTTTCGAAGTGCACCATGCTCATGATCTCGGGGTCGAGCTGGTATTCGCGGCCCTCCTGCTTGAAGTAGCGGCTCAGCACCATGGGGTTGGTGGACTTGATGGCGTAGTGCGGGTACCGGCCCGCCTGCGCGGTCTTGAGGACCTTTTCGCTGATGTCGGTGCCGAGGATCTCGATCTTCCAGTCGGAGAGGCGGATGCCGAGGCTGCGGTGCAGGATCATGGCGAGGGTGTAGGGCTCTTCACCGGAAGAGCAGGCGGCGGACCAGACGCGGAGCGTCTTGTTCGCCCGGCGATTCTCGAGCAATTCGGGGAGGAAACGGTTCTCGAACTGGTTGAGCTGGGGCTCGTTGCGGAAGAAGCTGGTCTCGTTGATGGTGATGCGGTTGAACATCTCCTGGAACTCGTCGAGCTGGTAGGGCCCGGAGGTCAGGAAGACGAGGTACTGGTCGAAGTTCTCGAACTCGAGCTCTTCGAGCCGGCGGGCGAGGCGGGACTCGAGGACGTACTTCTTGGTGTCCTGGAAGTGGATGCCGGCGCGGTCGTAGACGACCTTGCGGAGCGTCTCGAACTGGGGCTGGGTCAGGGTGATGCGCGTGGTCGCGGGCATGCGGGTTTCCTGGGTCGTAAAAACTTGGGCCGCTCTACACGAACTTCCGGGGGGGTTAGGCGGCGGCGGCGAAGTCTTCGCGGGTGAAGAGCCGGTCGAGGTCGAGGAGGATGAGGAGTCGGTCTTCGAGCTTGCCGACGCCGCGGATGTAGTCGGCGTCGATGGCGGCGCCGGCAGTGGGGGCGGGGTCGACGATGTCGGGGGAGAGGCGGAGGACCTCGTGGACGCGATCGACGGTGAAGCCGATGACGCGGCCGGCGGCGCCGACCTCGACGACGACGATGCGGGCGTCGCTGTCGTCGCGGGCCGAGTCGAGGCCGAAGCGTTGGCGCATATCGATGACGGGGATGATGCGTCCGCGGAGGTTGATGACGCCCTGGACCGCGGGCGGGCCGTGGGGCACGCGGGTGATGGGCATGAGTCGGTTGATTTCCTGGACGGCGAGGATAGGGATGGCGTACTCCTCATCGCCGATCTCGAAGCTGACGAGCTGGAGCAGGTCGGTATCGCCGGCGGGGTCGATCGCGTTGGCGATCGGGTCGTCGGGGGCCGGGGGTTTGGACGTGTCGGGGGGGGTCATGCCGTCGCCTCGCGTGCGGCGGCCGACCCGGCGGGGGTCGCGGCGTCGCCACGCCTCCCCAATCGGGAAGCGGGGGTGCCGGGTTTAGGCAACGGCCCGGATGGGTTATCGGCTCGGCCGGGTCAGCCGGCGACGGCGAGGGGGGCGGCCGCGGGCTCGACGAGGTCGGCGACGGTCTGGCGGCCGAGTTCTTCGCGTAGGCACTCGGCCGAGCGGCGGCAGGCGTCGGCGAGGAGGCCCAGCGGGTGGTCGAACGCCGGGCCGTCGGCGGTGAGGGGCAGCTCGGCGTGGACGGGCCCGTCGATGGCCTCGATGATTTCCAGCAGGGTCACCGCCGAAGCGGGGCGGGACATCTGGTAGCCCCCGGCGCGGCCGAGCCGGCTGCGGAGCAGGCGTTGGCGGGCGAGGGCTTGGAGCACCTTGAGGGCTGAGTCGTTGGGGATGCCCAGGTGGTCGGCGACCTGCCGGGCCTGGACGGGTCGGGACTCGGGCTGCTGCGAGAGGAAGGCCATGGCCAAGGCGGCCTGGGTCGAGGTCTTGGTGAGCTTCACGACACGCTCCCTGGGAGGCGACACGTCGGCCCGGTGCTCGGACGGCGGGATCGCCGGGCCGCCGTGGTCCGGCGGGGCGACCCCCCGAGGCGGGTTTTCGTCGTGTCAGCGGACCGGTTCGGGGCGGCTCGGCCGGGGGCCGAGGCCGCGTCCCGCGTGTGGCGGACGGGGCCGCGGACGCGGGTCGATGTGAACCGGTACCCCCCGATGCCACACTGCACACCGAGCCGGTCTCACACCTCGGGCCGAGGGGCATGGGGATCGACCCCGCGTTCACCGGCCCATACCGTACATCGGCGCGGCATCATGTATGACTTGAGGGAATAAGGGGAAACCTCTACTCCACATTTTAACCCCCGCTTTACGCACGCCGGTTTGTGGAAAGCGTGCGTCCGTCTGGCGTTGGGGTCGGTCCGGTAAACGGTTTATGATGCGGCCATGGCTCGTCCGAGGCGTCACGTCAGTGGGTGGAATCCAGGGACGGGCGGGGGGGTAGCGCTTTACTTGGGCTTGCTGGGCGCATGGGTCGTGGCGGGGCCGGGGTGTACCGTCGGGAAGACCGAAGCGCCGGCCGAGACGCCCGTCGTGGCGGCCGAGGCCTACCCCGCGGTGTTCGAAGGTGCGGTGCGGCTGCTGCGGTCGCGGGGCTTCGCGGTGGACCGGCAGGACTTCCGGTTCGGGGCGATCACGACGCGGCCGGCGGGGTCGCCGACGCTGTTCGAGCCGTGGCGGATCGACAACCGGACGGCGGAGCTGGCGGCCCGCTCGACGCTGGGCGATCTGCGGCGGCGGATCGAGGTGAGTTTCGTACCGGCGGACGGACCGGCCACGCCATCAAGTTACGGGTTAGAGGTCGCGGTACGGCTCGAACGGCTGCAAGTGCCGCAACGCCGGATGAACGGCGTGGCCAACGGCTCGGTTTTCGGCGACCTCAGCCAGCCGCCGCGTGACCCTGGGGAGACGGGAAGCGGCGGGCCGTTTTGGCGGCCGATCGGGCGCGACGCGGCGTTGGAGGCCGAGTTGACCCGGTTGATCCTTGACCAAGGTTGACCACCGGCACCGGGGGGATCAGTCCGCACGCTGCCCGGTATCTGCTACGTTTTCTCCCGACCCCAAACCCTGTACCCCAGACCCCATCCATGACCACGCTCACCGCCGCCCCGACCGAAACCGCGAACTTCCCGATCGATCTCAACGGCTTCCGGCATCTGCCGCTCGATCCCGCCGTGCCGACGCTCACCGATGCGCAGCGCGGCGACCTGGAGCACAACATCCAACTCTGCCGCGACGCGATCGTGTTCTTTACCGCCATCGGCGGGGCCAAGGGCCTCGGCGGCCACACCGGCGGGCCGTATGACACCGTGCCCGAGGTCATGATCGCTTACGCCTTCATGCAAGGCCCCCGGAAGAATTCGATCGTGCCCGTCTTTTACGACGAGGCCGGCCACCGCGTCGCGACCCAGTACCTCGTGGCCGTCCTCCAGGGCGAGCTGCCGACCAACAAGCTGTTCCACTACCGCGAGTTCCTGAGCCACCTGCCGGGGCACCCGGAGAAGGGCTTCACGCCGGGCGTGAAGTTCAGCAGCGGACGGCTGGGGCACATGTGGCCGTTCGTCAACGGCGTGGCGATGGCCAACCCCGGCAAGGCCGTGCTGCTGCTCGGCTCCGACGGCAGCCAGATGGAGGGCAACGACGCCGAGGCCGCCCGCCTTTGTGTCTCGGAGCACCTCAACGTCAAGCTGCTGATCGACGACAACGACGTCACCATCGCCGGCCACCCGTCGAACTACATGAAAGGTTTCTCCGTCGCCCAGACCCTCGAAGGCCACGGCCTCAAAGTCGATACCGGCGACGGCGAAGACCTCGACGCCCTCTACGCCAGGATGTGCGAAGCGTTTTCTTCCGACGGCCCGGTCGCGTTGATCAACAAACGCCCCATGGCGGTCGGTATCGACGGGCTCGAGGGCTCGGCCCACGGCCACGACGTGATCGCCACCGACACCGCCATCCACTACCTCGAAGCCCGCGGCCTAACCGACGCGGCCGACTACCTCAAGAACGTCCCGAAGAACCCCAAGCCGCCGGCCTACACCGGCTCCACCGGGAGCGGCAAGAACCGCAACCTCTTCGGCAAGGTGTTCAACGAGATCGTCGGGAAGCTCAGCGAAGAAGAAAGGCTCGCCACCGTCCGCGTCTTCGACTGCGACCTCGAGGGCTCCTGCGGCCTCGACGTGATCCGCACAGAGTTCCCCGACATCTTCGTCCGCGGCGGCATCATGGAACGCGGCAACTACTCCGCCGCCGCCGGCTTCGGCTCTTCGCCCGGCAAGCAGGGCGTGTTCGCCACCTTCTCCGCGTTCCTGGAGATGGTCGTCTCCGAGATCACGATGGCCCGGCTCAACGGGTCCAACGTGCTGGCGCACTTCAGCCACGCCGGCTGCGACGACATGGCCGACAACACCTGCCACTTCGGGATCAACAACATGTTCGCCGACGGCGGTCTCCCGGAAGACGGCAAGGACACGACGAGGCTCTACTTCCCCGCCGATCAGCACCAGTTCCGCAAGTGCCTCGAAGCTATCTACCCGATGGAGGGGCTGCGGTTCATCTTCAGCACCCGCTCGGCCGTGCCCGACCTGATCGACGAGAACAACCACCCCGTGTTCGGCGACAAGTACGCCTTCGAGCCCGGCAAGGACGACCTGGTCCGCGCGGGCCGCGACGGCACGATCGTCACCTTCGGCGAGACGACCTACCGCGCCTGGGACGCCGTGCACCGGCTCCGCAAGCAGAAGCTCGACGTCGGGCTGGTTGTCAAATCGACGCTCAACGTCTACGACGAGTTCATGATGAGCAAGCTGGCGCAGCAGCCGGCCGTGCTCGTCGCCGAGTCGTTCAACGTCAACACCGGTCTCGGCTCACGCTTCGGCACCGAACTGCTCAAACGCGGCTTCAAGGGCAAGTACGCCAACCTCGGCACCCACAAGGAGGGCTCGGGCGGCCTGTGGCGGCAGATGGGCTACCAGGGCCTCGACCCCGAGGGCATCGCGGGCAGCTTCGCACACCTGGTGAAGTGAACGCCGACGTAAGACTCGCGTAGCGGGCGGACTTATCCGCACGGGTATTCACGCCTCCAACAGATCGACGATCGACGCCGGCAGCTCGGGGGTTGCGCCGGGTTGGCCGGCCACGTAAGCGCCCATGTGGTTGGCGAGCTCGAGGGCCTTCAGCAGGTCGTGGCCGAGGACGAGGGCGGACAGCAACCCGGCGCTGCAGGCGTCGCCGGCGCCAACGGTGTCGGAGCCCTCGGCCCAGTCGTAGGTGACCTTCGGGCCCTCGACGAAGCCGTCGGCGGTGTACGCGGCGGTGCCGTCGGCTCCGCGGGTCAGGACCACGGCGTCGAGGTTGAACTGTTGAAGCAGAGCCCCGGCGTCATTGGTCTCGGTGAGTCGGCAGACGGTGTCGAGCTCTTCGTCGTTGAGCTTGACGACGTCGGCGGCGTCGCAGCCGGCGAAGAGGGTGGGGGCGTCGTAGAAGTCCCGGCCGTCGGACGAGCGGAGGTTGACGTCGAAGAGCTTGACGGCTTGCGGGGCGGCGGCGAGGAAGGCGTGGATCGAGCGCTGGCTGCGGGCGTCGCGTTGGGCGAGCGTGCCGAAGGCGACCGCGGCACAGGACGCGGCGAGGTCGGCGGTGTCGCTCTGGAACTCGATCTGGTCCCACGCCGAGGTGGGGGCGATGTGGAAGCTGTGGCTGCCGTCGCCGGGCTGTTTCACCTCGACCCGGCCCGTTGGTTCGTCGGCGTGGCGTTGTAGGTATTGATCGGTGAGCCCGAGGCGGTCGAGTTCGTCAAGCAGCTGCCGACCGAGTTCGTCGTCGGCGATACGGGAGACGACGACGCCGCGTCCGCCGCGGGGCCGGAGGAGGCGGTGGGCGTGGACGGCGACGTTGAGCGGCGCGCCGCCGAGGCGGGGGCCGGTCTCGAAGACGTCGAAGAGCGCTTCGCCGAGGCCGACGACGGTCAGGGGGGAGTCGGTCATGGAGGATCACCGGGTGGTGGGGGTAGCGGGCGGACTTGTCCGCCCGACGACGATCGGACGCCGCGGTCCGCCAACGGGCGGATAAGTCCGCCCGCTACGCGGCGGGATTCGATCCGCCGTCACGCCTCGTCGTCGGCGCGTCGTTTCTGGTACCGGCCCTTGAAGCGGTCGAAGACGGTGAGGGTGCGGCGGGCGATGCCGGTCCAGCCGAAGGTGCGGCGGGCGAAGCGGGCGCCCTCGACGGTAAGCTTGTCGCGGAGCCAGGGGTACTGCATCGGCATCGACAGGGCGGCGGCGAACTCGGTGGGCCGCTTGGGGTCGGCGATCAGGGCGTGCTTGCCGAACTCGACCTGTTCGTAGAGCCCGCCGTGGGTGGTGAGGACGGTGGGGGTGCCGCAGGCCATCGCTTCGACGGCGGTCATGCCGAAGGGCTCGTAGCGTGACGGCAGGGCGAAGACGCCGGGGGCGCGGTAGTGGTCGGCGAGGTCGTCGTCTTCGATGTAGCCGAGCCACTTGATGGCGCGGGCGACGCCGGCCTCCTGGGCGGCCTGCTTCCACTTGGCCAGGAGTTTCTTGTCTTGTTTGGAGTTGGCGCCGGCGGCGAGGACGAGGCGGGCCTTGGGCTGCATCTTGCGCAGCTGCGGGAGGGCCTTGATGATCAGGTCGTAGCCCTTGTTGTGCGCGGCCCGGCCGACGACGTAGACGTCGGTGGGTTTGATCTTGAGTTTCGCGCGGATGTCGGCGAGCTGGTTAGGCGGCAGGGGGGTGAAGCGGGCCTCGTCGATGCCGGGCGGGATCATCGTCACGTGGTCCCGCGGCAGCTGGTACTCGGATTCGATCAGCTCGACCTGCTGCTCGCTAGTGGCGATGACGTGGTCGCAGCTGCGGTAGAGGATGAACTCTTTCTGGATGCGTTCGTCGAAGCGGAGGCTGCCGCCCTCGCCCGCCTCGGCCGCGCCCTTCATGCGGTGACGCTTCCACCAGCCGAGGCTGTGGGGCGTGTGGACGTGGGGGATCTGCAGCTCCTCGGCGATCTTCTGGCCCGACACGCCGGCGTCCCAGTAGTGGCTGTTGACGACGTCGTACCTCAGGCCCTTCTTGCGGATGACGGAGAGGGTGTTGGTGACGAAGTCGCCGTACCAGTCGTGCATGTCTTCCTTGCGGATGAACGACTTGCCGCCGAAGGGCACCCGCCAGACGCGGAGGTTGGGGTTGATCTTGTCCTGGGCGGGCTGGTCCTCGAACTGGCGGGTGAGCACATCGACGTGGTAGCCGAGGCGGGCGAAGCGTTTGGCCAGTTCGAGGACGAAGACGACCTGACCGCCGGTGTCGGGCTTGCCGAGTTCGGGGCTGCCGGCGACGTAGCCGTGCAGCGAGATCATGAGGATGGAGCCTTGGGTGGTGGTCCGGGGGCTTCGGGGGCGAGCGGTGGGATTGTTCCGGGGGCGGGGGGGCATGGGGCTTTCGGCTTCGGAGTTGGCGGCGTTGCGGCGAGTATTCAGTCTACCCACACGCCCAGCCGACGCAGGCCCGCGTGGACACCCGCGGCGTGGGGTTCATCCGCGTGCCACGCGGTATCGGGCGGCATGGCGTCGAGCAGCTCGGCCCGCGCGTTGCCCACGGCGATGGCGTGCGGGGCGACGCGGAACATCGCCAGGTCGTTCGCCGAGTCGCCGGCGACGGTCCATCGATGGGTTTCGTAAAACCCCAACCGTTGAGCCAGATACAAGGTCGCGTGGTCCTTGCCCCCGCCGGGCGGCAGGAGGTCCAGGTCGTCGGCCCCCGACGCGATCGCCCGCACCGGCAGGTCTTGCTGTTCAAGCTCCCGCAGCACCGCGGCCACCGCGTCGCCCGCGGGGACGGCGAAGCTCGCCTTGTGCGGCGTCTGATACTCCGCGTCGTGCCCCCGGAAGCCGAGCGACGACACCACGTCGAAGATCTCGTCCCGCGGCCAACCTGCGAAGCGTGCGGTCCAGTCGTCATCCCACGCCCCGCCGATCCGCACCTGCGTGCCCATCGCCGTGATGACCGCGTCGGGCACGAAGCTCTCCGGGAACACCTCGGCGAGCGTGCGGTCCACGCTCGCCGAGGGCCGGCTGGAGTTTAGCGCGAACGTCAGCCGCGGCCGCCGCGTCGCCGCCGCGTCGACCAGTTCGCGTAGCGCCGCGTCGTCGCCGGTCAGCGTGTCATCGACATCGCTGATCAGCAGCCAGCCCCCCTCGGAATTTCTCATGCCGCGATCGGACATGATCTCATCCTCCGATGCGGCTATCCGCCGCGGTCACGGGGGTCACGGCCCATCCGCCGAGGGGCCCGACACGTCCACCGCGTCGAGGTCCGGCACGGGCTGGGTCACCCCGCTGGTGTAGATCGGCCCGCTGGGCTGCTCCTGCCGCGGCGGGTCGAGCCGCTGCAGCGCCACATCGCGGATCACCACCTTGGCCGACTCGGTGTAGAACCCGATCCGTCCCTCGCAGAACGTCTCATCGACCAGGCTCAGGATCACGTAGCCGTTGATCGACACCTCCAGGTACATGCCGTGGGCCACGACCTCCAGGTCCCACGGCCCGTCGTCACGCGACACGAAGTAACCCGCCTGCAACTGCCGGTAACGGAACGCATGGTCCAGCTCGGCCCCGTCGTTCACGCCCCAGGCCCGCAGCTGCGCGACGCCCTTCAGGAGGTCCAGCGACAGGTAGTAGCCGTCACCCTGGCCGTCGACCCGCAGCACCATACCGCACTTGCCCGACCCCTCGAGCCCCAGCTGCGCACGCAGCCGGAAGCTCTCGTACGCCCCCGGAAGCAGGAACGCCTCGTACCCGCTCGCGCAGCCGAGGTGCATCTCTCCGCCGCCGGAAGGGTCGCCCGTCGCCACCGCGTGGGGGTTGTCGAACAACCGATCCAGACCGACACCGGGGTCCGAACCATCCAGACACAACGCCACCTCCTCGCGGACCACCCCGTCGAACCCCGCCCGGTACGACCGCAGCCGCAGCCGGCCCGTCGCGTCGGTCACCAACGCCTTGGGCGGCGGAAGCAGCTTTTTGCTGATCTCCCGGCCGAAGTGCTGCTCGTTCTTCTGAAAGAAGTTGAACAGCAGCAGCTCGTCCCCCGCCCGGCACACGCGGGCCGCGTAGTTGCCCTTCGGCAGCAAGACGTTGTCGAAGAAGTTGCCGTAAGGCCCGGCGAACGTCTCCGCCGTCCAGTAGTGCACCTTCACGTCCTCGCGGATCGAGCCCAGCAAAAAGTACTTGCCGTCGAGCACGAACACGTTCGGCACCTCGACGTCGTCGTACAGCCCCGGGTGGTGCAGCGGCCCCCGGAACGCGAAGTGCCCCGGCGACACCTCCTCGGCCAGCCCCACGCACCCCCGGCGGATCATCGGCCCGCGGTCCACCCGGCACGCCGCCAGCAGCCAACGCCGACCCGTCGCCGGGTCCACGAAAAAATACGGGTCCCGGAAACTCACCCACTTCCGGCACGCATCGACGTCCGCCTCGTAGTGCTTGCCCTCGACTTCTAACGGGTAACCATTCCCTTGGACCTTGTCCCAGTTCAGCAGGTCGTCCGAAGTCGCGACGCCGACCCGTTGCACCCGGCCGTATTCCCGCCGTGACAGGCCGGTGTAGAACATCCGCCACCCCCCGGAACTTTTCGCCCCGCTCTCGGGGCCCGCGTCGGGGTCCGGCGACACGTGCATCGTCCACAGCATGTCGTCGTCCCAGCTCCCCGGCTCGCCGACGAACATCGCGTTCTTCACCCGGCTCCAGCTCAGCCCGTCGTCGCTGACCGCGTGCGCGATGAAGTCGTGGTTCGGCAGCACCAGGTGGAACAGGTGGAACCGCCCGTCGTGATACAGCACATCGACGTCGCCGATGTCCGAACGCAGGAAGCCGTGGGACGCGTACATGCGCGCAGTGTAATACGCGGTGCGTCGGCCCGGCGGGAGGTTGGTAGGATCAGGCCATGGCGGGATCACCGACTTACCGCGGCGCGGCCGGCTGACCGGAGCCGCCGCTAGAGCACAATCTCGACCTGATGATCGACCACGCGCGGGTCGGCTGGGAATCCGAAGAACGCAACGCCACGAGGGCCGCGGTCGAGCGACGCATCCTCGCGACGGTAATCCTGGCCGTGCTGGGACTCGTGCTCGTCCGCTCGCCGCTGGGCGACCCCGACACCGCGGGCGTGGTCCGCCGCCGCCGTCCTGGGCGTCGTCGGCGTCGTTTTGCTGCTCTGGGCATTGATCTCGATCCTCAACTTCCGGATCGCGTTGCCGCCGGCTCTGGACCACAGACTCCGGGCCCGATTACGCCGGCTATGCCACGCCCTGGGCCGCTACTGGGGCCCGACTGTCCGCCGAGCCCCGGGGCGTGTTCAAACACACCTGCCGCTCGGAGCCGTACCGCCCTCCCACGGCCAGTTAATTCCCCCGCCTGCCCGTTCCTGACCACGCGTTCTGGACGCTGGCCTCCGCCAACGAACCCACCGCCAAAGCGGCGGTGTTCACCAGCACCTACGGCGCCTTCCTCGAGCTCCAAGCCCTTACCGCGACTGAATTAAAACACATAAGGATCGGGATATTCCGATTCGCTTCAGGTATTGTTTTACCGGGTGTTGCGTTGTTCTTCTCTGTCACGACAACGCCCGCCGAAACCGATAAGAACCACGCCGATGAAATCGATCCAACCCCCCGCCAAACCTAATCTCGGACCGACGCCGAGGGATCAGATGTCCGCCAAAAGCCTGCTTGACGGGGTCTCACAGAGGTCCCGCGACACCGTCGAGCGGATCAAGCTCGCGTCGCAAAAAGGATCGGCATTTGGATTCCGCGCACGCCTGTTCTGATTTGCCGCGAGCTGGTCCGCCGGCTCGCGGCCCGCTGTTACCGCCCCAACAACTCTTCCCACACCGGCCGCATCAGCTCCCCCCGCCACCCACCCGTCACCCGCAACGCCGGCACCGGCTTGCCCTTTTCCGCCGCCCGCACCAGCGCCGTCAGCTCCTTCTTCGTGAACACGATCGACGGGCTGATCGACGCCGCCTCGCAGTGTGCCCGCCCCGCGTCCCAGGCCGACTCCAGCCGGGCCCGCGCCGTCTCGCTCAGCGGCTTGTAACCTTTATGACGCTTCGGCAAAGGGCCCGCCAATGCCGCGGCCGTCACCGTCGCCAACGCCTCGGCGTAGTCCCGCTTCACCGGCCAGGGCAGCCCCTTGAACCGCCGCACCGCCGCCGCGTCCGCCACCGGCGACCGCGCCAGCTCCACCAGCGTCGCGTCGTCCAGCAGCACCCGCATCGGCACGTCCCGTCGCTCCGCCACCTCCGCCCGCCACAGCAACAGCGCGTCCGCTACCGCCTGCTCCCGACGCTTCAGCGACCCTGCACCCTTGGCCTTGAGCTTCATCGAGAGCGGGTCCGCCCGGTATGTTGCCGGGTCGTCGAACCCCCGGAACTCGGCCGCGGCTTTGGCGGTGTGCCCCAAGGCGTCGAGCCGACGCCCCAGCACCTGCCGCAGCCGCACTAGGTAACGCACGTCGTTCGCGGCGTACGCCATCTGCGTCGCGGTCAACGGCCGACGGTCCCACCGGCTGAACTTGCTGCTCTTACCGAGATCTGCCCCCAACAACGCCCCGCACAAGTTCCCTAAAGATACCGGCCAGGGCAGCCCCGCGAACGCCGCCGCGATCTGTGTGTCGTACACGTTCCCCACCGGCCGACCCGTGTATCGCAAGACCGGCTCCAGGTCCTGCAGCCCCGCGTGACACAACACCTCCACCGAAGGGTCGGCGAGCAGCTCCCAAAACGGAAGCAGGTCGATGCCTTCGGCCAACACGTCAACCAGCCACACCCGCTCCGCCGTCGCCACCTGGATCAAACAGAACCGCGGGAAGAACGTCTGCTCGCCGATAAACTCGGTGTCGTACCCGAAACGACCCGCCGCCCGCAACCCTTCGATCAGCGTCATCAGCCCCGCCGCGTCGCCGACCATCTCGATCGCCCCGCCCGGCACCGAGTCGTGTTCCAAGACCGCCGGCGGCGGCGCTTCCTCCTCGTGCGCCGCGTCGTGCGCCCGCTGCCGGTGCGGGCTACGCACGCTCGGCCACGGCCTCCGCTCCCGCCCCCCCTCTTTCGCTTTTGCCGGCGTCCGACCCATAGCCCCGCATCCTAACCCAACCCCGCCATAGACTCTCGCCATGACGATCGCTACCCCCACCACCAAGACCCTCCGCATCGGCCACTCCCCCGACCCCGACGACGCGTTCATGTGGTACCCCCTGGCCAACTTCACCGCGCCCGACGGCCAAAAACTCACCCCCAAGATCGACACCGCCGGCTACGACTTCGTCCACGTCCTCGAAGACATCCAGTCCCTCAACGAACGCAGCGAACGGGGCGAACTGGAGATCACCGCCTTCAGCGTCCACCAGTACCCCCACGTCGCCGACCAATACGCCATGACCGCCTGCGGCAGCTCCATGGGCGACCGCTACGGCCCCATGATCGTCACCCCCGCCCCCGGAACCCCCGGAACTTCCAACCCCACGGGTAGCGGGCAAACTTGTTCGCCCGAGGCTCTACGCAACAAAAAACTCGCCATCCCCGGCGAAAGAACCACCGCCTGGCTCACCACCCAGCTCTGGCTCGCCGACCACGACATGTCCGCCGACGACGTCGACTGGCACGTCCTGCCCTTCGATGAAATCCTCCAGCACGTTGAGTCGGGTAAGTACGACGCCGGCCTGATCATCCACGAGGGCCAGATCACCTACCAGAACAACGGCCTGCAGCTGCTGGTCGACCTCGGCACCTGGTGGACCGACACCCGCGGCCTGCCTCTGCCCCTGGGCGCCAACGCCATCCGCCGCGACCTCGTCGAATCTGGCGAGGCCCCCACCATCTGCCGCGTCCTGCTCGACTCAATCAAGTACGCCCTCGACCACCGCGACGAGGCGGTCAACTTCGCCCTGAATTACGCAAGAGACATGGGCGCCGACCTCGCCGATCGCTTCGTCGGTATGTAC
>JBCCRT010000077.1:0-12858 GCA_039201235.1 Planctomycetota bacterium
GCTGATCGACTCGTCGCGGATCGACGTGCTGCCGCTGTCGGGCCGCAGCTTCCAGTTCAAGCCGCTGGCCGCCACCGGCGACAGCGACGCGGGCCAGGTGCTCGGCGAGTACACGCTCGAGCTGCGTAACGAAAACGCGCACGGCCTAATCCGCAACCTCGCGGCGTAACCCCCGCATCTCTCGGCCCCCACCCCGAGCTCTTCCGGGGGTTCCGGGGGCCAACCCGCGGTGCCGGCGGCGAAAACCGTCGGCACCGTTTCCCCGGCTCGTCCGGGCCACGCGATTGATCTGTCTTCCGCTTTCCGGGACCCCGCGATGAACTTCTCGACCGACCGCGACCTGCTGGCCCTCGAGCCGACGCTCTTCCACGATGTGGCCTGGGTCGGCCAGCAGCGGCTGCACCACGACGACGCCTACCTCGCCGACACGACGCTGACTTGCGCGTCGGCCGACTTCGCCGCCGCCGGCGTCGAGGCCGGGTCCGTCGTGCTGGTCAACCGGACCGCGATGGAGGTGGTCGCCCGACAGGACGCGATGACGCTGACGGTGTCGCTGCTGCGGGCGCGGCTGTCGGACACGCCGCTGCCCGCGACCGACGGCGGGCCTTACCCGGTCACCGCCCGGAGCTTCGCGCCGCAGGCCGAGCTGGTCCACGACGGGCTGCTGCGGCTGCTGGGCATCGACCCGGACGACGACGGCCCGGACGCGCTGAGCGAAGACGCCGTGGTCTCGCTGTCGGTGATGGCCCGGCTCGAGGCGCTCGGCACGCTGGAGCGGGTCTACAGCGGGGCGGTCGCGCTGACCGGCGACGGTGAACGATTGATCTACAAGGCCGGCGAGTACCGCCGCCGTTTCCGCCACGCCACCGCGCAGGCCAGCGTCTTGCTGGACACCGACGGCGACGGCCACGCCGACGAACGCCGCCGCCTCGGTGTGATGCGGTTCCATCGTGTGTAACCCGCCGGTTGGCTTTAGCCGCGGAACTGTTTTTCGAAAGCAACCATGCCCAGCTTTGCGAACCTCAACCTGTTTGACGCCGGCCCCTGCCGGTTCCATGTCGGCGGCCTGACGCTGCGGACCGCGGACCAGCCGGGGCCCGACACCAACGGCACCCGCCTCGTCGCTCAGGGCCGCTCGTCGCGGACCATCACGCAGACCGGCACGCTGGTGGCGGACGACGTCGACGGGCTGCTCACGCTCAGCGACGCGATCGAGGACCGGCTCGACGGACTACCGAATGAGTTGATTGACGACACGGGCCGGGTGTGGGACGGCGTGGTGATGCTGCGGTTCGAGCCCGGGCCGATCGTCGCGGTCGGGCCGCGCTGCCGGGTGGACTACACGATCGACTACGTGCAGGCGAAGCCGTGACGGTGAGCGACTCCCCCGAGTTCAGCCAGGACGGCTTCGCCTGGACGATCGGCCTGGCCGTCGAAGACGCGGCCGGCGAGCACGACGCGCTGGTGCATCTCGCCTGGCGCTGCGACGGCGAGCCACCGGCCACGGTGCAGGTTTACGTCAACGACGAGCTGGCGGACTGGATCGACGACCCCGATCAGCACGAATGTTGGCTGACGCTGGACCGTACACGGCCGCAGCGGGTCGAACTCCTGGCCGTCCGGCCCGGCGGGCAAATCGACGTGGCCGTGCCGGAAGCCCTTGGCGGTTGGCAACCGAGGATCGCGGACCGATTGACGGCGACGCTGCTGCGGGATGAATCGTTGCCGCCGGACACGCGGGTTTCGGTGTCGGTGGACGGCGAGGCCGTGGCGTCGGGTCCGATGTGGCCGGCGGACGAGCCCCGCAGCGGGTTCGGCGGGCTGTTCGGCGTCGGGGGCTTCGGCCGGGACGACGCCGCGGGCCCGGGCCTGGGCCGCGGCGACCTGGGCCTCGGCCCGCTCGGGGCCGACGGTTCGCCCTGGCGGTGGGTCCGGCATGAAGTCACGCCCGGAACCCGGACGGTCACGCTGGCCGCCGCCGACGCGAACGGCCGGCCCGTCGCACCGCCGCTCACCGCGGCACCGCAAGCGACTGATACCCCGCCCGCCCCGGCCCGCGGCCTGAGGGCGGCGGCCGACTTCACCCTGACCTGGACGGACTGACGATGCCCGAAGAACTGCAACCCGACGACGCCGTGCTGCTGAGCCGGACCCGCGACGAAGCCACCGGCGTGGACTACATCCCCACGGGCCGGAGCCCGTACGTCCTCGAGTACCGCCGGTCGCTGCACCGCACGCTGCGGGTCGCAGAGCGGGCCGGCGATTTACGGGTCTACGCCGACGGCGACCTGACGGTGGGCGTGAAGCCGGGGCGGTGTTACATCGGCGAGACCGCGGTCGCGTTCGCCGGAGCCGACGCCGTCGCCGTGACGCCCGACACGGTCACGACGCTGTGGCTCGACGCCGCCGGCGTGGTGCAGACCTCGACCGATGGCCTGCCCGCCGACCGCGCAACCTTTATCCCGTTGGCCCGCGTCGCCGCCGACACCGCCGCGATCGACACGATCACCGACCTGCGCGGCGAGGCGTTTCTCCAGGCGGCGGGCCCGGCGTCGCTTGGCCTGGTCGCCACCGCCGACGAGATCAACCAGGCGCTCTCCGGCATCGACCCGTCGGTCACCGACTCGGCGCTCAACCGCGTCACCGGCGGCCCGCTCTCCGACGCCGACCTCTACCACACCCACACCTCGCTCTCGGCCAACGAAGCCGGCGAGGCGAAGGTCTACCTCACCAACAACAGCCTCAGCCCCACGGCCGACCTAAGCGTCCGCTTCAGCGTGCCCGAGCGGTATCTCTACGACACCGTCCTCAAGGTCAACCCGGACCACCACCTGCTCGAGCAGCGGTACGGCAGCGACGTCTACACGCTCGTCGGCGCGGCGAGCTTGAGCTATGTCCACGCCGGGACGTTGACGGCCTCGCTCACCAATCACCCGCTCGGCCCGGTGCCGATCACCGGGCGGATCGTGGCGGTGGTGCTCAGCGTGGCCGACAACCTCCAGTCTTCCGACACGGGCGACGGCCTGACCGCCGCGATCGATGTCAACGGCACGCCGGCCACCCAGGCACCCGCGTCGCTGAGCTCGGCCGACGGCCCGGGCTTCGCCTGCACCGACCGGGGCGACGGCACGTCCGCCACGCTCAACACCGACGGCAGCGCCGGCGTGTCGCGTGGCGACCTGCTCACGCTGAACCTGACCCGCACGGCGGCGGGCACCGTCACGCAAGAGGCCGTCGATATCGCCGTGCTCGTCGTCGTCCGCGCCGCCCGGCCCGAATGAACCCGTTTGTTTGACGTCCGCCTCCGACTTTGACGGAACCGACCATGCCGCCCCTGGACCTGACCGAATCGCAGATCAACGACCTGGTCGGCACGCGCCACGCGACCACCGGGATCGAGTTTCCCCCCGCGGGCCTGCAGCCGTATCACGACTGGCTGATCCGGTCGCTTCATCATCTGGCTGAGTCATCTTTCGGGGCGCTGCGGGTTGCCCCCTCGGCCGACACCCCCACGTCGGTTCGCGTCGCCTCGGGTCGGGCGACCGTCGCGTCCGAGGTGTTGTCGGTCGGCGAGGTGACGCTGGACCTGGCGTTGCATAACAACACGACCGCGCTGGTCTGGCTCGAAGATGTCGGGGGCGGAGCGGGCGGGGTCGCGGCGGCCTCCCTAGCCGACGGCTGGCCGACGTCGGCGCACCTGAAGCTGGCGGAGGTCGCGCTCAACGCCGGGCGGGTCGTCTCCGTGCTCGACCGCCGACTCGAGTCCGTTTTCACCGCCTGACCCGACGCGTCGAACGCGATGCGAGGAGCCACGCCTTGACCCCGATCCGACACGTAGATTTCGAGCCCGCCGACTGGGGCGAGTTCGCCGACCCGCCGGCGGCCTGGTCCGGTTACGCGGACCGGGTTCTGGCACACAACCCGATCGCCTACTGGCGTTTCGGGGAGGCCAGCGGCAGCGTGGCGGTCGACCAGGTCGGCAACGCGTCGGGGACCTATGTGGGGGCGGTCGCCCTCGGGCAGCCGGGCGTGCTGGAGCACGACGACAACGGCTCCGCGGGGTTCAACGGCTCGGACACGTCGGTGGACCTCGGGTCCGCTCCGCTGCTCGACGGCCAATCCGCGGGGACCGTGATGTTCTGGATGAAGTACACGGCACCTTCGGTGACGGCCGACGGGGCGGTGCTCGCCCGCTGGCCCGACCCGGCGCTGAGCGGTTGGATGCTGTGGGTCGACGACCGCGCTTACTACTCGAACCGGCGTCGCACCATGAGCTTTGCCATGGACATTCTCGAAGAGCCGCTACGCCTCGAGGGTTCGACGGACCTGATCACGCCGGGATCGTGGGATTTCTACGCCGTGACCTTCGAGAGCGGGGTGGCGATGCGGCTTTACAAGAACGCGGCCCTGGACCGGCAGCGGTCCCTGGCGTCGGTGTCGATGCCGGTGACGACCGCCGCGAGCCGCATCGGTTTCACCGACGGCACGGTCGGGCACCTGCCCGCCGGTCTGGACGAGCTGGCGGTGTTTGACACCGCGCTGACCGCCGAGCAGATCGCAGCGTTGTACGACCTGGGGCGGGGTGTGCTGAACCTGCCCGCGGCGGGGGGGCGTGAGCCTTGAGTGTGATACTGACCCAATCGGTTTCGTCGGGCTTCCCCGACCGTACGCCGGGCGGCCGCGGCCTTCGGGCGGACTGCGGTCCGGGTCTGGGCGGCCGGACCGCGGTCTTGGAGCTGGCTGAAACCGTGTCGCCGTGCCACGTGCGTTTCGTCTTCATGTCGGGGGATTTCAGCGGCGGGACAGTCACGATCGCTGGCGGGCACGCCACGGACGGTTCGCCGGGCTGGACCCTGATGTTCGACCCCGATGCGGCGCGGGTCACGCTCGCCGGGCCGTACGCTGCAAACTGGACGGCAGACCTCGCCCCGGGTAAGGCGTGGCGCTGCGTCGAGGTCGGTTACGCGCCGGGCGACGGCGTATTACGGCTGTGGATCGACGGGGTCTTCGCCGGCGAGTCCGCCCTGGACCCGTCGGCTCCGCCGCTGGGTCGGGTGTGGTTGGGCGGGGTCTACAAGCATCGCGACGCGGTCGGCACGCTGAGTTTCGACGAATGGGTCGTGGCGTCGGATTACATCGGGCCGGTGGTGGTGCCGCCGTCGTCTCCATACGCCGACGACCCGGCTGCGTGGCTGGTGGTCTACAACCACGCGTCGCCGGACGGCGCACTCTGGGCCGCCGCCTACCGCGCGGCCCGCGGCGTGCCGCTCGCCAACGTGCTGGGTCTCGACCTGCCGACGGCCGAGACGATCGACGCCGCGGCGTACGAGTCGCTGCGTGCGGCCATCGCCGACTACCTGGACCGCAACGGGTTGCGGACGCAAATCATGGGGCTGCTGCTCGGGTACGCCGTGCCTGGCTACGTTGCCTATCCGTCCGCGGCGTTGCCGCTGGCGGTCGCGTCTCTCTTGCAGACCGATGCGACGACCCTGGCGACGGCGTATCAGGCGGGCGTCACCGATACCGTCCAGCCGCGGCGTCCCATAGCCGACGGGAGCCCGCCGGCGTTCCGGCTGACCGCCCGCATCGACGCGCCGAGCCTCGCCGACGCGATCGCCCTGACGGACCGTGCCGTCGTCCTGCAGGCCGTGCCGCTGACGGCGGAGGATCGGCTGTGGATTGATCGGTTCCCTTCGATCGCGTCCTTCCAGCCGATGAGCGACGAGCTCTCGGCCTGGGCCGAAGGCCTGGACCGGCAGCGGCTGCGTCTGGCGACGCGGATCAGCGAGCTGTCGGACGGCCCCGAGCCCACAGGTTTCGATGCGTTAGACCGCGACGCGTTCTACTGGGGTTGGGGTCAGACCCAACCGCCGGCGGGCTACTTCGACGCGGCCGACGGCCGGCGAGCGGTGCTGGTGCAGCTGCGGTGGACCAGCCCGTCCACGGCGACGTTGCGCTCGTCCGACCCGGACGACTGGGCGGGGCGGGCGTTGCAAGCGGGGTACGCCGCGGTGGTTGTCGCCACCCGGTCGGCGTCGCTGTCGGAGGTGCCGCTGCCTCGGCCGTTCTTCGCGGCGCTACGGGCCGGCTGGACGCTGGCGGAGGCCTGGGCGGTGTCGCAGCTCTTCCCCCGCGGGGCCTACTACCTCGTAGGCGATCCGCTGCTGCGCGTCGCCGTACCGCGGGCGGGCTGGGACATGTACGGCCCGATCGGCCGCGCGGAAGATTTCGACCCCGGTGTGCCCGCGGCGGCCCTGCCCGACGGGGTGACCGAATGGACGCCCACCGCGGCGCAGCGGCCCGCCACGCAGGAGCCGCAACGCTTCTGGGTCCGGCGACGCGACAGACACGGCCGGTCCGACGGCGTCACCCGGCCGCTCGCCTTGGCGGCGGTCAACGACGCCGCGGCTGGCGTGCCGACCGCGCCGGCGTGGCCCGACTGGACGGGTTGGACGTTGGACACGTCGGGCGATTCGGTCGCCGCCACCCTGCTGTTCGCCTCCCCGCCGGCCAACGGGGCGTTGGCCTCGCTCGATCTGCTCGACGACCGCGGCGGCCCGCCGCTGCCGGTGGCTCCGCCGCGGCACGACGTGTGGGTCCGGGTTTCCTTCTCGCATCCGGACGAAGCGACGCGGTACCGCTGGCGATGGACCACGCCGGCCGGCTTGGCCGCGACCGGGGCGTGGTCGCAAGTTATCCAACCCGCCGGGTCGCCGGCGGGATCGCTTCGTCCGTGGGAGCCCCGCGATGCGAGCTAGCGCTGCTTACCCCGCGATCCGGCCGGCCTCGACAACACACGCGGTCCGCCCCTGGGTGTTTCATGCGGGCCGGCCGGTGCCCGGGCTACGTGTGATGCATGCCGAGGCCGAGAGTCCGCTCGACTGTCGGGTCTTCACGCTCGCCGCCGCTTCCGATGCGTGCGCCCCGCCCGCGGGTTCGCACGTCGAACTGCTGTTGCCGCGTCGCCTTGCCGGGGGCGAGGTGCGGTGGCAGGTGCTGGGGGCCGGCCGGCTTGAACGCCGAGACATAACCCGCGGGCCGGGCGAGTCGGCCGTGCGGTACCGCGTGACCGATACCTGGGCCGCGCAGCTCGAACGCTCGGTCGCGCGGGTCTGGGGGTGGCTCGACGCTACGCTGCTGCCGCTGCCGGCCGGGGGGAGCCTCCGCGTGGGCGACGACGCCAACCGCTCGGCGGGGTTGCACGACGTGGCGGGTCAACGGGTCCACGTCCTGCAGCCGGGCGGCGAGCCGTGGCTGCTGGGCGAGGCGTTGGCGAGTTTCTCGGCATTTTACGGGTTGAACCTCCGTCTGCCGGCGGGCTTGGCGGTATGGGATCAGCCGCTGCGGGAAGGCGTCTCGTTGCAGCGTTCGGCGGAGTCGGTTCTCCGCAGTTGGTGCGAGACCTACGGCCTCGTGGTTCAGCAGACGCGGCGGCGGGTCGGCGGCCGGGTGGTGGCGTGGCGTTCACTGCGTCCCGCGACCAGGGGTCGACTCATCAGCCTGCCGCGGGCCGCGATGCGCGGGGGCGACGAGGCGGTCCGCCGGGTCGCGTCGCGGGTTACGGACCGTCGGCCCCGCCGTTGGGTCGCGCTCGGCGGCCGGCCCATTGTCGAATCGACCTTCGTGCTCCATCCCGGATGGGACCCAACGTTGGAAGGTGAACCTGACGACGCCTACGACCGCGGCGCGAGCGGCGACTTCAGCCGGTATGCCAACGTGTACCGTCGATGGGTGCTCAACGAGGACGGCCGTGACCGCGGGCCGACTTTCGATCTGGCCGCCCTGTTTGCGGATGTGGTCGGGGCGGCGCCGACAGCGGCCTCATTCGGGCGGTGCTTGACCCGGGACGACGCGGGCCAGCGGCTCGGGCCGGTGGTCGAAGTCAGCTACGACGGCGGAGCGACGTGGTCAACGGCCGACGGATTGTGGGCGTTGTTGGAAGACCGGGCTGGGGTCTATTTCGACGCGTCGGCCTTGGGTTCAGCGTTCCTCGCCGCGGCGAAAGCGGGCGCGGCCCGGGTGCGTGTGACCGCGACTCTGACCGCGTTGCGGCCGATCGAGGCGGGCCATTGGCGGGGCAACCTGTTCGACGAGCCGGGGCCGCCGCGGACCCTCGACGCGTCGGCCCTGTTCGCGTTCCGCCGGGTCGATCCGCAGAGCATCCACCACGCCGGGCTCGCCGCGGGGCAGCGGGACGCTGACGAGCGTGACGACCGCGACGCGATGGCGCGTTGGCTGGTCGCGCGGATCGACGAGGCCGGCCCGGGGGTCGGCGGGTCCGCGGCGGCGGAGTTGAAGCTGTCCGGGGCTCGGCCCGAGCTGCGGGCGGGCGACCGCTTGTCCGAGGTCGCGGCGGCCGGGCGCGACGCGGCGGCGACGCCGATTTCGCTGACCGAGTTAAAGGCGACCGTGGCGGCGGTGCGTTGCGACTTCGAACCCATCTCGTCCACCCGTCTCACGCTCCGCGGCTGACCGGAGAACGCACAAACGTTTTTGAGGAGACACCATGATCGACCACGAAATCATCCAGGCCGTCGCGCAGTTCGGCTCCGCCGGGCTGATGGGCACTCTGTGGGTGTGGGAACGCACGATGTCACGCAAGCGGGAGACGCAGCTCACGGCCGCTCACGACCGGCTCATGCAAAACGGGCAGACCCTGCACGAGCTCATGAGCACGGTGCAACGCAACACCCGCGCGATTGAACACTTCGAGGCGTCGCTGGCCTCGACTCGTGAACTGCTGGAAAGGATCTACCGCGATGAAAACCAACGCGCCGCTTAGCCGACCGGTTGGTTTGTGCGGAGCCGGACTGCTCGCCGTGTTGAGTGCGACGGGCTGCGGCTCGCCGCCGTCGGTGCTGCCAACAATGGGGGTCGTCGAACGTACGCTGCGCGACGAAGCCGACCACGCCGAGTCGACCGGCGCGGCGTTCGACACCCGCTACTTTGATCGGGTACTGGCCGACCTGGACCGGGCCTTCCGGGCGGACCTCGAGGCCACAGGTACGTTTTCGCCGGCCTGGGTGGCCGAGGCGACGACGGCGTACGTCGCGGCGCGTGAGGGCGTGCTGCGTGAGTCGATGCGGACCCGGTCGCAGCGTCGGCAGCGGATCGACAACCTGCGGGCCGCCGCCGACGCGCAGGCCCGGGCGGCGGCGTTGCTGGCGCAGCAGGACGGCTTGCGCCGGCGGGTCGTGGGCTTCGACCTCTGGCGTCTCGAACCGTTTACCGAGGAGGGCCGGCCGTGACCCGCGAACCGCATCAGCCCGAAGATAGCCCGCTGCGTGAGTTGGTGGCCGAGCGGCTGGACCGGCACTGGCAGGCGTGGGCCGAGGACCACCCGCACCTGGCGGCCGCGATCGACCGGACCCGGCTGATCGACGCCGCGGTGGACCGCCTGCGCGACGACCCCGATTACCGCGCCGCGATGCGGCGGGCCGACCTCGACGAGCGTCGGCTGGCCGAGGCGGCCCGGGTGCTGAGCCTGGCGGAACGCGGTATCGCGCGGCTGCTGCCGCTGTGACATCGCATCGACATATCACTCACTTTTCTGGAAGAAGACCCATGACCCCGCGACGTTGGACGAGCCGTAAGTTTTTGATGAGCCTGTCGGTGCAGGTCACCGCGATCCTGGTGCTGCTGTGGCCCGAGCACGAGTCGGCGATCGTGGAGGCGGGGCGGTCGGTCACGGCGCTGGTCGTGCTGCTACTCAGCGGCCTCGGCTACGTCGCGGCCGAGGCGTCGCTGGACCGCCGGCCGCCGACGGAGCGGGACGAGCGTTCGGGGGCCGCCGGTTCTTGATGGGCATCCGACCGCGTTCTATTCTCGCGGGGTGAAAAGTCAGCACACGATCCACGGGGCGACCCTGTTTGTCGTCGGTGTCATGCTGGTCGGCTGCGTGGACGCGAAGGGTCCGGGTGCGGACACGTCGGTAGGCGAGCGCGACGGCGAAGGCTGGCGGCCCGAGCCGGTGGCGCTGCGGATCTACCCGTCGACGCGGTTCGTCAACGAGGCGGGGACGCCGCTGCTCGAAGCGCGGGTCGAGCTGTTCGACGAGATGGGCGACTCAACGAAAGCGTCGGGTCTGCTACGTTTCGAGCTGTTCGCGGCCGGGCAGGTGCCGGGGATCGAGGTCGGGCGTCTGCTCTACGGCTGGGACATCACGTTGGCGACGCTGGAAGATCAGCAGCGTTATTACGACCCCATTACCCGCGGGTATTTGTTGCGTTTGCGGTTGGAGTCGGCCGAGGCGACGCAGAGGCAGGTGCGGCTGCGGGTGACGTTTCAGCCCGCGACGGGCCGGCGTATGTCCGACGAACAGCCGGTGCGTTTGGCGTGGTAAGGGCTTTGCTCACGAAGCCGCGGCGATGCCGTCGCGGATTTCTTTCACTAGCGCTTGCGCGTCCTCTTGGTTATTCGCCTCGGCGATGATGCGGAGGATCGGCTCAGTGTTGCTCGGGCGGACGTGGACCCAGCGGTCGGGCCAGTCGACGCGGACGCCGTCTTGCGTGTCAATATTTTGGTCGGCGAAGTGCTTGGCGGTCCATTGCAGCGCGGGTTCGGCTTGCTCGCGGCTGGGCAGCGATAGTTTTTCCTTCACGATGGCGTAGGCCGGCGTTGCGGTGACGAGGTCAGAGAGTTTCGTTTTGCGCTGGGCGAGCATCTCGAGGACGAAGGCCATGCCCACGAGGCTGTCGCGGACCTGGCTGATCGGTCGCCAGATGATGCCGCCGTTCCCCTCGCCGCCGAGGTCGGCTCGGTGCTGCCGCATACCGGCCGCGACGTTCGCCTCACCGACGGGCGTGCGGACCACGGACGCTCCGACCGAGGCGGCGAGGTCGTCGAGCATGCGGCTGGTCGAGAGGTTGGCGACCGCGGTGTCGCCGGCCCGGAGCTTGTGCATCGCGCAGAGGGCCAGCGTGTACTCCTCGCCGATGTAGGTGCCGCGCTCGTCCATGATCGCGAGGCGGTCGGCGTCCGGGTCCTGGGCGAAGCCGACATCGGCCCCGGCCTGCGGGACGGCGTGGCACAACTCGGTGAGGTTTTCGCGGGTGGGTTCCGGGGGGTGGGGGAAGCGGCCGGTCGGCTCGGCGTAGAGGTGCACGCGTTCGACGCCGAGGTGGTCGAGCAACGCCGCGGCCTCGGCCCCACCGGCACCGTGGACCGACTCGACCACGGCCTTGAGTTTCGCGGCGCGGATGACCTCGACGTCGACGATGGCGGCGACGAGGTCGCGGTGCAGCGTGACGCCGCCGGTGAACTCGGCCATCGGCTGGAGCGTTTCGACCCCGACGTGTTCGGCCCGGTCGTGTCGGAAGGCGTCGATAACCGTCGCGGCGTCTTCCGGTGGGGGCGAGACGCCGTCGTGGCGGAGCGGCTTGAGGCCGTTCCAGGGCGCGGGGTTGTGGCTGGCGGTGACGACGAGGCCGCCGTCGGCCGGGCCGCCGGGCAGGTGTTGGGCGGCGATGGCGACGCCGGGCGTGGACAGCACGCCGACGCGGACCACGCGGCAGCCGACGGAGGTCAGGCCGGCGGCGGCGGCCTGTTCGTACATCTCGCCCGACGGCCGGGAGTCGCGGCCGAGGGCGACAACGGGGTGGTCGGTGTGGCGGGAGGACTTGAGCCAGCTGCCGAAGGCGGCGGTGTAGCGGCTAACGAGTGGCGGGGTGAGCGAGCGGCCGACGAGCCCGCGGAGGCCGCTGACGCTGAGCATCAGGGGGGGGTTATTTTTGATTTTTGATTGAGGATTTTTGATTGAAGACATGAGGGCGGGGTGGCGGGGTCAGTACCAGGCGTCGAGTTGATCGGGGGTGACTTGGGTGAGGTCGGGGAGAATGCGTTCGGCCTGGTGGAGGGCGTCGGCGGGTCCGGTGGTGGTGAGGCCGAGGGTGCGGAGGCCGGCGGCGGTGGCCGAGGCGAGGCCGGCGGCGGTGTCTTCGATGGCGAGGCAGTGTTCCGGGGGCACGCCCAGGCGTCGGGCGGCGAGGGCGTAGCTGGCGGGGTCGGGCTTCGAGCAATCGACGTCGTCGGCGGTGACGATCACTTGGAAAGTCTGGGTCCGATCCAAGAGGCGGAGCATCAGGTCGATGTCGGCGCGGGTCGCCCCGCTGGCGATCGCGCGGGGCCGACCGGCGTCGGCCCAGGCGTCGAGGAGCTCGATCGCTCCGGGGACCGCGATCGAGCCCGCGGCGGCGGCGTCTTCGGCGACCGTGTCGAACGCCGACTGTTTGGCGTGGCAGAGCTCGGCGACACGGCCCGGCGTCGGCTCTTCGTTGAGGGTCTGCAGCATCAGCCGAAAGGCATCGCGGTCGTCGAAGCCGACGTAGTCCGCCAAGTACTGTTCGTAGGTGAACGTGAAGCCCAGCGGCTCGCCGACGACCGAGAACGCGCGGTGGTGCAGCGGCTCGGAGTCGACGATCACCCCGTCGAAGTCGAAGACGATCGCCTCGGGCATGGCGGGAGTTTAACGCCAGGGGTTCCGAGAACTCGGATGCGGAGCGGTCGGAGCGATCGACGGGTCTTCATCAACGCGTGGTCGGATCAGTCACGAAACGGGCGGGATCGGTGTTACGGGCGTGCCGCGTCGTGGATTAGCGGACCTGGTCGTCACGACCACCACATGTCACGGGCCCGCCCCCAAGACGAACGACCGGCTCGCCGGAGGGGGGCGGTAACGTTTTGCGGCTTGGTGACGGTTAACCGGGTTGAACCGCTGGTCGATGAGTGGGTTACGGCGGCGACCGCAGCGGCGGCCGGGCCGAGGAGCATCCCGGAGAAAGGCAAGGTTTGTCGGCATGGCCAAACAGAAAGACATCCTGACCACGGGCGAGGTCGCCAAGATCTGCAACGTCGCCCCCC
>JBCCRT010000078.1:0-12668 GCA_039201235.1 Planctomycetota bacterium
CTCCGGCGGCGGCTCGGCCACGCTCACCGACAACATCCTCACCGGCAACGGCTCGGACAACACGTTCTTCTCCATCGCGGCCCCGACCGGCCAGTTCATCACCAGCGTCGACTTCAGCGGCACCGGCCTGTCGACCAGCGGCGACATCGGCGGCTTCGACGACTTCGGGTTCATCACCGCGGTCATCCCCGAGCCGGCCTCCGGCGTGCTCTGTCTCGCCGGGCTCGGGCTGCTCGGCTTCCGCCGCCGCCGTTGAACCGGACAGCCCCTCCGATACGGCCGCTCACGCCGCACGTCCGCAAAACCTTCCCACCCGGCCCAAGGTCAACCGGCTTGATCTCTCGCGAAACCATCAACGACAAACCGGTCCTGGGCTACGCCCTGCTGGTCCTGGTGCTCACCGCCGCGGTCCTGGTCTTCGCGGCCTCGTCGGGCGGCAGCGTGCGGACGCCGCCCGAGCTGCGGTTCTTCAGCGTCGACGACGGGCGGACGTTTTTCGCCGCCGGCCGCGGCAACCACCCGCCCTTCGACCACGAGGGCCAAACCGCGGTCGCCGCGGCGGTGTTCGAGTGCGACGGCCGACGCTTCGTGGGCTACCTCGAACGCTACACCCCGGCGATGAAGCGGGCCTTCGACCGCCACGGTGACGCTCCGCCCGGCCCCGGCCTGCTGCAGAACGCCTCCCGCGACGGGATCGAGGTCAAACGGCCGGGCGAAGACGCCTGGGTCAACGTGAGCCAGAGCGATCCCTACCACCAAATCGTCGGCGTCACCTGCCCCGGCACCTCCCGACGGGCCGAGCCGGTCTTCCCGTAAATCAGACTTGCCCCGTCGCGTTTTCCGATCGACAGTTAGGGTCACTTCCCGGAAGGAATCGCCGTGCTTCACCCGCCACCGCCCCGACCCCGTCTCGCGTTCACGCTCATCGAGCTGCTGGTGGTCATCAGCATCATCGCGCTGCTGCTCGCGCTGCTTCTGCCCGCCCTGAGCAGCGCCCGCCAGGCGGCCACGGCGATCAAGTGCCAGTCCAACCTCCGGCAGATCGGGATCGGGCTGTCGGTGTATGCCGAGAGCAACGACGGGCGGATGCCCTACAGCTGGATCGAGAACGCGGACCTGCTGGACCCCACCCGCCCGGGTCGCGGCTTCTACGACAACATCGCGTGGTGGGCGGCGGTGTCGGTCGAGATGGGCGTCGGCGTCGACAACGCCAACACCCTCGTGAGCGTCGGCGGCACGCAGGGCTACGCCCAACTCAGCGAGGTGTTCACCGACGGCGACACGCAGCCCGGCTCCGGGACGGCCCAGGCGCACTACGTGATCAACACCCGCATCGCGCCGTACCTCAACGCCGACGGCTCGAACTTCACGCCCCAGGCTTTCGACAACAGCACCCCCGCCCGGCCCATGCGCGTCAGCGACGTGCTCAACGCCAGCGACGCCGGACTGTCGTGGTGCGGGCCCCAGGTGCTCAACGACGCCTACGCGTTCGGCCGGGGCTCGACGTGGCCGCGTTCGGACCACGCCGACGGCTTCCGGGCCGGCTTCTTCGACTGGTACGGCTTGCTCACGAACAACACCGGCGGCTGGGCCCAGGCCAACTACGACCTGCCGCTGGCCATCGGCGTCGACGGCAGCCCGACCGCACGCAGCAAGGCGGGCCAGGAGCAGTACAACGTCGACTGGACCGGCCTCGGCGACTTCACCACCGCCTTCCGCTTCCGCCACGCCAACAACACCCAGCTCAACATGCTCTTCACCGACGGCCACGTCGAGGCTCGGCTGGTCGGTGAACTCACGCCCCGCGACATCGCCGTCGCCACCGGCAACTAACCCCGCACCCGCCGCCCTCCGTTCATGGATCACCCGATGTACCGTCTCCTCGGCGGAGCCCTCGCCCTGTTGTGCGTCCTCGCGGTGCCCACGCACGCGCGCGACCTCGTCCGTCCGCTGATCGACGCCGACCAAAAACCCCTGTTCGCGTTCGGGCAGTGGGAGCCATCCGTGACGGAAATGGCGGTCGGCCCGGTCCGGCTCCGCGGTGTCGGGGGCAAGGGGGGCTACGGCTACAACGCCGCGCACGACCTGTCCGCCCACGCCGACGCGCTGGTGCGGCTGCGGGTCGAGGTCCACCCGGGCAACCGGTCACAGGGGCTCCGCGTGCTGCTGCGCGACGCCGACGGCACGTCGGGGCGGTTCGACTACCGGCTGCCCGGCGACGCCGGCGTGGCGACGCTCAAGCCGCGCGACGCCGCGGCCGTGGCCGAGCCGAACCTCGTCACCCGCGACGGCGACGACGCGGCGCTGGACCCGCGGCGGATCACCCAGGTCCAGGTCATCGGCGACTGGCGCGACGAGCGGCTCGACGTCACCGTGTTGGCCATCGACCTCGCCCGACCCGACGCGGACGACCTGGCGGCGCGGGCGGCGCTGCGGCGACGCGTCGAACAAGCCAACGCCGACCGCGCGACGAGGGTACGCCTGGCGCTGGCCGACATCCGGCGCACGGACGCCGCGCCCGAGATCGTCCACGTCTGCGCCCTGGCCCCGGATTTGGTCCAGCTGACCATCCGGGCCGGCACGATCCCGCCCGTGCGCCTCGAACCTTATGTGCCGCGCGACGGCGACCGCGTCGTGCCCGACACGAAGCATGAGGCCGTGGTCTGGACGGGGGGCCAGGGCCGGGGCCGGCTGGCGGTCGAGGGGGAGAGCCTCCGCCTGCTCCGCCGGGTCGACGGGCAAGAGCGGCACGTCGGCTTCGTCACCGGCGACCGGCGGTTCGTGCTGCCCGTCGAGCGCGTGGTCGGCGACGTGCTGCACCCCCTGCTTGTCGATCGGCCCGAGGGCTACACCGTCTCGATCGACGGCCAAACGCCACGCCCGCCCGTCGCCGTCTACCGCAAGAGCAAGCCGTTCAACATGACGCACCCGGACCGGCGGGCGGCGATGGAGCACCGGGTCATCCTGCGGCTGCCGGAGCCGATGTCCGTGGGGGCGGACTGCGTCGTCGGCCTGCCCGGCGTTAACACCCGGCAAGCGTCGATTACCTACCGCCACGAGCCCCGCACCACCCGCAGCGACGCGGTCCACGTCAGCCAAATCGGCTTCGCCCCCGGCGACCCCTACAAGGTCGCCTTGCTCTCGAGCTGGCTCGGCACCGGCGGCGGCCATCGCTACAACGTCACCCGCTTCGAGTTGCTCGACGACTCGGGCCGGACCGTCCTCGAGGGCCCGATCCAACTCGTCAAAGACGACGGCGAACCCGAACAGCTGCGCGAGACCCGGGACTACACGCAGACCGCGGTGTACGCGCTGGACTTCTCCGCGTTCGACGAGCCGGGGCGTTACCGCGTGCTCGTGCCCGGCGTCGGGACCAGCGGGACGTTCACGATCGGCCATGACGCCTGGCGTAGCGCGTTCGGGACCGGCATGCGGGGCCTGCTGCACCACCGCAGCGGGGTCGCGCTCGGCCCGCCGCTGACCGACTACACCCGCCCCCGGCCGCAACACCCGGCCGACGGCGTCAGGGTGTTCGTGCTACCGACGCCCAACCTCGCCGGCGAAGCGAAAGCGGTGAACAAAGCCGCGCTCGGCATGCTCGACGACCCGCCGCCGACGCTCGACGACGCCTGGGGCGGGCACATGGACGCCGGCGACTTCGACCGCAACACCCGCCACCTCGGCATGGCCCGCCTGCTGCTCGAGCTCTACGAGCTGGCCCCGGACACCTTCGACACGCTCGCCCTCGCCGTGCCGGAGGACGAACGCGGCAACGGGCTGCCCGACCTGATCGACGAGGCGCTCTGGACGCTCGACTTCTTCGCCCGGCTGCAACGCGAAGACGGCGGGGTCGGCGGCGGGGTCGAGTCCTCGGCCCACCCGCGCGACGCCGAGACCAGCTGGCGCGACTCGCTGTTCCTCGGCGCGTTCGCGCCCGACAGCTACGCCGGCTACGCCTTCGCCGCCACCGCCGCGGTCGCGGCGCGGGTGACCCGCGGCTTCGACCCGGAGCGGGCCGACGGCTACCGGGCCGCGGCCGAGCGGGCCTGGCGGTGGGCCGAGCGCCACGCCGACGACGACCGCCGGCGCTTCGCCAAGCGGGCCTGGCAGATCGACGAGCAGCGCGAGCTCGCCGCCGCGGAGCTGCTGCACCTCACCGGCGATGACCGCTACGACCAGGCCTTCCGCGGCACCAGCGCCGTTGTGACCGGCCGGGGCGACGTCCGCGAGGCCGCCGCCTTCGCCTACGCCCGGCTGCCGGTCGGCGTCGGCGACGACGCGGTCAAGGCCGCCGCCCGGCAAGCCGTCCTCGACCTCGCCGACCGCGCGATCGCCTTCGGCGACGGCAACGCCTTCGGCGTCAGCACGCCCTACCCCGACATGCCCATGCTCGGCTTCGTCGGCTACTTCTCCACCCCCGGCATGACCAGCCGCGCGCTGCCCCGCGCCCACGCCCTGACCGGCGACCGCAAGTACCACGCCGCCACTCTTCGCTCCGCCAACTTCTCGGCCGGGGCCAACCCCGACAACCTGGCCTACACGACCGGCCTGGGTTGGAACGCCCCGCGCCACCCGCTGCACCTCGACCACCGCCGCACGGGCCAGCCCGCCCCCGCCGGGATCACCGTCTACGGCCCGGGCGACCCCGCGAGCGGCTCGGCCAGCAGCGCGTGGATGCACACCTACTTCCTCGCCGACCAGATGGTCCCGCCCAGCCGGACCTGGCCGCCGCAGGAGTCGTACGTGGACGCGTTCATGTGGCCCGAGATGGCCGAGTACACCATCCACCAGACCATCGCCCCGTCGGTCTACACCTGGGGCTACCTCGCCGCGCAGGCCGCGGACCGATAACTTCGGGCCGGTTTTATCTCGCGGCGTTGTCCGCCCCGGCGCCGCCGGCCGGGGCGGCGGGGCGCGGGCCTAGCGGCGAGAATGGCAGCGGCTCCGCCCCCGAGAGCCGCTGCTCGACGGCCTGGACGACCTCGAACGCCAGGCCCGGCCCGGCCGCGTGGGTCACCACGACCGCACTGGTGCGGGCCCCGGCCGTCGTGATCTTCACCTCGACCACCTCGCCGAGAGCCGTTGACGCCGTGACCAACGCGTCGACTTTCGTCGCGTTGCGGGTGACGTTGGCCAGCTCCATATTGATGAGCACCTGCTCCGCGGCGGCGGCGGCGGCCTTCGGCAGCGCCGCCACCACGGTCCGGGTCTCACGGCTGCTCTGCGTCACGCCCGGCGCGACTTCCTTTCCTATACACCCGGTCATTACGACGAAGCCGAGGGCCAGCAGGCAGCGGGAGACGCGGGTTGTTCGCGGGGTCGCCATGCGTTTTCTCCAAGGGTAAGCGGGAGCGGCAAGGTAGCCGATGCGGCGTCCCGGCGTTAGACGATCTCGAGGATTGCGGCACCGAAGGTGAACCCGCCGCCGAAGGCGCAGACGCCGACGATGTTTCCCCCCCGGAACTTGTCGCCGCTCTTGGCGATGCTTAACGGGATGCTGGAGCTGCTGGTGTTGCCGTGGTGGCGGATGAGGTTGACGATCTTTTCTTCGGGGATCTTGAGGCGGGTGCGGGCGGCCTCGAAGATGCGCTGGTTGGCCTGGTGGGGCACGAGCCAGTCGAGGTCGTCGAGGGGGGCGCCGGAGCGTTCGAAGGCCTGGTTGGTCATCTTGGTCATGGCGCGGACGGCTTCGGTGAAGACTTTTTTGCCGTCCATGGTGATGTGGCCGCGGCCCTCGAAGCCGACGGTGAGGGAGCCGGCGGCGTCGGTCTTGCCGGCGAGGACGGGCTGGCTGAGGATCATGGAGCCCGTGGGGATACCAGACGCTTCGCCGCTTGGCGGCTCAGCGTCGGCGTGGGGTTGCTCCACCGAGCCGCGGGCGACGGTGGCGGTGGCGGCGTCGCCGAAGAGGATGGCGGTGCCGAAGTCGTCGGGGTTCACGACGCGGGAGAGGCACTCGGTGGTGACCACCAGGACGGCCGAGTCGGGGTTGTGCTGGATGGTGTTGTGGGCGGCGTCGAGGGCGTAGAGCCAGCCGGAGCAGGCGGCGTTGACGTCGTAGACCATCAGCTCGTGTTTGGCGTCGGGGTCGAGGGCCTGGAGCACCATGCACGCCATCGACGGGGTGTTGAGCGGGGGGGTGGTGGTGTGGCAGACGATGCCGGTGAGGTCGGCGACGGTGAGCCCCTCGGCGGCGAGGGCTTTGGTCGCGGCGTCGACGGCGAGGGACAGGGCGTTCTGGTCGTGGGCGCAGTAGGGGCGGGACTCGATGCCGGTGCGTTTGACGATGTCGTCGGAGGTGACATTCGGGAAGCGGCGGACCAGGTCGGCGTTGGTCAAACGGTCCCGGCCCTCGGCGTAGTGGACGGGGCTGAGGTACACGCGGACGGTCCGCCCGCCGACGCGGACGGGTTTGACCCCGGAAGTTTTCGTTCCGCCCCCGGAAGTGGGGGTGGCGTCTTGGTCCGGAATAGCGATGACAGGCGTGCCGCGGTCTTCGCGGGAGACGCGCTTCACAATCGGCGCGTCCAGCGGGTCGTCCCCCCGGGAATTTTGCACGGTAGCCGCTTCCGGGGGCGGCTTGGCGAGCTTCAACATCGGCGTGCCGACGTCGACCTGCTCGCCTTCTCCGATCAGCAGCTCGGCGACGACGGCGTCGTACGGCGCGGCGTACTCGAACACGGCCTTGTCGGCCTCGAGTTCGGCGATGACCTGGCCGCCCTTCACGGACTCGCCGGGTTTGACGAGCCAGGCGCTGACGGTCACGGCCTGGTCGGTCGGAGCGGAGCCCTGGGCCTCAATAACTTCGACGTCTCCCGCGTCGGCGGCAACGGCGGCGGGTACGGATTCCTCGTCGCCGAAGGTCACAGCGAGCCCGAGCAGGTCGCACGCGGCGGCGAGGGTGCCGCGGAAGCTCGGCAAGATGTCGAGTTGGTTGGCGTAGTTGGTCGGGGCGTAGGTGTCGGGCCGGGTGAGCCGTTTAACACGCAGCGGCTCGGCGTCGGCCCGGTCGAGATGAGGTACGTCTTCGCTCGCGGCGGCGACGATCTCGGCCCCGAAGCCGGCGGTGAGGTTGTCCTCGTGGACCACGAGCAGGCGGCGCGTGCGTGCGGCCGACTCGGCCACGGCTTTGCGGTCCCACGGCGAGATGCTGCGCAGGTCCAACAGCTCGACGCTGCGGTCCGTCTGCCGGTGCAGCTCTGCGGCGACATCGCGGAGGATCGGCATCACGCTGCCCCAGCCCACGAGGGTGAGCGAGTCGCCTTGCGTCTCGCGACGCGCTTTACCCAGCGGGATCAGGTGACGATCAACGTCCGGCGACGTCGTGAGCGCGCGGTCGTTGAGGCAGACCTTCGGGTAGAGGAACACGGTCGGCCGGCCCGACGTGAACGCGGCGTTAAGCAGGCCCGCGGCGTCGCCCGCGGTGCTGGGCATCACGACGTCCACCCCCGGAATATGAGCCAGGAGCGCCTCATGAGTGTGGGCGTGGAACGGCCCGAGGCCCGGCCGGTACGCGCCACAAGTGACCATCAAGATGACGGGGCAGTCGAACTGCCCGCCGCTACGCCAGTGGATGCTGCCGAGCTCGGAGATGATCTGGCTGACGCCGTTGGGCAGGAAGTCGGCGAACTGGATGAACCCGACGGGCCGGCCGCCCGCCATCGCCCGGCCGATCGCGCCGCCGATGATCGTCGACTCGGACAACGCGGTGTTCTGCACCCGGCCCGGGAATGCGGTCGACAGGCCCCGCGTCACGCCGAACACGTCGCCCTTCGGGTCCTCGATGTCCTCGCCCAGCAGCACCACCCGCTCGTCGGTGTCGAGCCGATGCCGCAACACCCCCCGCATCGCCTCGATCATCATCAACCCGCCCCCGGAACCCCCGGAATTTTTTGTTCCGCTTTCGGGGGCCGATGTGGAGCGGCCGTTGGACGTGGCGTTGTCACTTCCGGGGGGGGTGCCGCGGTATTCGGGCGCGTCGTACGCCAGTTCCGGGGGCAGGGGCCGGCTGGCGTCGTAGCAGGTCTCGGGGTCGGGCACGCGGCGGGCGAGCTCGGCGTCGCGGCGGATCGAGACGGCCAGCTCGTCGTCGATCGCGTCGAGCTCGGCTTCGGCGACGCCGGCGTCGAGCAGCGACCGGCGGAGGTTGACCAGGGGGTCGGCTGTCGCGCCGAGGTGTTCGATCGTCTCGGCGGGGCGGTAGACGCGGTGGTCGTCGGCGTTGGTGTGGCTGGTCAGGCGGTCGACGCGCATCACGGCGATCGCGGGCCCGCGGGTCGCGCGGACCTCATCGACCAGGGCGTCGAGGCGCGGCAGGTCGGCGGCGACGTCCCGGCCGTCGAAGCGGTGGATGGGCAGGCCGTAGAACGATTCGGCCGGGCCGTCGGGGCGGTGGAAGAAGGTCTGGCGCGCGGTCGGCGTGCTGATCGCGTAGCCGTTGTCCATGACGTAGAACAGGACGGGCAGGTGTCGGCGGACGGCCTCGGCGATGGCTTCGAGGACCTCGCCCTGCTGCGTCGACCCGTCGCCCATGCCGCAGAGGACCACGGGATCTTCCGACGTTGAGTCGGCGGCTTTGAGCCGCTGTTCTTCGAGGTGCGCGGCAATGCCGACGGCCTGAGTCGTGTGGTTGCCGACGGGCACGACGGTGCTGGGCATGTTCAGCTCGGCGCTGGCCATGAACCCGACCATCTGTCGGCCGGCGGAGTAGCTGGTGGCGTTGGACAGGGCGGTGTCGAGCAGCGCGCGGGGCGTGAAGCCGCGGGCGAGCCAGAGGGCGTGGTCGCGGTAGTGGGTGTGGGCCCAGTCCTCGGGCCGCATCGCCCCGGCCCAAGCGGCGACCGACTCGTGCCCGGCACACGGCAGGTGGAAGAACACGTCGCCGGCCTTGGTTAGCTCGGCTTCGAGCTCGTTGGTCGTCCGCGTCGCCCGCATCGCGCGGTACAGCGGCATCATCCGCTCGACCGTCGGCCCCCCGCTCCCGGAATCTTCCCCGCGAGTACCCCCGGAATTTCCCCCGCCCGGCCGGTCGGGGATTGAAGCGCTCGGGACGGGGCGCGGCGGGTCGAGCGAATCGCGGAGTGACGACATCCGGTATCTTCCGTGAGGTAACGGACGGCCGTGCGAACACCCGCACTCGGCTCGGGGCGGCCGGGCCTGTTGCCCGCAACTGCCCGGATTCGTTCATTTTACTCGCATCCCCCGGCCCCGGCTAGGTCGCCGGCCCGGGCCGACGCCTTGAAGCCAACCCCCACCCCTGCCGCCGATCGCCCGCCGAGGGTCGTCGTCGCCGGCGTGGGGCTGGTCTCGCCGCTGGGGCTCGGGGCCTGGCCGACGTTCTCGGCCCTGCTCGCCGGGCGGACCGTGGCGGACCGGCTAGATAAACTCGAACCCGACACGCCGGCCGTCGCGCTGGCCCAGGCGGTCGGCGGGATCGCCGCCGTACGACACACCGCGACCGACCCGGTGGTCGACCTCGCCGAACGTGCCGCCCGCGAAGCCGCCGCCGAGGCGGGCGTCGGTCTCGCGGGTCTGCCGACCTGGGTCGGGACGAGCAAGGGGGCGGTTTGCGGGATTTCGGATTGGGGATGTCGGATTGAGAGAACGAGTTCGCTGTCGAAGCCATCGGATTTAGGACAGACAGAGCTTCCGCGCCGCTTAGTCGAGAGCGTCACCCTCGGACCGCACGGCTACCTGTCGCATCACCTCACGCAACGCACCGGCATCCAAGTCCGTCGCCACACCGTCGCCGCCTGCGCGAGCAGCCTCACGGCCTTGCATCAAGCTCGCCTCGCATTGCTAGGTCCGAAATCCGATGGCTCCGACAGCGAGCGAGTTCGCTCGATCCCCAATCCGCAATCCGCCCTCGTCGTCACCGCCGAGTCCGCGTTGCTGCCGCTGTTCGTCCACAGTTACCGCCGGCTCGGGGTGCTCGCGCCGCTGAATGTGGACGGCTACCGCGCTCGGCCTCTGGACGAAGGACGCTGCGGGTTCGTGCTCGGCGAGGTCGGTGCGGCGGTCTTGCTCCGGCGGCTCGATCCGGGCGACACGTTTCCGAAGGGAGCGATCGAGCTGGTCGATTCCGCGGTGGCGTGCGAGGCCGAGGACCTCATCCGGCCGAGCCGGTCGATGCAAGCTCTTGGGGTCGTGGCGTCGCAGCTGGTGGCGGGCCGGCCGATCGCCGCGGTCCACCCGCACGCGCCCGGCACGGCCGAGCACGACGCGGCCGAGCTGCGGCTGCTGGGCGACGTGCTGCGGCAGCGTCAGCACCCGTTCCACGAGGAGCACCACGCCGGCCCCACCCCCACGGCGGTCTACGCCAGCAAAGGGGCACTGGGCCACACCCTCGGCGCGGCCGGGCTGGTGTCCTTCGTGATCGCCTGCCTCTCGGCCCGCACGGGCAAGCTGCCACCGATGCCGTGGCTCGAGACGCCGCTGCGCGGGGCCCCGATGCCGCTGAGCGCGACGCCGACGCTACCGGCCGGCGATCGACGCGGGCATCTTGTCGTCGCCGCGGGCTTCGGCGGGCACGTCGCGGGAGCGCTGGTGCGCCGGGCAAGCTAGCGACGGTTGATCCGGCCCGTCGGCCAGCCGCAGGTCAACCCACACCAGCCGGTGGTCGGACGCATCGATCCAATCGTGCCGCGGGTCGGCGGCGGTGGGCCAAAACACGCCCGCATCGATGACCTGCCAGTCGGTCGTGGGTAACACGTAATCGACGCGGAGGTTGCCCGAACCCGGCGGCGTGTCACGCCAGTCGGCGGTGTCGAGGGCGGGGTCGGTGCCGTGGCCCTGATTGACCCCGCCGTCGCGGGCGGCCGCCTCTACACCGCCGACGCTGCGAGATTCGGGGTCTTGAATGCGAGGATGTTCAAGCAGTTGGGCGATCGCGCCGGGGCGGGACGAGCCGTCGTTCGGGTCGGCGTTGAGGTCGCCCATGACGACCAGCGGCAGCGGAGTGAGCTCTTCGATATTGCTGACGATCAGCCCGATCTCGTCGTAGTTGCGTTTGCCGTTGCGGTCTTCCGGGCCGTCGAAAGCGGGCGGGGTGGGGTGGCTCATGTGCACGCCGATAAGCCGGCCGCCGATCTCGCCGACGACGACGGCGTGGGTCTTCGACGACAGCCGCATCGTTTGCGCCGCCTCGTCGCCATACCAGTCGGTCGGCATCAGGTGGCCGGGCGTGTCGATCCAGCGTTGCGTCCGCCAGTTGCGCAGCGGGCGGTGATCGCCGTCCAGCCGTGAGAGCAGCAGCATGCCGTACTGCCCGGGGTAGTGACCCCAGCCGAAGGCGTCGCCGGGGCCGTCGGTCCGGCCGTCGTTGTCGAGGTCGACGCCGCTAGGAACGCCGGTGTTGACCGGCGGCGAGTAGGTATAGCCGTAGACGATCGGTTGGAGGCCGTCGCCTTGCGCGACGCGGAGGTAGTTCTGCTGCAGCAGCTTGGCGACCCGGCCGGTAGGGTCGTGGTCGATCTCGTTAAGCAGCACGAGGTCGGGGCGGACGTCCTGAATGATCGCGGCGATTTTTTTGACCTGCGGGTCGTCGGGCGTCGCCAGCCGGCGAGCGACCTCTTCGGGGTCGCGGTCTCGGCTGTAGAGGGCGATATTGAACTGCGCGAACCGGACAAAGGGTGCCTCCGAGGGCCGATCGACGGCGGGCTTTGGGGCGCAGCCAAACGGCAGCGTGACCGCCGCGACGAGCCCGACGACCCGGAACCGAACGTGTTGATGCTTCACAGGTTTCAGCGTTGCAGGACCCGCACGTTTTCACGCAACTCGTCGCCAGGCGTGTGCCGATCGTGCGCCGCCCCGGGGTGTCCCGCTCCGAACATCCCGCCGAAACCCGCCACGGCCGACCCGATCAGGTATACCGCCGCACCCACGGCCAACCCCGCGATCAGCGCCAACACCATCGGCACCACCACCACCGCCGCGCCGCAAAGCAGCGCCGCCCGCAGCGGCCAACTCGGCCGGCCCGCGATCCGCCGGTACGCCCCGCCCAGACGCGGGTCCTGCTCCAGGATGACTCGCCAGTCCATGGGAAGATGCTAGACCCCCGCCCGGGCCACCTCAAGGCCGGTGGGCTCGCGGCCCGTGACTTCTGTTCCGGTTGTGACGCCCCCGCCCCCGGGCCGTCCGAGGTTTCCGCCTCGTTCTCTACAGCAACACCGCCCCGCCGTCGATAGCACCCGCAACGATCTACCGGAGCGGAGAAACGATCCATGGCCACCACCACCACCCCCGAGACTGCTCCCGACACCGGCTCGGCCGCGGCGATCCAGGAAAACGTCCAGTCCGCCATCAAGGAGATCAGCCACATCGCCACCCTCCCCGAGGTGACGATGCGCATCATCCGCCTGGTCGAAGACCCCGACTCCACCGCCCAGGACCTCAATAAGGTCATCAGCAACGACCCCGCCCTGGGCGCCCGCATCCTTAAGGTGGTCAACTCCGCCTTCTACGGCCTGCCCGGACAGATCGGCAGCATCAACCGCGCCATCGTCCTGCTCGGGCTCAACGCGGTCAAAAACATCGCCATCGCCGCCAGCCTCGCCAAGCTCTTCCGCGGCGGCAAGATCGCCCCGAACTTCGACGCCCGCGACCTCTGGACCCACTCGATCGCCACCGCCACCGCCACCCGCCTGCTCTCCAACAAGTGCGGCCTCGGC
>JBCCRT010000079.1:0-12359 GCA_039201235.1 Planctomycetota bacterium
CCCCGAGAAGATCGGCAAGCTCATCGGCCCGGGCGGCAAGACCATCCGCGGCATCCAGGAGGCCACCGGCGCGACCATCGAGGTCGAGGAAGACGGCACGGTCTACATCTCCGCCGTCGGCGGCGGCAAGGCCGAGGCCGCCCTCGAAGAGGTCGAAAAGCTCTGCGCTGAGGTGAAGGAAGGCGCCCTCTACAACGGCCGGGTGACGAGCGTGAAGGACTTCGGCGCGTTCATCGAGGTCATCCCGGGCCAGGACGGGCTGTGCCACATCTCCGAGCTCAAGGACGGCTACGTCGAGAAGGTCAGTGACGTGGTGAAGGTCGGCGACGAGGTGCGGGTGAAGGTGATCCTGATCGACGAGCAGGGGCGGGTGAAGCTGTCCCGCCGCGCGGCGATGAAGGAGGAGGGCGTCGAGGAGCCGGCGGGGGCGGACGCCTGAACCCGACCGTTGCTTAGATTCAAACGGAGCCCACGCTCAGCGAGCGTGGGCTTTTTTATATGCTGTCGCGTCCCTCGTGATGACGCAAGACCCATGACCGACGCGCAACTGATCGAACGGGTTCGGGACACGGCGCTGCTGCGCGGCGACTTCACGCTGCGGTCGGGGCGGAAGAGCAAGTACTACCTCGACAAGTACCGCTTCACGACGCAGCCCGACATCCTCGCGGCGTTGGGCGAGCGGATCGCCCGGATCGTGGCGGCGCAGGACCCGAAGGTCACGCGTTTGGCCGGGCCGGAGCTGGGCGGGGTGCCGCTGGTCGCCGCGGCGTCGCTGGCGACGGGGCTGCCGTGCGTGCTGATCCGCAACGCGAAGAAGGACTACGGCACGGCGAAGCAGATCGAGGGCGTGCTGGAGCCGGGCGACCGCGTGCTGATCACCGAGGACATCGCGACGTCGGGGGGCCAGTCGATCGAGGCGGCGGAGCTGCTGCGCGACGGGCTGGGGGCGGACGTGGCGGGGGTGGTGGTGGTGATCGACCGGCAGGAGGGGGCGCGGGAGGCGGTCGAGGCGGCGGGCTTCGCGTTCTTCCCGCTGATGACCAAGTCCGACTTAGGCATCAACGAGTGAGTCCGGCGACCCCGGAAACGCGGGTCTCGCCGTGGTGTTCGTGGAGGATGCGTTTGACCTCGGCGATGGCATCCGGGTGGTCGTGGGCGTTGTGGCCGGCGGGGACCAGGAGCTCGGAGGTTGCGCCGTCGAGGCGGGACGACCAGTAGGCGACGATGCCGTCGGACGAGCCCTCGGCGTCGCCGTCGGGCAGGTCGACGCGGGTGCCGATGATCGAGTGGTAGGTGACGCCGTCGGCGATGGGGATCAGGTCGACGGCGGCGGAGGCGGGGGACTCGGGGCGGAGGATGTCGATGGACGAGGGCGGGCCGTTGAGCAGCCAGGGGCCGTAGCCGGGCTGGAGACGGTCGCGGTTGGCTCGGGCGACGGCGACGGTCTTGTCGTGGCACTCCTGGGGCAGGCGGACGAGCGAGCGGCCGAAGGTCCCGATGAGGTTGTTGGCGAAGTCCGAGCCGCGGTGGGGCGTGGCGACGAAGACGACGCGGCGGACGTAGTCGCGGGGCTCGAAGATGTAGACGCCGGCGAGGAAATCGACGGTCTCGGGGTCGCCCTCGAGCCGGTCCGGCGGGACGGTGAAGGCGATGTTCCAGGCGTCGAGCCCGGGGTCGGAAACCAGGGCGCGGGTGAGGATGCCGCCCATCGAGTGGCCGACGACGACGACGTCCTGCGTGGCCGGGTCGTCGAGCTCGGGGTCGAGGCGGAGGCGCAGGGCGTCGAGCTTCTCGCGGAGGTAGAAGGCGGAGTAGTACGGGCAGCTGCCGGTGGGGTAGTAGAAGTGCCAGACCTGGTAGCGGTCGCGGAGGTCGGGGTCGGACTGGATCTCGTTGGTGAGTTCGATCCAGGCCAGCGGCGTAGACATCAGGCCGTGGACCATGAGCAGCGGGGTCTTGCCGGGGTCGTAGGGCTCGAGGAGGTAGACGTTGAGGCGGTCTTCGCCGGCGGCGGGGTCGAGCATGGCGGCGAAGCCCAGCGCGGCGAGGTCGGCGGTCTCGGCGAGCAGGGCGGCGTAGGGGGCGGAGAAGTCGGCGGCGAGGGGCAGTGTGACGTCGCCCGCCTCGACGTCCCGAACCCCTCGCGGGTCGTGGAGCACCAGGCGGGGCAGGGCCGGGTCGGGGGGGAACGCCAGGGTGGCGGTGACGGGCCGGGTGACGGCCTCCGGGGGGTAGTGGGCGTCGGCCGGGTCGTCGGGGTCGGTGTCCCGGGCGGCGATCAGCGGCGCACCGAAGCCGGGCGTGACGTGGTGCGTGCCGAGGCCGACGATCCGCAGGTCGGCGGCGGGGGTGTAGGTGTCGAAGTCGGCGGGGTCGAACCTAGCGGTGCGCGTGGTGCGGTCGTCGTCTTGGTTAGGCGGGGCGACGCGGACGTAGCCGGCGACGGCGCGGTTGTAGACCTCACGGGTCAGCAGGCCGCGGCGGCCGTAGGGCGTGGCGGGGTCCACGATCTGGCGGTAGGCCCGCTCGGCGACGTCGAGGTAGCGGTCGGCGGCGACCCCCGGGAGCAGGCCCTCGGCTCGTCGGGCGTCGCGGAGGGTCTCGATCAGCTCGGCGTCGCCGGGCTCGGCGAGCAGGCCGCCGCGGACCAGGTCGATCGGGCGGTGGTCGTAGTGCGGCGTGAGGTCGGGCCGGCCGTGGGAGTCGAGCGTCGAGACGCGGACCGGCGCGTTGCAGCCGGCGAGCAGCACGACCATCAGCACAAGGGGAACGGCGGGTTTCACGTGGTACAGGATAGCGCGCGCTTCGGTGAAACGGGTAGCGGGCGGACTCGTCCGCCCGCCGTCACCCGATCAGCTCGAGCCCCGACAGCGACTCGCCGGGGTCGTTTTCTTTGCCGAGGACCTGGACCGGATCGGTCGGGGCTTCGATGGTGACCCGGCCGTCGTCGCCGACGACGCAGACGGGGATCTTGCCCGCCTGCCAGTCGGCCAGCGGCAGCAGGGGCCAGCGCTGCGGGATGTTCCGGTCGGGGTCGACGGTGATGTAGGTGCCCACGGCCCCAGGCGCAAGGCGGGCGATCATCAGGCGGGGCGACGCGAGGTAGTAGCCCAGCGCGACGACGCCGCGGGGGTAGTTGTGCAGCCGGTTCTGGACGTAGGTGTCGGTGTAGCCCAGCGCCTGGCTGTGGGTGTTGGACATGACCTGCAGGTCCCAGTATTGCTGGGCCGAGGACTCGCCGCCGAGGTGCAGGTAGCGGGCGAGCAGGTCGCGCCAGAGGTTCTGCGAGACGCGGGGGTTGTCGGGTTCGAGGGAGGAGTGGCCGTCGCCGTAGCGGCCCTGGCACTCGCGGTTGGCGCGGTGGACGTCGGTGGCCAGGCGGGTGCGGTCGAGGACGGGGGGCTGGCCGATGAGCTCGGGCAGCAGCAGGCCGTTGCCGGTGTAGATGGAGTAGGCGTCCCAGCCGGGCAGCTCGTCGTCGGGCAGAGGTTGGCCGGTGAGCGGGTCGGTGATCTCGACGGCGGAGCGATCGACGGCGACGGCGTAGTGGTCGCCGAGCCAGGCGGCGCGTTCGATCAGGCGGGTGTCGCGTTCGACCAGGGCCTCGCAGCGGCGCGCCTCGTCGAGGTGCTGGTGGCGGCGCAGCAGCCCGGCGGCGGCCCGCAGCGCGGCGACGCGTTTGACCGCGAGGTAGGTCTGCTTGCGGGCGACCTGGACCGACGCGCTGCCGTCGACGATCGTGTTCGCCACGCCGTCGGACGGGAACCCCGAGCCGTCGCGGTCGGTCCAGACCAGGTGGTCGGCCAGCCGCTTGACCAGCGGCAGCAGGGCCCGGCCCGGCCGGACGTCGCCGGTCCAGCGCGTGTAGGTCTCCAGCAGCAGCAGGTAGTTCGTGTTCTCCTCGACCGGCATCGGGTGGGGGAACGCGTTGCCCGTCGCGTCGAACCCCCGGCCCAGGTCGTGCGGCATCACCGCGCCGCCCGATGCCGCGTGGTCCTCGGCCCGCTCGGCCCACTGCGCCAGCTGCACCCGCAGCAGCCGGGGCCACAACGCGAGGTAGAACATCGCGTGGTTGTATTCCACGTCGAGCGCCGAGTGGTGCGTCGGCGAGCCGTCCCAGACGCTGAACCACTCGCGCGGCTGGGCGACCAGGCCGTCGGGCGTCGCCGCGGGCCCGGGGTCGGTGACGCACCACCAGGTGTTGCTCAGGAAGTTCTGGAAGCTCTGGTTCGTGAGGTGCCGCTGCGAGGCGTCGAGCGGCGCCTGCTCCATCAGCTTCTCGAAGCGGCGGGACAGGGCCAGCCGCTCGTCGCGGGTCCGCGTCGCCTCGTCGGCGACGGCCTCGACGCTCGGCCAGTGCCGGGTGTACCGCAGCCGGGCGTCGTGCACCGCGTCGTCCCGCCGCACCCGCAGCACCGGCCCATCGACATGTGCCGCCCAGACCAGCCGCCACTTGATGCCCGAGCCGGAACGCGTGACGGGGATCTCCAGCCGCAGCCCGTGGCCGTCGGGCGTCGGCTCGCAGCCGGGGTTGAGTGAGACGATCCGCTCGTGGGCGTCCGACACCGGGTGGCCCTCGGCGATCAACTGCTCGTCGGTCCTGGGCGTCTCCCACGGGTCGGCCGCGACGCGGGGGACGCGGTAGTCCAGCGCGATCGCGTCGTCCCCGACGCGGATCGACGTCTCGGGCCGACGCAGCCGGAGGAACAGCTCGACCTTGCCCGGCGGCGGGCCGTGGAAGTCCAGCCGGCGGAACCGCGCGACGGGGCTGACCCGCAGCTCGAGGTAGACCGCGGGCATGACGCAGAGCCGCTCGTTCTGCGGGTAGAACGCGCTGTGGACGTTGAGCTCGAGCTTCAGCCCGTACCGCTCGCTGTAGCCGGCGAAGGTGATCGAGTTGACGCGGTCGAACTGCTCGCAGTTGGCCAGCTGGTCGACCCCGTCGCGGTCGTTGTCGGTGGTGAACGGCAGGACGCGCTGGGCCCCGCCGGGCTCAACGAGACCGACGGCGAGGTCGAGCGGCCGGTCGAGGAACCGCCCGAGCGCCGAGTGCATCACGCGGCGCTGGTACGGCTCGAAGTGCAGCGCGAAGCGGCTGCCGAGCCGACCGATCATCCAGGACATCAGCTGCATCGAGAAGGGGGTCTCGGGCGGGGGCGTACGGGTGGATTGTGCGCCGCAAACGCCGGGCGGTAAAGCGAAAGATGCCGACAATCGAAACTACACGGGCAACACCCGGCCGAGCCGGGCGACGACCGCGACCAGCACCTCGGCCGCCCGCCCGATCTCATCGGCCGTCGTGAACCGGCTCAGTGACAAACGCACCGAGCCGTGGGCGACCGGCTCGTCGATCCCCATCGCCCAAAGCACCGGCGACGGCTCGAGGCTGCCGCTGCTGCACGCCGCCCCGGCCGAGGCGCACACGCCCCGCTCGCTGAGCCCGAGCAAGATCGCCTCGGCCTCGAGGCCGCGGAAGCCGAGGTTCGTCGTGTTCCACAGCCGCGGCGCGGACGCGGAGTTGACCGCCGGCGGGTCGTGGCCCGCGTCACGCAGGCCGTCGGCGACGCGGCGTTCGAGCTCGTCGCGCAGGCCGGCGACCGCGTCACGCTTCGCCGGGTCGGAGAGGAAGTCGGCCGCTTGCTCCGCGGCGACGCCGAGGCCCAAGACGCCGGGGACGTTTTCCGTGCCGCCGCGGCGTTCGGTCTCCTGCGGCCCGCCGAGCTGCACCGGGCGCAGCCGGACGCCCCGCCGCAGCCACAGCCCGCCGACGCCCTTCGGCCCGTGGAACTTGTGGGCCGCGAAACTCAGGAGGTCCACGCCGCTTCCGGGGGCGTCGACCGGCAGCTTGCCGACCGCCTGCGTCGCGTCGCTGTGCAGCCAGACCTTCGCTCCGTGTTGCCGGGCGTCGGCGACCGCGGCGGCGAGCTCGGCGATCGGCTGGATCGCGCCGGTCTCGTTGTTGGCCCACTGCACGCTGACCAGCACCGGGCCCGCCGCGTCGGCCAGCAGACCCGGCAACACCGATGCGTCGGCCACACCTCCTTCCAAGAGTGGCAGCTTCACGACAACGGTGGTTCCTTCTCCTTCCGTCGCCATCGCCTCGGCCAGCTCCCGCACCGCGGCGTGCTCGATGTCGGTCGTCACCAGCGTGAACCGCTCGGCCCCGCGCTGCGCGGCTCGCAACCCGCGGATCGCCAACGCGCACGACTCGGTCCCCCCGGAAGTCAAGACCAGTTCTCTCGGCCGCGCCCCGAGCAGCGACGCCGTCGCCGCCCGCGCCAATTCGAGGCGCTGCCGCACCCGCTGCCCGAAGCGGTGGACGCTCGACGGGTTGCCCCACAACTCGTCGTGGGCTTCGGCCACCGCCGCGGAAACTTCCGGGGTCGGCCGCGTGGTCGCGTTATTGTCGAGGTAGATCAGGTCCATGGTGTCGTACCACTTTAGGGGGTCCGGCGTTGCGGGCCGATATACTTCTTTCGCCATGACCGCACTAGACAAACAGCTGATGACCGCAGACGAGATGCTTGGCCGCAGCGCGGAATTAGGCCGTTGTGAGTTGATTCGTGGGGAGCTGAAAATGATGTCGCCCGCCGGCGGAAGCCATGGCATTGTCGGGATGCGTCTGGTCCGGGCCCTCAACCGGTTTCTCGGTGACCAAGACCTTGGCGAATGCACGCTGGCCGAGACAGGCTTTATCCTCGACCGCAACCCCGATACGGTGCGGGCACCCGACATCGCTTTCATCGCGGCCGAGCGACTGGCCGAGGCCTTGACGCCGAAATTCATCCCGATCCCGCCGGACCTGGCGGTCGAGGTGAACAGCCCGAGCGACACGGCCGGCGACGTCGCGGACAAGACGCGGTGGTGGCTCGCACACGGCACGCGGGCGGTCTGGGTCGTGGACCCGAAGTCGCAGACCGTGGCGACCCACGCCCCCGACGGCCGCGCCCACGTCTACGGCCGGGACGACACGCTGCCCGGCGGCGAGGTGTTGCCCGGCTTCGAGCTGCCGCTGGCCGAGCTGTTCGCCGGGGATTGACTCGGCCCGGCGGGTTGGCGTTGCCGGCGGGGCGGGGCTAGATTGACCGGTCCGATGCCGGTGCTCGAACTGATCGCGAAGGCGGGGACGACGCGGGTGCCGTTCGACGGCCGGCGGTTCGTCTTCGGCCGCGACGACGCCTGCGACCACACCATCACGGGCGACCGGCTGGTGAGCCGGCGGCACTGCGAGGTGCTGCGGGACACGAAAAACGTGGTGCTGCGAGACCTGGGCTCGCGTAACGGCACGCGGGTCCGCGGCCAACCGATCGAGGCGGTCCGGCTGACCGACGGGGCGGTGTTCCAGGTCGGCGGGCTGTTCGTACGCTACTTCGCCTCGGCGGACTCGGCGGCGGGCGTGCCCACGGCGGCCTACCCCTCGGCGCTACCGACCAAGGCCGCGCCGACGCCGGCCCCGCCGCCCCGTGACGACGACACCCCGCAACTCGCCGACGACGGCGACGACGAGCCGGTCTACGACGTGGCCGTGCTGGTCGAGGACGACAACGGCGCGGCTTCACCCGATTTCCAAATCACCCCCGAAAGCGGAACGAAAACTTCCGGGGGGATTGTGGGGATGGCGCGGATGGGGCGGGACCCGGGGTTCGGGATCGAGGCGTTGTCGCTGCTCAACGCGCGGGGGCAGGTGGTCCACGCGGCGGGGGCGGAGCTGACGCACGCCACGGAGTCGCTGGGGCACCTGCAGCTGTTGACGCTGGGGGCGCTGCGTTCCAACGCCAGCGACATCCACCTCGAGCCGAAGCAGCACGACACGCTGATCCGCGTCCGGGTCGACGGCACGATGCTCGAGGTTGCCCGGCTGTCGGCGGACCAGTCGACCAAGCTGATGTCGCTGATCAAGGTGCTCTGCGACATCGACATCAGCCGCAAGTCGGTGATCCAGGAGGGCCACTTCTCGATGGCGGTCCCGGGCCGGACGATCGACTACCGGGTGAGCTTCGCCCCGGCGATGTACGGCCAGAAGATGGTCGTCCGCGTGCTGGACTCGGCCCAGGCGCCACAGCAGCTGACCGACCTGGACATGCCCGCCGAGATCGAGACCGCCCTACGCGAGGTTTCGCAGCGGTCGACCGGCACGCTGCTGGTCTGCGGGCCGACCGGCAGCGGCAAGACGACGACGCTCTACGCCGTGCTGCGGCAGATCGACGCGGGGCAGCGCAACGTGATCACGATCGAGGACCCGATCGAGTACGAGCTGCAGGGCGTGACGCAGATCCCGGTCGACACGTCCGAAGGCCACACCTTCGGCAGCCTGCTGCGGACCTGCCTGCGTCAGGACCCCGACGTGATCGTGCTGGGCGAGGTGCGGGACCAGGACACGTCGGTCACGTCGATGCAGGCCGCGACGACGGGCCACCTGGTGCTGTCGACGATCCACGCCAACGACACGGTGAGCACGGTGCTGCGGCTGCTGGACCTGGGGGTCGAGCCGTACCTGATCGCGTCGACGCTGAACGTGGTGCTGGCCCAGCGGCTGGTGCGTCGGCTTTGCGAGCGTTGCCGCGAGCCGGTCGAGGCGACCCCGGAAGATTTGCGGAAGCTGGGCCGGCCCGAGGGCGAGGCGCGGATCATCTACCGGCCGGTGGGCTGCGACGCCTGCTTCGGCACGGGCTACGCCGGGCGGGTGGGTGTGTTCGAACGGCTGGAGGTCAACGACGCGGTCCGCGACGTGGTGCTGGGTAAGCCGAGTTTGCTGAGTCTCAAGCAGGCGCTGCGGGGCAGCGGGGTGCGGACGCTGGCGGACCACGCGCGGGAGCGGGTGTTGATGGGGCTCACGTCGCTGGAGGACGCGGAGCGGGCGGTGGGGTTGACGGGGTGAGTCGACGCGACGCGGTTCGTGACCTGGGTCGGTCATCGGGGTTACTGGCGTTGGCCGCGGCGGGTCCGCTGGTGGGCGGCGGGTTGATGACGGGGTGGGCGGCGGCGAACGCCGAGTCGCTGCGGGGCGGCGGGATCGAAACGGCGGCCGGGTTGGCGGCGGCGGGTTTCTTCGGCTGCGCGTTGTGGGTGATGCCGACGTTCGTGCTGGCGTTGGTGTCGGGCTGGGCGTTGGGTTGGCCGTGGGGCTTCGTGCTGGCGTGGGGGACGGCGACACTGGCGTCGCCGCTGGGCAAGGGGCTGTCGGCGGTGTTGGCGGGGCCGGGCGTGATGCGGTTCGTGGAGCGGTACCCACGGGGCGCGGCGGTGTGCGGGGCGGTGACGCGGAGTTCGCCTTGGCGGGCGGGGCTGCTGGTGGGGCTGCTGCGGCTGTCGCCGGTGGTGCCCTACGGGGCAGTGAACGTGCTGGCGGCGGCGTTTCGGCTGCGGTGGGGGCCGTTTCTGTGGGGCACGGCGATCGGCATGGCGCCGCGGGTCGCGGCGGTGGCGGCGGTGGGGGCGGGGCTGGAGCGGTTCGACCCGCAGCGGCCCGGCTCGGCGTGGCTGCTGGGGGTGGGGGCGGCGGCGACGGTGGGGGCGGTGGGGGTGCTGGGTTGGGCGACGCGGCGGGCGCTGCGGCGGGTGGGGGAAGAGTGAGGGGACCCACGGACGGCGTCCGTGGGCTTCTGTCGTTTTCCGGGGCAATTACACTGCGGGGCATGGGTGACGACGGGAAGGTCGCGGTGTCGGTGGTGATCTGTTGCGCGGACGCGGCGGCGACGCTGCCGGCGGCAATCGCGTCGGCGCGGGAGTGGGCGGCCGAGGTCGTGGTCGTCGACTCGGGCTCGTCGGACGATACGGCCGCCATCGCGCGGGCGGCGGCGGACGTGTACCGGCTCGAACCCTGGCGGGGGTACACGGCCCAGAAGCGGTTCGGTACGACGCTGGCGCGGCACGACTGGGTGCTGGTGCTGGACGGCGACGAAGAGGTCTCGCCGACGTTGGCGGGGCAGGTCCGCGATTGGTTATCGGGGCCGAATACGGACACGGTCGACGTGGTCCACGTCAAGCGTCGGAACTGGGTGCTGGGCCGGCGGGTGCGGGCGTGGGACCCGGATTGGCAGTCGCGGCTGGTACACCGCGGCCGGGCGGTGTGGCGCGACGAGGCGCTGCACGACGGATTAGAGCCGGGGTCACCGCGGCGGATGGCGCGGTTGTCGGGTCATCTGGAGCACAAGCGGGCGGGCCCGGCGGCGTGGTCGGATTACTTCTGCGGCCGGCGGCTGGACGACCGGCTGATGCTGGTGGCGGAGCAGATGCACGCCCGCGGCCGGCGGGCGAGTTGGCTGGACCTCTGGCTGCGGCCGCGGCTGGCGTTCTGGAAGTTCTACCTGCTGAAGCGTGGCTTCCTGAGCGGCACGTTCGGGCTGATGATCGCCCAGAAGGCGGCCCTGAGCGTGCAACTGAAATACGCGGCGTTGTGGGCGCTACAGCAGGCCGGCGGGCCGGCCGATGCTGTCCTTGACACCCCCCGGGGTGGCGTTTAGGTTTCGCCGCTGCCGAATCGCCCCGCCGGGGCCCTGCCGGCGTTTCTGTCTTCTCGACTTCCCCCGCCGCCGGAGCCCGGCCGATGAGCACCCGTGACAGCCGACTGATCGTCCACGAGGTCGACGAAGTGACCCAGGTCGGCTTCGTAGACCGCAACATCCTCGAAGAGTCGGCGATCCAGCAGATCGGCGAGGAGATCGCCCAGCTCATCGACGCCGCGCCGAACCCCAAGCTGCTGCTGGACTTCGACAACGTCGAGCACCTCTCCTCCGCCGCGCTGGGCACGCTCATCACCGTCAACACCAAGGTCAAGCAGAAGGGCGGCCAACTCCGGCTGTCCAACATCGACAAGCAGATCTACGAGGTCTTTGTGATCACCAAGCTCAACAAGCTGTTCCAGATCCACGAGGACAACCCCAAGGCCCTCAAGAGTTTCAAGTGACTCGACTCTCACCACCACGTTCGCGCCGTTGAACATTCCGGGGGGGGGGGTTGGCGTATGGCAGGACCGCAGACCCAGACGCTCGAGTTCCCCAGCCGCCTGAGCGAGGTCCCGCCGGCCCAGCACGCGATCGTCGAGGCCGCCCGCGCCGCGGGGTTCGACGACAAGTCACTCTTCGCCATCCGCCTGGCCCTCGACGAGGCCCTGACCAACGCCGTCCGCCACGGTAACGGCAGCGACCCGACCAAACACGTCACCGTCACCTACGCCGCCGACGCCGAGCGGATCACGATCACCGTCGAAGACCAGGGCCCCGGCTTCGCCCCCGCCGACCTGCCCGACCCCACGGCCGAGGAAAACCTCGACCGGCCCCACGGCCGGGGCGTCATGCTCATGCGGGCCTACATGACCGAGGTGACCTACAACGACCGGGGCAACCGCGTCACGCTGACCAAGGCCCGCGACTGCCCGCTGCCGCGGGAGGACTGAACCGCGTGACCGGGCGGCCCGATGGACCGGTACCGGGGGGCGTCGGCCCGGGTTTTCTGTGGCCCCCGCCCGCCGGTTTCCGTAAGCTGTCTACCGACGTTTTGTGACGAGACCCCACGTGCCCGAACCCGCCGCCCCCTCCACCCCAACCGAGCCGACCGCCGCGCCCGACGACCCCGGGCCGAGTCCCGGGGGCCACGCGCCCCCCACGCCGTCCGACATCAACGGCCTCGCGGTGGTTTTCGAGCTGCACACCGACGACACCGCCCCCCCGGCCGCGGGCTGGCTCGAGCCGCGGCTCGCCGAGGCCTGCGCCCTGGCCGGCGTGATCGGCGGTGAGCTGGCGGTCACCTTGATCGACGACGCGGCCATGGCCGCGCTTCACGCCGAGTACCGCGGCGACCCAACGACGACCGACGTGCTGACCTTCGACCTGCGGGAACCCGTACCCGCGGCCGGGCCGACGCCCCGCGTCGAAGGCGACGTCGTGGTCTGCCGCGACGAGGCCCAGCGTCAGGCCACCGCCCGCGGCCACTCGGCCCGCGAGGAGCTGCTGCTCTACGCCGTCCACGGCCTGCTGCACCTGCTGGGCGAAGACGACCACGACTCCGCCGCCGCCGACCGCATGCACCGCCGCGAGGATGAGCTGCTCACCGCCCTGGGCCTCGGGCCGATCTACGGGGGGGCCGCGTCGTGATCACCGCGTCGGTTGTCGTCGTGTTGGCCTGCGGGGCCGTGTGCTACTTCGCCGCGGCGCACTCGGTGCTCAAGACGTTCTCGCGCAAGCGGCTGGCGGACCTGCTCGAGGAGCGCGGCCGGCCGAACCGCATGGCCGTGGTCAGCGACCGCCTCGCCGAGCTGCAGCTCACCACCGGGCTGCTGCGGGCCTGCTGCGGGCTGACCGTGGTGCTCGCGACGCTGTACCTCGTCGAGCGGCGGATGGGTCAGAGCACGACGATCTCGC
>JBCCRT010000080.1:0-12141 GCA_039201235.1 Planctomycetota bacterium
CGCCGACGCCGGCGAAGCGCTCGGGGTGATGCGCCGGTTCGACCACGTCCTCGGCGTCCTGCCGCCGGAAGCCGAGTCTGGCGACGACGACACCGACGGCTGGCTTGTCGACCGCGTCGCCGCCCTCGACGCCGCCCGGGCCGCCAAAGACTACGCCACCGCCGACGCCGTCCGCGACGAGCTCCAGTCCGCCGGCTACGACGTCAAGACCACCAAAGACGGTACCGTCGCCACCAAACGCCTCGCCTAACCGTACACCGGTGATGTCTTCCGGGGGTGCAGGGGGACACCCCCTGCCGCCCGCCGCGCAGGCGACCGCAAACAAAAATCTGCGTCCAGAACGTTGCGTTATTTATCGATCGATTTTGGTGCCAAGCGGACCGGCCTCGCGGTGGGCGACGACGGCAGCGGGATCGCGTCGCCGGTGGGGGTGATCCAGACGGCCAACGCCGAGGAGCGGCTGCGGCAGGTGGGGCGGGCGATCGCGGAGCAGGAGCCGGGGGCGTTGGTGGTCGGGGTGCCGCTGGGGGCCGACGGGTCGGCGGGGTCGGCGGGGTCGGCGGCGGGGGTCGGCCGGGCGTTTGCCGAGACGCTGCGGCGGCGCTTCGGGCTGCCGGTGTTCGAGGTCGACGAGCGGCTGAGCTCCGCCGACGCGGACGAGCAGATGGGCCGCAGCGGGCTCACCCACGGCCAGAAGAAGGCCCGCCGCGACGCCCTCGCCGCGGCCGTGATCCTCCGGCGGTTCTTCGCGTCCGGCACCGGCCGGCCGGGAGATTAAGTCAGCAGCCCGTACACGATCAGCAACACGCCCGGCCCGGCGACGGCCCACGCCGACCAGCCCACCGCCTGCCGCCACGGCTCGGGCACCTTGCCCAGCGGCGCGTTGATCAGCACGCAGGCCCATAACGCCCAGCCCATCGCCCACGCCGCCGCGGGCTTCACGACCTGAAACGCGCGACGCAGCGCCGCTGCGTTGAGCGTCACCGACCACCCGCCGGCCGCTCGGGTCTCCGGGTCCGCCCCGGCGTCGGCGTCCGTCGCGTCGTATCCGGCGGCTGGCTTGTCCGCGACGGTTGGGGCCCCGTCCGCGTCAGCCGGGTCGGGGGGGTCGGCCGTGAGCAGGGTGTCGAGCGACGCGAAGCCGCCGTCGGGGCCGTCCCCGTCGTCGCTCTCGAAGCCCGCGTCGTCGTCGGCCGAGGCCTCGGCCGCGGGCGGGGGTGGGCTCGGCCGGGGTGTCATCGCTTCGGGCGCTTCGAACAGCCCGTCGATCTCGTCGAGCCCGTCGAAGGCGTCTTCGGCGTCGTCGTCCGAGCCCGACGGTTCGGCCGGGGTTTCGGCTAGAGGTTCGGCCTCGGCCTCCCCGTCCCCGACCGCAGGTTCCGGGGGCGAGGCGGTGCCGAGCACTTCGTCGGGCGACGCAAAGCCGCCGTCGAGCTCGTCGTCGTTCTGGGCCTCGGGTTCCGGCGGCGATGCGCCGGGGGCTTCGGGCGCTTCGGCGGATTCAGGCGGGGCCGCGTCGTCGCCGATGGCCGGGTCGTCGCGGCCGAGCAGGGACTCGACGCTCTCGAAGTCGCCCGCCAGCGCGTCCTCGGCGTGGTCGGCCAACAGGCTGTCGAGTTGTTCGATCAACGGCGGCTGGTCGGCCGCGTCTTCGGTGTCTTTGGCGTCCGCCTTGGCCGGCTCGGCTTCGTCGATCAGCGTTTGCAGCTGGTTGGCGAGGCGATCCCCGTCTTTGGGCTCGGCGTCCGCTTCCGGGCGCGGCGTTTGTTCGGACCCCGGGGTTTCGAGTTGATCGACGGCCTCGCGCACCGCTTCGACCGCCCCCTCGACTTCGTCGAGCGCGGCTTCGACGTCGGCCGGGGCGTCGTCGCTCCCGGAAGGGGCGGCGTTGGCCATCAACGCGTCGAGCTGGGCCGCGAGGTCGTCGGTAGACCCGCCCGGGTCCGCGTCCGCGTCCGGGTCGGGTGGCGCGTCGGCGGCCCGGGCGATCAGCGCGTCGAGCTGCGCTTCGAGGTCGTCGGTCGGCAGGGGGGTGGGGTCGGCCATGGCGGGCACACGGGGCGGCGGGCGCGAAAACGCCGACACCTCGTAGGGTTATCGACCAGCCCCCGGCCGGGATTGACCGGCGACGGGCCCGCGGCTCTGGCATACTCGGACCCGTCATGGCCGAGCCCGCCCGCTTTTATTGCGACAACCTGCCCGCCCCCGGTTTATCGGAACCGGCGGCGGTCACGCTGGGCGTCGACGAGTCGCGGCACGCCCGGAAGGTGCGGCGGCTCGAGCCCGGAGATACGATCACGCTGTTCGACGGCCGCGGCCGGATCGCCGCGGCCGAGTTGGTCGCGTCTTCCGATCAACAGGCGGTCTGCCGGGTGGCGGCGGTGCGGGAGGTGCCGCCGCCGCGTCCGCGGCTAACGGTCTTCGCGGCCACGCCCAAGGGCGGGCGGGCCGAGGCGATGGTCGATCAGCTCGCGCAGCTCGGGGCCGACGCGTGGCGGCCGCTGGCCTCGGCTCGCTCGGTGGTCGAGCCCGGGGCGAACAAGCGGCGGCGTTACGCGGCGGCGGCGTTGGCGGCGGCGAAGCAGTCGGGCCGGGCCTGGGCGATGGACGTGGGCGAAGCGATCGGGTTCGACGCCGCGCTGCGCGAGCCGGCCGATACGCGTTTAATCCTCGATCCGACCGGACACGGTGAAACGCACCGGCGTGACGTGTTCCAGTGGGAGTCGGTCACGCTGCTCGTCGGCCCCGAGGGCGGCTGGACCGACGACGAGCGGGCGGCGGCCGCCGCGGCGGGTTGGCGGCCTTGGTGCATCGGCCCGTACGTGCTGCGCATCGAGACGGCGGCCGTAGCCGCGACCGCGCTGGTGCGATACCTGGCCGACCCGTGAACGTTCCGCGGCCTCCTGCAAGGGGCCCGCGCCGGCTTTATGCTTCGCCCATGCCCGCCGCACCGGACCCGCCCAACGAAAACCAACTCGACCTCGCCGAGAAGGGCGCCGGCGGCCGGTCGTCCGATACCCGCCTGTTCATGCAACTGCTGGCCTACACCGGCTGCCGCGACACCGCCGCGCTGGCGGGTCACCTCGAGCAGCACGCCCGCACCGGCGTCGTGCTCTACGAAGACCTCGGCGACCCGCTCGGCGTCGCGCTGCTGAGTTTCTCGACCGACCCCGGCGACTTCGTCACCCACACCCGCGCGATGATTCAATCCGGCCCGATCGGCGACCTCACGCCCCGCCCCGACCTGACCATGACCGGCCGGTCGTACACCCTCGGCTACGAACGCGACCTCGACGAAACCCTGCTGCGCCGCCCGGTCCGCCACGCGACCGACCCGGTGACGCCCTGGGCCGTGTGGTACCCGCTGCGGCGGAGCGGCGCGTTCGCCCGCCTGCCCGACGCCGAGCAGAAGGACATCCTCAAGGAGCACGGCAGCATCGGCTTCGCCTTCGGCCGGGCGGGCGCGGCCCGCGACGTCCGCCTCGCCTGTCACGGCCTCGACGCCGCCGACAACGACTTCGTCATCGGGCTCATGGGCCCCCGGCTCGCCCCGCTGTCGCAGCTGGTTCAGACGATGCGCGGCACGGTACAGACTTCGACGTACCTCGAAGCGCTCGGCCCGTTCTTCGTCGGCCGGGCCGTGCTGCAGCACCTGCCCGCCGAGCCGGCGACGCCGCTGCCCGATTTCACGATCTTCGACGACTGATTTTTCTCTGACCGACTTATCCAAGCCCGGAACCCGACCATGCCGACCGCCACGCTCGACGACCGCCTTGCCGCCGCCCGCGTTACGCTCGACGCCGTGGGCCAGGCCCACGTTTTGGATTATTTCGACGTGCTCTGCGACGACGGCCGCCACCAGATCCTCAGCCAGATCGAGGGCATCGACTGGCCCGAGGTCGCCCGGCTGATCGAGACGCACGTCAAGCGGAAGCCCGAGTTTTCGCTGCCCGAAAATATCGAGCCTGCGCCGTGGTACCCGTACGAGCCGACGCCGGAGTTGCAAGACCGCTACGACCGGGCGGACGCCCTGGGTGAGAAGCTGATCCGCGGCGGCCAGGTCGCGGCGTTCACCGTGGCCGGCGGCCAGGGCTCGCGGCTCGGCTGGGACGGGCCCAAGGGCACGTTCCCCGGCACGCCGGTGCGCGGCCTCGAGCTGTTCGGCTGCTTCGCCGAGTACTTGCTGAAGGTCAAGGGGAAGTACGGCGCGGCCGTGCCGTGGTACGTCATGACCAGCCCGATCAACAACGCCGCAACGCGGGAGTTTTTCGAACAGAAGAAATACTTCGGGCTCGACCCGGCGGAAGTGATGCTGTTCCCGCAGGCGATGATGCCCGCGATCGACATGGCGACCCACCGGGCCCTGCTCGAAAACCCCGGCAGCCTCGCCCTGTCGCCCAACGGCCACGGCGGGTCGCTCAAGGCGCTGTGGACCAGCGGCGCCGTCGCCGACATGAAGCGGCGCGGCGTCGAGCAGATCAGCTACACCCAGGTCGACAACCCGATCGTCCGCATGGTCGACCCGCGGTTCCTCGGGCTTCACGCGCTCGACGACGCGCAAATGTCGAGCAAGATGCTGCCCAAGAGCTTCCCGAAGGAGAAGCTCGGCAACTTCTGTGTCGTCGATGGGAAGGTGACGGTCATCGAATACTCCAACCTGCCCGACGAGCTGGCCGAGCAGAAAGACGATTCCGGGGGGCTTCGGTTCCGGGCCGGGTCGATCGCGCTGCACGCGATACGGGTGGATTTCGTCGAGTCGCTTAATACCTCGGCACAAGGGTTCAGCCTGCCGTTCAACCGGGCGGAGAAGAAGGTCGGCTGCTGGGACCCCGCGAGCGAGGAGACGAAAGTTCCGGGGGAGCCGAACGCGGTGAAGTTGGAGACGTTCGTGTTCGATGCGCTGCCGATGTGCGAGACGTCGATCGTGTACGAGACGGACCGGGTCGACGAGTTCGCGCCGATCAAGAACGCGGACGCCCCGGAAGACTCCGGTGAAGTCGAGACCGACAGCCCGGCGTCGAGCAAGCAGATCCAGACCGAGCGGGCTGCGCGTTGGCTTGAGGCCCACGCCGTGTCGGTCCCGCGAGACGGCGAGGGATTGGGCAGCGTCAACGCGACGATCGAGATCCGGCAGACCACCGCGATCGTGCCGGGCGACCTTGCGGGGGTGAAGCTGCCCGCGGCGATCGAGCCGGGGGGAGAGCTGCTGCTCTGAGAAGGCATCGGAGGGATCGGGTATGACCCCATCTCCCTCCGGGAGAGGGAGTGAGGCCGCTTCACCGGTGGCTCTGCCCGCCGACGAGCCAGACCAGCAGCAGCGTGACACCGACGGCGACGACCCAGAGCGTCAGCGCCCCGTAGCTCGCCTTGCGGGCCCGCTCGGCCTCGTAGAACGTCGCCGGCCGGACGCCGCGGCACAGGAACGTCGCCACCGCGGCGAGGTTGACGCAGGTCAGGTTGATCGCCACCAGCAGCGCGGTGTTGTCCGCCAGCTCGAACCGCCCGGCCCCGAGCAGCAGACCCAGCGCCACCAGCGGCGGCAGCAGCGCGACGGCGACCATCACCCCGATCAGGTTCGCCGCCACCCCCGACGTCACCGCCACCGCCCCGGCCGCCCCGGCCGCCAACGCCAGGGCGGCGTCGGAGTACGTCGCCTCGGTCCGCGACGCGATCTCCTTGACCGTCGGGTCGAAGTCCACGCACCAGCCGACCGCGACGGCGAAGACCAGGCACACCCCCAGCCCCGCGGCGTTGGCCCCGAGCGACCGGCCCATCATCCGGAAGTCGCCCAGCGTCGTGCCCAGCGCCAGCGACATGTTCGGCAGCAGCAGCGGCGCGATCACCATCGCGCCGATCACGACGGCCGGGTTGTCGCGGATCAACCCCACGGCGGCGATGACCGACGACAGAAACACCTGGATCAGGTAGGTCCGCGACACCTTCGCCCCCGGGGCCAGGTCGTTGAGCAGCTCGTCCTTGCTGATCCGCCCGCGGGCCTGCCGGAGTTTCTTCTGGTCCTCGTCGTCCTCGGCGTCGTTTTTCTCGTCCGCCTCCGGCTCCTCGGGCACGGGGGAGATCGCGGCGAGCTGGATGACCGCGGCCCGGAAGACCTCGCTGTCGCCGTAGAGCTCGTGCAGCTTGGCGACGACGGGCTCGGCCGCGTCCTCGCGGACCAGGAGCGTGACCCGGCGGGGGCCGTCCTCGTCGTTGGGATCGGCCGGCCAGCGGTGGTGGTCGATCAGGTCGAAGTCTTCGCAGAGCTCGACGGGGTCGCGGTCGTCGTCGGGCAGGGTCAAGTCGATCCGGCGGTACGCCATCGCCGCAGCGTAGCGGGGCGGGATGAAGCCGGCCGGTTGTACAGCCGGGCGGGGCTTACCATGACGCCCGATGTCGGACGCGGCGGCCCCGAAACACGCGACGAGCCGGTGGGCCCGGGCCTGCACGTGGGCGGCGTGGCTGGTCGGTGCCGGGGTGTCGGCGGCGTCGGTCGCGGGCTGGCTCGGCGACCTCTCGTGGCGGCTGGACCTGTTCGCGCACTTCCGCCTGCAGTACGCGGGGCTGTTGCTGCCGGCGATGCTGGTCTTCGGGTGGCGGCGGCGGTGGGTCGGCCTGGGCGTGTGCGGGGCCGTGTGGTTGACGAACGTGTTGGTGCTGCTGCCATATGCGTGGCCACCCCCCCCGGAAGCCCCCCCTACTTCCGGGGGGGGCGGGTTGAGCGTGGTGGCGTGGAACGTGTTCACGGACAACCGCGACTACGCCGCGGCGGCCGACTGGCTGACCGGCGGTGGGGCGGACGTGCTGGCGTTGCAGGAAGTGGACGCGGCGTGGGTGCTGGCGATGGACCAACGGCTCACGGGCTACCGCCGTCTCGCCACGCCGACGGTGCGGCAGGACAACTTCGGCCTGGCGGTGTACGTCCGCGACGGGGTGGTGGTGAGCGGGGTGGACTGGGTGCTCGACGTCGGCGCCGTGCCGCGGGTCGAGGCGGTGGTCGAAACGAGGGCAGGCAGACCTGTTCGCGTGATTGCCGGGCACACGCTGCCACCGGTGAGCCGGGCGTACGCCGCGACGCGGGACCGGCAGATCGCGGGGCTCGGCCGACGGGCCGGGGCGTCGGCCGAGCCGGTGGTCGTGGTGGGCGACCTCAACGCGACCCGCTTCGCCGCGCCGCTGCGCCGGCTGGCCCGCGAGACCGAGCTGCGCGACGCGGCCCGCGGCTTCGGCTGGGCCGGCACCTGGCCCGACCACCTGGGGTTCACCGGTATGATCCCGCTCGACCACGCCTGGGTCGGCCCGTCGCTGCGCGTCGAAGACTTCGCCGTCGGCCCGCCCGGCCTCGGCTCGGACCACCGCCCCGTCCGTGTCGATGTGTCCATTGTCACACCTCCTTGAAAACCGCGGCCGTTACCGTCCGGATGACGGGAAGAACCCGGCGGGTCCCGCGGTTGATACGAGGCGGTCCCGCCCCCCTGATGTTCGGAAAACCAATGAATACGACCCGCTGCTTTTTCCTCCCGACGATCGCTCTGCTTCTCACCGCCCTCGTCGGCTGCGCGTCCGCCCCCGACCTCCCGGCCGAGGCTCGGCTGCCCACTTACGACGACGCGCCTTACGCCGCCGTGCTCGACGCGGCGGTCCGCGGCGGGAACGTGGACTACGCCGCGATCGCCGACACGCCCGACACCCTCGACGACCCCGACGGGCGGCTCGACGTCTACCTCGACGCCGTCGCCCGCTTCGGCCCCGAGTCCACACCCGAGCTGTTTCCCACCCGCGACCACGAGCTGGCGTACTACCTCAACGCCTACAACGCCCTGATGCTGCGGCTGTGGCTGGACAACGGGGCCCGCGAGGCCGACGGCGACGAGAAGGTGTCGTGGCTCACCTGGTTCACCGTCAACCAGTGGCGGGTCGACAACCGCACGATGTCACTGGATTTTCTGGAACAGCGGCTGATCCGACCGCGGTACCAGGAACCGCTGATCCACGCCGCGCTGGTCTGCGGCGCGGTCGACTGCCCGCCGCTGTGGCACGAGCCGTTCGACGGCGACCGGCTGGGCGAACAACTCGACGCGGTGACCCGCGCCTGGCTCCACGACCCGGCCGAGGACGGGCTGCGCGTCGGCGACGACGGCAGCGTCCGCCTCTCGGCGATCTTCGGCTGGTACCGCGACGACTTCCGGCCCACCGGCGGGCTGCCCGAAGTCATCCGCACCTACCTCGACAACGACGACCCCCGGAAAGCGGCCGCCCTCGCGGCCTTCGAAGAAAACCGCGTGCGGTTCATGGGGTACGACTGGACGATTAATCTCGCGGACTGACCCAGCGACGTACGATCGGTTCGTGCGGATCGCGGTCGTCATCCCGACGCTGAACGAGGTGGAGCACCTACCGGCGCTGCTGCGGTCGCTGGCGGTGTATCGGCCCGACCGGGTCGTGATCGCGGACTGCGGCTCGGCGGACGGGACGGCCGCCCTGGCCCGCGACGCCGGGGTTGAGGTCGTCACTGGCACCCATCTCGACGGCCGAGCCGCGGCGCTGCGGGCCGGGGCCGAGGCCTGCTCGTGCGGTTCGGAGGCCGAGCCCGATGTGCTGTGGCTGCTGCACGCCGACTCGCTCGCCCCAGCAGGCTGGCGCGACGCGATCGAGCGGGCGTTGTCGGACCCGGACTTCGTCGCCGGGGCGTTCACGCAGCGGTTTTATTTCTCTTCACCCCCGCTCGATCGTTCGCCGGGCTGGCTCAACCGCCGGCTGCTGCGGTTCGTCACCTTCTGCAACCGCACCCGCATGGCCCTCACCGGCGTGTACCTCGGCGATCAGGGCCTGTTCGTCCGCCCCGACGCCCTCGCTGCGGCGGGCGGGGTCCCGCAAGTACCGCTGATGGAAGACGCCACCCTCTGCCGTGAGTTGCGTAAACACGGCCGGGTCCGCCTCCTGCCCGACCGCCTCGGCACCAGCCCCCGCCGGTTCCTCCGCCACGGTGTGCTCCGCCAGCTGCTGCTCGACACCGCGTTGCTCGCCGCCCACCGCCTCGGCCTAGACCCCGCCCGCCTCCACGGCCGCTACGACGACGACAACCGCACCCCCGCCCCCGGAAGTTATCGCGCCGAAACCCCCCTCCCTCAGGGAGGGGCCGGGGGAGGGTGACGGCCATGTAGAACTTTGCGCCCTATCCCGAAGCCCACGGACGGCGTCCGTGGGCCGCCCAGCCATGAAATGGCTGGGCTTCGGAAGACCGCGAACGGCGTCATCGGCTCCGGGCGTGGCGGGGGCCTGCTAAAGTGACCGACTTTTCGCCGCCCCCCGACCCGCCGAGGCCGACCGATGTCCGTGACCGAACCCGTTGACCCCGCCACCAAATCGATGACCGACCTCGTCGCGCTGTGCAAGCGCCGCGGCTTCGTCTACCCCGCCTCCGAGATCTACGGCGGCCTCAACGGCTTCTGGGACTACGGCCCGCTCGGCACCGCCCTCAAAAACAACATCCGCGACCACTGGTGGCGCTGCATGGTCGAGTGCCCGCCGCTCGGCCCCGACGGCGAGCCGGTGACCATCGTCGGCCTCGACTCCGCCATCATCCAGAACCCCAAGACCTGGGAAGCCTCCGGCCACGTCGGCGGGTTCAGCGACCCAATGGTGGACTGCACGGAAAGTAAAAAACGTTATCGCGCGGATCACATCATTGTTGTTTGGCCTGAACACGATGAAGACAAAGGTTTTTGCTACATCGATAACGATGAGACTTCTCGGCAACAGGCCGAAATCGATGCTGTGAAGTATTACAAAAAAATCAACGATTTTTTAAAAGCCGTCAAACTTGGAAAACAAGCATTTGATCAACTCACTGAAGACCAACGCAAGCGTGTGAAAGGACCGGACGCCAAGTCATTCGGCACACTCACCGAGCCGCGTGAGTTCAACCTGATGTTCGACACCACCGTCGGCGCGATCAAGTCGGACGACAACAAAGCCTATCTCCGTCCTGAAACGGCCCAAGGTATTTTCCTAAACTACAAAAACGTCGTCGACACGATGCGGGTCAAGATGCCGTTCGGCATCGCGCAGATCGGCAAGTCGTTCCGCAACGAAGTGACACCCCGGAACTTCATCTTCCGCTCGCGGGAGTTTGAGCAGATGGAGATGGAGTGGTTCTGTGCGCCCGATGAAGCGCTCGACTGGTACGAGTTCTGGAAACAAGAACGCATGCGGTGGTGGAAAACGCTGGGGATCGAAGAGTCGAACCTGATCTTCCGCGACCACGACGAGGATGAGCTCGCCCACTACTCCAACGCCTGCGTTGACGTCGAATACAAGTACCCGTTCACCGCTCCGGGCTTCGGAGAGCTGGAGGGCGTGGCCCACCGCGGGTGCTTCGACCTGACGCAGCACCAGGAACACTCGCGGACCAAGATGGAGTATTTCGATCAGCCGCGGCAGCTCAAGGCCAAGGAAGAAGGCAAGAGCAAAGAAGAGATCGACGCGGTGAGCAAGTACATCCCGAACGTGATCGAGCCGGCGAGCGGGTTGACGCGGGCGGTGCTGGTGCTTCTGTGCGAGGCATACACGCCGGACGAGTCGCGGCCGTCGAAGGTGTTCATGAAGTTCAAGCCGAAGTTTGCGCCGGTGAAGGCCGGGGTGTTCCCGCTGGTGAACAAGGACGGGATGCCGGAGAAAGCGATGTCGTTGTACCTGCGGCTGCGGGAGAAGTTCGCCTGCGAGTACGACGCGAAGCAGTCGATCGGCAAGCGTTACGCGCGGATGGACGAGATCGGCACGCCGTACTGCTTCACGGTCGACGGCGAGACGGCGGCGGACGACTCGGTGACGGTTCGGCACCGCGACACACAGGAGCAGGAACGGGTCAACCTCGGGCAGGTCGAGGCGTTTCTGGCGGAGCGGGTTTAACCGCCAAGGACGCGGAGGACGCCAAGGAAGGCATGATTTGATTTCGGTGTTCCTTGGCGCTCTTGGCGTCCTTGGCGGTTAAAGGCGTATGTCACGACGGAAGCTGGCCCTGATCGCGTTGCTGATTGTCGCCCCGATCCAACTGGTCGGGACGACGACGGCGATGGTGTGGTTCCCGGAAGCGGCGTGGGCGAAGGTGGGGTTCGCGATCGCGAAGGTGCTGCTGTTTCTCGCGCCGGTGGTGTGGCTCGTCAAGGTCGAGCGGGTCCGGCCGCGCATCCCGCGGTGGGAAAATTTTCCGGGGGGGCGGGGGATGGTGGCGGCGCACGTGACGGGGGTGTTGATCGTGCTGGTGATCGGGGCGGCGTACCTGACGGTGGGGCGGAGCTGGATCGACACCGGGCCGATGCTGGAGAAGGTGGGGCAGATGGGGCTAGACCGGTGGTGGACCTTCGCGCTCGGGACGCTGTACTGGTGCACGATCAACTCGATGCTGGAGGAGTACTTCTGGCGGTGGTGGATTTTTGCGCGGCTGCGGGAGGCGATCGGGGGTTTCCGGGGGGCGGACGTCGTCGCCGCGTTCGGGTCGGCGGTGTTGTTCACGGCCCACCACATCGTTGCCCTGTCGGTCTATTTCGACGCCCGGACGACGGCGCTGGCGTCGGCGGGGGTGTTCATCGGGGGGCTGACGTGGTCGCTGCTGTACATGAAGTACCGGAATATTTACGCCTGCTACGTGAGTCATGTGTGGGCGGACCTGATTATTTTCGGGATCGGGGCGTGGCTTATTTTTGGGGGCTAGGGTCCCCGGCCGGTTTCGGATTGAACGGTTACACGGAATCGAGGAACAGGACGATGCAACGCTGGTGGATGTTGGTTTTGGTGGCGGGGGTCGGGCTGGGCCTCGGCCTGGCGGCGACGGGCGGCGGCGGGTCGGTCACGGGGAACGGTGCGGCGGCGGACGAGCTGTGGATGCCGCCGGCCTACGGCGAGGATTTCGGCGCGGTGTGGTACGACGGGCGGGCGGAGATGGCGTCGTACCGGCTGACGTACCCGCGTTACGGTGAATTGCGGGAGGGCACGGCCGTGGCGGTCACGGTGACCGAGCCGTTCAACGGCGAGCAGCGGGTCAAGGCCGACGCGGTGGGCGACGAGACCTACGGCGTGCTGAAGCTGAACCTGATGGAAGACTTCCCGACGGGGGTGTACGAGTACAACCTGATGACGTCGGTGTTC
>JBCCRT010000081.1:0-11919 GCA_039201235.1 Planctomycetota bacterium
CGACGACCTGGAAACCCTGCACACCGCCGCCCAGAACGCCACCGACCACGCCAGCCAACCCCATCTCCTCCACGCCGCCATCCGCGAAGCCAAACTCCACCACGCGCTTTGGCCACGCAGCGCTCAGTAGCGGGTGCGGCGTAGCCGCCCTGTCCGGTCGGCCGCGGGACGATACGTGTCGCCGGCTTCGCCGGTCGGGAGCGGGAGTACTACAAGTCCTGAACCGCGAGGGGCAAGCTGCGCGGGAAGCGGGGAGCGGCGGTACCGGGGGTCAGAGCGAGATCAGGACGATGCCGGCGAGGCAGGCGGCGATGGCGGCGAGGCGGGTGGGCTGAGCGGGCTCTCGGCCGGTGACGATCCGGTAGGCCACGAACCCCAGAATGCAGATGCCGACGGCCACCGGGAAGCCGATGCCGGCGCGGCCGTGGGCTGCCAATGCGTCGAGGCCGGCGAGCATCAGCGACGTGCTACTGAGCGACAGCAGCGCCATCCCCGCGCCCCAGAGCAGGACCGCGCGGCCGAAGCGGGCGCGCAAGCCGACCGCCAGGCCGATCCCGCCCGCCATACGTCCCAGCCCGATCAGGGTGACCCGCAGCGACGCGGGGTCCGGGTCGGCCGACGTGTGCGACGGCACGGTCATCAGCGTCTGCGACAGGCCGATCACCGCGAACGCCAGGAACGCCAGCGGCAGGCCGCCCGACGCGGGCTCACCCCCGGGCGGTTGCGACGGGCCGTTCGGCGGCCGCTTCGCCAGCCCGAACAGCACGAGGCCGATCAGGATCGCCACGAGCCCGGACCAGCGTACGACGCCGGCGGTGTCCCCGAAGACCACCACCCCGGCGACAAACGGCACGGCCAACGCCGACTGGCCGATCGTCCAGACCGGGGCCTGGGGGCCGCGTTTCATCCCCGCGTGCATCGCCGCCATCCCGGCCGTGCTCACCGCCCCGGCCGACACCATCACGGCCGCGAGGCGGCCGAGGTCGGCCACCGGCTCGGCCCGCAGCGCCCCAACATCGACCCAACCCAGGCCGCCGACCGCCAGGCCGCCGCCGCTGACCGCCATCAGCGGCACCATGTCCAGCCCCCGCCGGGCGGTGACCGAAAACACCACGCCCATGAGGCAGAAGACGGCCCCGGCGGCCAAGATCAAAATTAAACCTTCGGTCATCGGACCCGATGGTTATACGGCCGCCGCCGCCGGCCGGTGGCCGGATCGGCCAAGTCCCGACGGGCGTCGGCCCGACGCGGTTCAGTAGCGGATCTTCTTGGTGACGCCTTCCTTCGCGGCCTCGACGGCGGTGAGAATGACTTGGAGGGCGCGGTAGCCCTCGTCGCCGTTGATGGTGGGCTTGCGGCGGTTGAGGATGCACTGGGTGAAGGTGCTCGCAACGCCGGAGTCGGTCTGGGCGGTGTTGGTGGCCATCGCGCCGACGACGTGGCGTTCCTTGCTGCCGTCGGCGTAGTCGGCCATGACGCCGTAGGTGTCGTCCATGCCGATGCGGAGGACGCCGTTTTCGCAGTGGATGGCGGTGCCGTTGTCGCTGATCTGGCCGTAATTGGTCCAGGAAATGTGGATCGAGCCGATGACGCCGGCGTCGGTCTTGAGGGTGAGGTAGGCGTTGTCGTCGACGGCGATGGGTTTGCCGTTGGGGTATTTCTTGTCGAGGGTGGCGATGAAGCCGCCGACGTGGGTGAACTCCTGGCCGAGGAGGAAGCGCATGAGGTCGGCCTTGTGGATGCCCAGGTCGCCGTTGACGCCCATGACGGCGGCGGCCTTCTTGAAGAACCAGGACTTGGCGCCGTCGACGGACCAGTTGTCGGCCCCGCCGTGCTTGAAGTTGGTCTCGAAGGCGAGCACCCGGCCGAGCCGGCCGGCGTCGAGGACCTCCTTGGCCTTGACGTGCGGGGGCATGAGCCGCTGGTTCATGCCGACCATGAGGTAGCGGTTTGCCTTCTTGGCGGCGGCGATCATGGCCTTGGCTTCGGGCTTCGTGGTCGCCATCGGCTTCTCGACCAGGACGTGCTTGCCCGCTTTGAACGCGTCGATCGCCTGCGGGGCGTGCAGCGCGTTGGGGCCGGCGACGACCACGGCGTCGGCGTCGGTCTCGGCGAGCATCTTGGCGTGGTCGGTGTACGGCGTCGCGTCGTAGTGTCCGGCGACCTCCTTGACGCGGTCCTTGACCGGGTCGGCGACGGCGACGACCTCGGCGTGGGGGTCGGCGTGGATCTCGGGGAGGTGGCGACGCTGGGCGATCGCGCCCGCGCCGATCACGGCGTATTTGACGGTCTTGGGCATCTCGGGTTCTCCGGGGACGAGTCTTGGTACTGAAGTCGAATCGAAAAGTTTACTTGATCTGCGACAGCTTGATCGGGGTGCGGTGTTTGGCGGACTGGGTCACGGCTTCGAGGACGCGCTGGGTCTGGTAGGCGTCGCGGAAGTCGGGCAGCGGGGTGCGGGGCTTGCGGCGGCCGAGGGCCTTGATCATGTCGGCGGCCTGGTTGATGAAGCCGTGCTCGTAGCCGATGGCGTGGGCGGTGGGCCACCAGGCGTCGGCGTAGGGGTGGTTGGCATCGCCGTTGGACACGTTGATGGTGGACCAGCCCTGCTGGGCTTCGGGGAGCGTGGCGTCGTACCACTCGAGCTCGCCCATGCGTTCGAAGTTGAACTTGAGGCCGCCGCGTTCGCCGTGGATTTCGAGCTTGTTGCCGTTCTTGTCGCCGGTGCTGAGGCGGGTGGCCTCGAAGGTGGCGACCGCGCCGCCTTTGAATTCGGCGGTGAAGACGACGGCGTCGTCGACGGTGGACTTGGCCTTGCGGGTCTTTTTGGACTTCGCGCCGCGGCCGGAGATCTCGCCCCCGGAACTACCTTCGAGGACGGCGCGTTCTTTAATGAACGTCTTGAGCACCGCGCCGTGGACGACGTCGAACTCGTCGCCGGTGACGAAGCGGGCGGCGTCGATCGAGTGGGCCCCGAGGTCGCCGAGCGAGCCGCTGCCGGCCTGGTCGCCGCGGAACCGCCAGAGCATGGGCACGTCGGGGCCGGCCCAGTCCTGGAGGTAGAAGCCGCGGACGTGGTAGATGCGGCCGAGCCTGCCGGCCTTGACCATCTCGTGCGCGAGCGTCAGGGCCGGGCAGCGGCGGTAGTTGTACCAGACGAAGGTCTTGGCCCCGTGCCGCTTCCCCGCCTTCTCGGCGGCTTTGACCATCTCGCGGGCGGCGTCGAGCGTGTCGGCCAGCGGCTTCTCGCAGGCGACGTGCTTGCCGGCCTCGAGGGCAGCGATCGCCTGGTCGCGGTGGACGTGGTTGGGCGTGCCGACGTCGACGAGGTCGATCGCGGGGTCTTGCGTCAGGTCACGCCAATCGTTGGTGGCGTTCACCCAGCCCCAGCGCTGCGCGAAGGCCCGCGTCTCGGCGCGGTCACGGGCGGCGATGGTGTGCATCACCGGGTCGCGGGGCAGGTCGAAAAACTTGGCCACCTTGAGGTAGGCGTTCGAGTGGGTCCGGCCCATGAATTTGGTGCCGATGAGTCCGATGTTGAGCGGTTTGGCCACGGCGGGCGCTCCCGGGGGGGAAAACAGAAGTGAGGTCGGGGATGTGACGCGGCGGGGACGACGCGTCACATGGGCATGCCCTGGATCTTGGCTTCGAAGACGAGCCGGCCGTCCACGACGCCCTGGGACCGGCAGACCGAGCGGCGGCGGCGGTGTTCGAGCTCGTGGCAGAGCAGCAGCAGCCGGTCGCCGGGCTTGACCTGGCCGCGGAACTTGACCTCGTCGACGCCGGCGAAGCCCATGAACGCCTCGTCGCCGAGCTTCTTGAGCGTGAGGAAGCTGCTGAGCTGGGCCGCGGCCTCGATCATCAGGACGCCCGGGAAGATGGGCCGGCCGGGGATGTGTCCCTCGACCCAGAACTCGTCGTGCCGCACGTCGCGGTAGGCGATGTAGTCGACCCGGTCGTCCGATTCGTACAGCACGCCGTCGATCAGGCGCATCACGCCGCGGTGGGGGTTGACGGCTTCGATGTCGGCGGCGTCGTAGACCGTGGTGGACAGGTCGAGGCCGGCGAGGTCGAAGAGCAGCGTCGGGGCCATGGGCGGCGGTGTTGCGGGGTGTAATCCGGGGGGATCAGGACGACTCGCCTTCGCGGGCCTCAAGGATTTTTTTGCGTAGGTCCTGAGCGATGTTCTTGATGTCCTGCATCTGCTTGCGGACGCGGGTGCCGGCGGCGCGGTTGCCGCCGGCGGCCTTCTTGATGTCGTCTTCGATCGAGTCGACCAGGGCCTTGAGCGATTCGTAGGTTTCGAGCATGGGGTTCTCCTTCGGGTCGGGCGCGGGGGGGATGGGGGGCACGGGCCCCGTTCGACGGGCCGATGAGCCTACACGAACGGGGAAAAAGCGGCAACAAACCGAGGTTTTCGGGTTTACCCCCCACCGTCACGACCGGATCACGGCCTGCAGCGCGCGAAACTTCGGCGAGTCGGCGTCGCCCAGCAGCTCGAACAACACCGCCTCGACGGTGGCGGGCACCGCGCCGGCCTGGGCGAGGCGTTGCAGCGCGGCCCGCTTGTCGATCGCCCGGCGTGAGCTGGTCGCGTCTTCGCAGACCGCGACGGTGTAGCCGGCCGCGAGCAGGTCCAGCGCCGTCTGCAACACGCAGACGTGGGTCTCGATCCCCGCGAGCACAACGCTACGGGTGCCCTGCTGTTCGAGGCGTTTCGTCAGGCCCGGCCCGCTGGCGGAGAAGCGGGTCTTCTCGTCAACGCTCACCGCACCGCGGAGCTGCTTAGCGATGTCGGCGACGGTGTGGCCCAGCCCGCGGGGGTACTGTTCGGTGATCAGTACCGGCACGCCCAGGACGTTCGCACCCTCGACGAGGCGGGCGGCACGGCGGACCACCGTGGTCTTCTCGTGCATGACCGGCACGAGCCGTTCCTGCAGGTCGATCAGCAGCAGAGCGCTGCGCTGCGGGTCGAGGCGTCGGACCCCAACGGTGGGATGGTCGGTCATGCGGGGGCCCCGGGAGAACGGTGGTACGCGGCCACGGCGTCGGCCAGCTCGGCCACGCCGGGGCGGGCCGCGACGACGGTCGGGGTGAGGCCCGCCGCGCGCAGCGCGTCGCTGGTCAGCGGCCCGATCGAGCCGAGTCGGACGTCGGCGAGCCGAGCCGCGTCGTCGCCGAGCAGTTCGAGCAGGTTCGTTACGGTAGAAGAACTGGTGAAGGTCGCCCAGTCGAGCCCGTCACGCACGGCATCGAGGACGTGGTCGGGCAGCGACGCCGGGCGACGCGTGCGGTAGGCGACGAGCTCGGTGACCTCGGCCCCGTGGTCCGCGAGCCGGCGGGGCAGGCCGGGGCGGGCGAGGTCGGCCCGCAGCAGCAGGCAGCGTTTGTCGGTGAGGTCGCAGGTCTGCGTGATCTCGTCGGCCAACCCGTCGCCGGACGAAACTCCCGGGACGAAGTCGGGCAGGAGGCGCAGGCGTTCCCACAGCGCGGCGGTCGTCGCCGAGCCGACGCTGGCGACCGATACGCCGCCGAAGACCCGTGTGTCGAGGCCGAGGAAGTCGAGCCGCTCGGCCACGGCCTGCACCGCGTTGACGCTGGTGAGCATCAACCAGTCGAACCGCGTCGCGGCGTCGGCCAGCACGTCGTCGATGGCGGTCCAGTCTTCCGGGGGCTCGAGCTCGAGGGTCGGGGCCTCGATGACCTCGGCCCCGAGCTCGGCCAGGGCTTCGCGCAGCTCCGACGCCTGGTGCCGGGTGCGGGTGACCAGGACGCGTTGGCCGAACAGCGGGCGGGCGGTGAAGAAGTCGAGCCCGGGCTCGTCGAGCGCGGCGACTTTGCCGACGACGATGATCGCGGGGGACGAGACGCCGCTGCGCTTCACTTCTTCGGCGATGTCGGCCAGCGTGCCGCGGGCGGTGCGCTGCGTCGGGAGGGTGCCCCACTGCACCACGGCGGCCGGGGCGTCGGGGGGCAGGCCCGCGGCGGTCAGCGCGTCGGCGATCGCCTGGAGCCGGCCGACGCCCATGTAGAAGCAGGCGGTGCCCCCCCGCCCGATCAGGCGCGCCAGCCCGTCGTAGTCGACCGAGGTCTCGGCCTTGGTCGGGTCCTCGTGGCCGGTCACAACGGTCACCGTCGACGCGACCTTGCGGTGGGTCACGGGGATGCCCGCGGTCGCCGGCGCGGCGAAGCCCGACGTTACTCCCGGGATGACTTCACACGGGATCCCCCGCCGGGCGAGGAACGCGCACTCCTCGGCCCCCCTGCCGTAGAGGTACGGGTCGCCGCCCTTGAGCCGCACGACGTGCTTGCCGTCGGCCGCGAGGTCGGCGAGCAGCTGGTTCGTCTCGTCCTGCGTCAGCTTGTGGAAGTTCGCCCGCTTGCCGACGTCGATCCGCTCGGCCGCGGCGGGGGCCTCGTCCAGCAACGCGGCGTTAGCCAGCGCGTCGAAGACCACCACATCGCAAGACCGCAGCCGCGCAAGTCCGGTAACTGTGATCAGCCCCGGGTCGCCGGGCCCCGCGCCGACCAGGCAAACTTTTCCGCGATCGTTTTTTTCGTTTCCCGACACGACACGTAAACCTTAACGGTTATCCGCCCGATGCTCCCCCCGGAAGCATCACTTCGGAGACCCGGACATGTCAGAGACTCACCTCCGCCTCGTGACCGAGACCGACCGCGTCCCGGACTCGTTCAAGTTCGAGCAGCGCCGCGAGCCCCGCCACCGGGTCTACGCCCGGGTCACGGCCGTGGCCCGCGACCCCGAGAACCGCGACGAGGCGGGCCAGATCTGCGCCCTGGAACTCACCGACCAGTCGGCGTCGGGGCTGGGCGCTTGGTCGGTCGAGCCCGTGAGCATCGGGTCGCGGGTCACCGTGTTCTTCCCCGCCCACGGCGTGGACCCGGGGTTCAACCTCGTCGGACGCGTCGTGCGCTGCCAGCCCGAGGGCGGCGGCCACCGCATCGGCATGCTGACTGAAGCGCAGATGGCCGCGGCGTAACCCCCGGCCCCCGGAAGCCGGGCGGACAAGTCCACCCGCTACCCATCCGACATCACCGATCCCCACGTAACGGGCGGACTTGTCCGCTCGTGCGTTACTCGTCGGTGACGCAGCCTTCCGACGCGGTCTTCACGTTCTTGATGTACTTGTACAGCGTGCCGCGTTGCGCCTTGTACGGCGGCGGCCGCCAACCCTTACGCCGCTCTTCCAAAACTTCCGGGGGCACGTCCATGTCGATGGTGCCGTGGTCGGTGTCGATGGTGACGACGTCGCCGGTCTGGACCAGCGCGATGGGTCCGCCCTCCTGCGCCTCGGGGACGACGTGGCCGATGATGAAGCCGTGGCTGCCCCCGGAAAATCTTCCGTCGGTCATCAGGGCCACGTCTTTAATTAAACCCGCACCCGCGACGGCGGCGGTGGGGGTGAGCATCTCGGGCATGCCGGGGCCGCCCTTGGGTCCCTCGTAGCGGATGATGATCACGTCGCCCTTAACGATCTCGCCCCGCTCCAGGCCGTCGAGCATGTCTTCTTCGCAGTCGTAGACCCGGGCGGTCCCTTTGAAGACGGTGCCTTCCTTGCCGGTGATCTTGCCGACGCAGCCGCCGGGGGCGAGGTTACCGCGCATGATCTGGAGGTGGCCGGTGGGCTTGATGGGGTCGGACAACGGGCGCACGATGTCCTGCACGCCGGGGGTGTTCCGGGGGTCGCCGAAGGGCGGGACCCCGGGCAGGTCGGCGACGTTCTCGGCGATGGTCTTGCCCGTGACGCTCATCTGGTCGCCGTCGATCATGCCCTCGGCGATGAGGAACTTCATCAGCGCCGGCGTGCCGCCGATGGTGTGCAGCTCCTCCATGACGTAGCGGCCCGACGGCTTGAGGTCGCAGATCAGCGGGGTGTCGTCGCTGACCGCCTGCCAGTCGTCGAGGGTCAGCTCGAGGTCGAACGCGCGGGCCATGGCGAGGGTGTGCAGCACGGCGTTGGTCGAGCCGCCGGTGATAATGATCAGCCGCATCGCGTTGAGCAGGCTTTGGCGCGTGACGATGTCGCGGGGCTTGAGGTCCATCTCGAGCAGGCGGTAGGCGGCGTGGCCGGCGCGGACGGCCTCGTCGCGTTTCTCCTGGTCCTCGGCCGGGGTACACGACGAATACGGCAGGGTGAGGCCCATGCACTCGATCGCGCTGGCCATCGTGTTGGCGGTGTACATCCCGCCGCAGGCGCCGGCGCCGGGGCAGGAGTTCTCGACGATGGTGCGGCGTTCGTCCTCGGTGATGGTGCCGGCCAGGGCCTGGCCGTAGGACTGGAACGCGCTCACGACGTCGAGCTTGAGGGTCTCGCCCTTGACCGTCGCGCAGCCGGGCTTGATGGTGCCGCCGTAGACCATGAGGGCCGGGCGGTTGAGCCGGGCCATGGCGATGACGCAGCCGGGCATGTTCTTGTCGCAGCCCGGGAGGGTAACCAGGGCGTCGTACCACATCGCGCCCATGAGGGTCTCGATCGTGTCGGCGATCAGGTCACGCGACTGCAAGGAAAAACCCATGCCGGGGGTGCCCATGCTGATGCCGTCGGAGACGCCGATGGTGTTGAACCGCATGCCGATTCCCCCGGAACTGATCACGCCTTTTTTGACGTGGTCGCCCAGGTCGTTGAGGTGCATGTTGCAGGGGTTGCCCTCGTACCAGACGCTGGCGACGCCGACCTGGGGCTTGTCCATGTCGGCGCGGGACAGGCCGGTGGCGTGGAGCATGGCCTGGGACGCGCCCTGGCGGGCGGGCTGGGTGATGGTCTTGGAGTAGCGGTTGAGGTCGGCGGGCATGGTTAATTTGGCGTGGGCGGCGGGGGATCGAAGAGTTTACCCCGTCACCGCCGCCCTCGGCAGCGGGGCCCGCATCAGCCGGCCGTACAACCCGGCGCCCGACGCGATCTGCTCGACCGTGACCCACTCGTCGGCGGTGTGGGCCGGGTGCGGCGAGCCGGGGCCGAGGACGACCGTGGGGATGCCGGCCGCGTCGAGGTACGAGCCGTGGGTGGCGAACGGGGCACCCAACTCGAGCGTGGGCAGACCCGCCGATCGCAGAACATCCCGGACCACCGCCCGCCACGGGCCGTTGTGCGACGTGCCCATCGGCGGGTGGTCGACCTCGATCTCCTGCGTGAACCCGATCGGCTCGCCGCTCACGCGCCGCGGCTCGATCAGCCGCGCGACCGCCGCCAGTTCCGCCGCCGCGTCCTCGCCCGGCACCGTCCTCCGGTCGATCTCGATCCGACACGACGCCGGCACGATGTTCGACGCCTCGCCGCCGCGGATCACGTTGATCGAGCCGACCGCCCGCCCGGCGTGGTCGTGCTCGGCCGTGAGCGTCGGGAAGTACTCGGCCTCGAGCGTGCGCACCACCTCGACCATCGCCGTGATCGCCGACCGCCCCTCGTGCGGCACCGACGAGTGGCACGCCACGCCGCGGGTCGTCAGCAACCACCGCAGACAGCCCAGGTGCGCGACGACCGGCCGAAGCTCCGTCGGCTCGCCCACCACCGCCGCCGCCGGCCGCCAACCCAGCGCCGGCAGGTCGCGCTCGACGAAATGTGCGATCCCCCGCATCCCGACCTCTTCGTCCACGCTCAGCAGGACCGCCACGTTGTTGGGCATCGCGTCGCCGACGCGGTAACGCCGCAACGCGTTGACCATCGCCGCCCCGGTCCCCTTCGTGTCGCACGCCCCCCGGCCCCAGACCTTCCCGTCACGGAGCGTCGCCCCGAACGGGTCGATCGTCATACCCCCAACCGCGACGGTGTCGAGGTGGCTGTCGAACAGCAGCCACGGCCGGCCGGCGTCAACCTCGTGCGTCAACAGCAACTGATCGCAGTGGCCCGGCACCGGCAACCGGCGTGCAGCAACCCCGACCTCACGGCACCATGCTTCCAGCAGCGCGACAAGAGCCGCTTCGCCGTCGACCGAGCCCGGCAGTGCCGGGTTGATCGAATTGACCCGCACCATCGCCCGCAACAAATCGATCTCGTCCGCATCGGGCGGGATGGCTCGGTCAAGCATGACGCACCGGGGTCAGTGCCCGAACAGGTTTGTCTGCGCGAACATCCCCTGCTCCTCGAAGTGGTGCATCGCCTCGTCGACCGAGCGGAACCACTTGGTGCTCGTCTCGGTGATGAAAGGGCTGGGGTTCTTCTGGGGGTGCCAGACGACGTAGACCTCCCGCCCGTGCTCGAAGGCGTGGTGCAGCTCCCGCTCGACGCCGCTCGACAAGCCCGGCGAGCCGTCGGGCAGGTTCGGCACCAGCGACACGATCATGTCGCTCTGCCGCACCATCTTGAAGTCGCGCGAATAGATCTGCCCGTCGACGTCCCCCGCGATGTCCAGCACCTCGCGGACCGCGACGCGCAGCTTCTCCCGGCCGCCCATGAAGCTGCCGGGGTCGACCTCGACGAAGTCCCGCCCGCTCTTGGCCGCCTCGATCGCCCGGTCCAGCAGGATCTTCTCGTCCACGTCGGCCGGGTCGAAGGCGATAAACCGGTCCGCCAAATCCGCCCGGAACTTGTCGATGACCTTGAGCACGTCGGGCAGCTTCTCGACGTGGGTCATCGGGAAGCTGGGGTAGACCGTCCGCATCCCGGGCCGGCAGACCAGGCGGAAGCAGGTCTCGTGGGTGTCGGCGTGCCGGCCGCGCGACAGGACGTAGAACCGGTCCTGCAGCCCGAGCGCCTGGGCCATGATCTCGGTGGCCATGATCTCTTCTTCACGCCAGACCATCAGGTCCTTGAGCGTGGCGTCGATGGCGTGGTCGCGATGCAGCCGGGCGTGGACGACCTCGATGTTGTCGAGCAGGCAGATCAACACGTCGGGCTTCAGCGCGCGGACCTGGTCAAAGTCGAACGCGCTGAACAGCCCGTGCCGCCAGCGGAAGGTGGCGTGGGTGTTGACCAGGATGTTGGGCTGGCCTTCGGATTCGCGGATGATGTCCTTGAACGCCGAGCGACGCAGCGCCTGCAGCCGGCCGAGCTGCAGGTCGAGGATCCGCCCTGGCCGGACGTCGGGCGCTTCGCCGTACATCATGTCGCCGACGTTGTAGAGCGCGATCGTCTCGCCCCGCGTGCCCGCCAGATCGACGACGCCCCGCAGGTAATCCTTCTTGTCCATACCGACCTGGCCGGTGACGATCGCACGCATGGGGCTGCCTCGTTGAGATGTCCGCGGGGTTAAGCAGGGGGCTTCGGAGTATACGGCCCCGGGCGTCCCCCGCCGGGCGAAGCTAGGCTATGATCGCTCGCAAGTCATCTGTTGTTTTGCGATTACCGCCCCGCTTCCGCCGCTGAGGGAACCCGCCATGACCGCCCCGCTGCCCCCCGTGACCCCGACGCTCGGCCAACTCGGCAGCGCGGGAGGCCTCGTCCTGATCGTGCTGCTGGTCATCGCCGCCATCGGCCTGCTGCTGGCGTTCATCTTCCTCTCCCGGTTCATCGGGCTGTGGGTCCAGGCCTGGGTCTCGGGCGCCAAGGTGTCCCTCGGCGCGCTCGTGGGCATGTGGCTCCGAAAGGTCAACCCCAAGACCATCGTGCTCAGCCGGATCCAGGCGGTGAAGGCCGGCCTCGACATCAGCTCGAACCAGATGGAGACGCACTACCTCGCCCGCGGCGACGTGCCCCGCGTCATCAACGCCCTGATCGCCGCCGACCGCGCCAAGATCGACCTGGACTGGAACACCGCCTGCGCAATCGACCTCGCGGGCCGCGACATCCTCGACGCCGTGCAGACCTCGGTGAACCCCAAGGTCATCGACTGCCCCAGCCCCGAGCAGGGCCGCGGCACCATCGACGCCGTCGCCCAGGACGGCATCCAGCTCAAAGCCCGCGCCCGCGTCACCGTCCGCGCCAACCTCGCCCGACTCATCGGCGGGGCCACCGAAGAGAC
>JBCCRT010000082.1:0-11774 GCA_039201235.1 Planctomycetota bacterium
GAAGTCGTGGGCGAACGGCTTGGGCATGAAGGTGGCCACCGCGCCGAGTTGCCCGGCGACGTGCTTGGCCAGCTGGCGGAACTGGATGAGCCGGTCGGCGGTCGTGAGCGCGTCGGCGTAGCCGAAATCGAACTCGTGCTGGCCGCGACCGCACTCCTGGTCGAAGCTGTACAGGCCCCAGCCGAGCCGTTCGAGGTGGACGGCCATGGTTTCGAGAAACGGCAGCGACTCGGCGGTGAGCTGCAGGTCGTAGCAGGCATTGGGGCCGCGGTAGGTGGTCGGCGTTGTCGGCCGGGGCCGGCCGGTGTCGGGGTCGATCCGGTAGAGATAGAACTCCGGCTCGATGCCGAGGTTCGGCGTCAGGCCGAGGTCGGCCGCCCGGGCCAGGGCGTTGCGTAGCAGGCGACGAGGGTCGTGCGGGTAGGGGCCGCCGTGATGGTACAGATCGGCGTGGAACCAGGCCTTGCTTTGGTCCCAGGGCAGCACAAAGCCGGTGTCGAGGTCGGGGACCGCGGCGCACTCGTCTTCGTGCGGGCCGGCCAATCCTAACCCCTCGACCGCGCCGACTGTGTAGAACTCGGCCCCGCCGCACATCTTCTCGAAGGCCGACAGCGGCGTGGCCTTGGCTTTGGGGGCGCCGTGGATGTCGGTGTAGACGGCGAAGCAGTGCTTGACCCCGGCGGCCTCGAACTGCTGACGTAGCTCGGCCACCCGTGCGGCGTCGGGCGCGAAGCCCAGGGGCACGGTGAGCTTGGCGTGTCGCAGGTCGGCCGGCGTCGGGGTGGTGGCGGTCATGTCAAGGGGTCCGTCCGAAACGTGAGCGGTGGGGTTTCGGTTTTAGCTTGTTCCAGCAGGTCGGCCAGGGCGTTGCCCATCTCTAGGAACAGCGCCCGGCCACGCTTGGCGGTGGCTTGCGAGGGCTTGCCGGTCACGCCGTTGGTGCTGGTGAGCGCGACGGGGTACGAGAACACCGTACCCGCGGTGCGGTCGTCGTCGTCCGCCGCGCCGGCCCGCAGCAATTCGAGGTCGCAAGCTTCGGGGTCGAGGTAGAGCATCAGGTCGGTCTCGGCCCGGTTGGCGTGGAGGTCGTCGGCGTCGGCGGTGAAGTCAGCCCAGACCGCGGGGCTGACCCGGTAGGTGTTGATTAACCCGATCTGCAGCTCGCCGAGGTGATCGGTGCGGAGCCGATCGACGGCGATGCGCAGCGCGGCGTCGTTGCCGAAGTGAGAGTTGACCAGGAGAATGCGTGCCCACCCGTCGGCCAGGAGCCAGCCCACCATCTCCCGGACCGCGAGGGCCAGCGTCTCGTGCAGGAGCGAGACCGTACCCGGCCAGCGATGGGTGTGGCCGACCGAGACGCCGAAGCTCAGCGTGGGCAGCACCGGCACGCCGGCCACACCCGAGGCGTAGTGGCTCAACGCGGTGACGATCGTGTTGTCGGTACCGGTAGGCAGCGCGGGCCCGTGCTGCTCGGTCGCGCCGACGGGCAGGACCACGAGGCCGGGCCCGGCCTTCTGCCGGTCCGCGAGTTGGGACCAGCTCAGGCGGTCCCACCGCACGGGATCCGCGAAGGCATCTTCGGCGTAGAGAGGGGGTTTGGACGCCACGTCAGCCATAACGACGGACTCGGCAAAGACTGTGCCACGGCCCGACCCGGCTTTTGATTTAGATTCAGGCGCGCATCGGTTAGGCAAACCGATCCGAAATAGATACACGCGCGCGTTTGCTACGCGAACCAGGGGGCCGTGGGCGGCGTCTCGGGAGATGACGTGGCTTGGCATTGGTTTTGCCGAACTTCCTGTGGGCGTATCCGGCCCATGGTTTCGATCCCCGTCAACCCTGAACCAGAGAGAGACCTCCGCATGCACCGACTCAAGACCTTGACCCGTGGTTTCGCTCTGGCCCTTGCTGTGGCCGTGGGGGCCCTGCTGGCACCGGCGGAGGCGGACGCCGAGCCGCTGAAGATCGCCTACTCCGACTGGCCCGGCTGGGTCGCGTGGGAGATCGGCATCCAGAAGGGCTGGTTCGACGAGGCCGGCGTCGAGGTCGAGTTCGTCTGGATGGACTACGTCGCCTCAATGGATGCCTACGCCGGCGGACAGGTCGACGCGGTGACCATGACCAACGGCGACGCCCTGGTCACCGGGGCCACCGGTAAGCCGTCGGTCGGCATCATCATCAACGACTTCTCCAACGGCAACGACAAGATCGTCGGGGCCCCCGGGATCGAGTCGATTAAAGACCTCAAAGGTAAAAAAGTCGGCGTCGAAGTCGGCTTCGTCTGCCACCTGCTCCTGCTCAAGGGGCTGGAGTCGGTCGGCCTGACCGAGGCCGACGTCGAGCTGGTCAACATGTCGACCAATGACGCCGCCCAGACGCTGGCGTCGGGCGACGTCGCCGCCATCGGAGCGTGGCAGCCCAACTCGGGCCAAGCCCTCGCCGAGGTCGCCGGCTCGAGCGAGATCTTCACCTCCGCCGACGCCCCGGGCATTATCTACGACCTGCTGTACGTCAGCCCCGAAACCCTCAAGACCCGGCGCGACGACTGGATGAAGGTCGTCGGCGTGTGGTACCGCATCGTCGATTACCTTAAGGACGAGTCGAACATGGACGAGGCGCTCGAGATCCTCTCGGCCCGTGTCGAGATCACGCCTGAGGAGTACCGTCCTTTCTTCGGCGGCACCAAGATCCTCACACTGGGAGAGGCGCTCGAGGTCTGGGAGGACGCCGAGGGCTTTGGCTCGGTCTACGGCTCTTCGGTTATCGCCGACGAGTTCAACGTCACCAACGCGGTCTACGATAAGCCGCAGGACACCGACGCTTACCTCGACCCCTCGTTGACCGAAGACTACGCCGACTCGAAGAAGTAACGATCCGCTAGAACTTTTCCGACGGTTTTTGGTGTCATCTATGCCCCGTTCGTCCTGGTTAACGGTCACCAGCGGCCTGTCAGCCAAGCGGTCGGCCCCGTTGATCGTCGCGTCGTTTATCTTGCCGATGGCGGTCTGGTGCCTGGTCAGCTACGTGCCGTTCATCTGGCACCCGTTGGTCAACGTCCAGGTGTCGGGCAGCTCGATCTACCGGATCGGCGACCGGCCGGAGAAGGCCGACTTCCGTCGCGAGCGGGAAGAAGCCCTCGCCGACAACAACGCGATCCGCGAACAGCTCACGACCAGTGGGCCCCTCGATGCGCGGCCGAGCCGGGTCAAACGAGCCAACAAAGCCGTCGTAAAACAGTTCGGCCCCTACGCGGAGGCCAACGGCTGGCTGGATGCCCGAGCCGCCCTGGATGAGCGGGCGATCTTCGGGGCCATGACGTCCTACCTCGCCGGCGAGCTCGAGCCGACGCAAGCCCGCCTCTCGGCCGAAAACATCGAGGTCGTGCAGCACAACGTCGGCGTCCTCGCAGAACTCCAGGCGGATGACGCCCGGAAGCTCGCGTTGCCCGGCGACCGCTACCTACTGAGCCTTATCCCGCAGGGCCGGCCGGAGAACCCCGTGTTCCTGCCGCCGCCGCATGAGGTCGGTCTGGCGTTCTACGACGCGTTTGTCACGCCGCCGCGTCGCGAGGGCGAGCCCTGGCTCCACGAACGCCTCGGCGAGAGCATCGCCACCATCGCCCGTGGCTTTGGACTCGCCTGCCTCATCGGGCTGCCGCTGGGCCTGATTTGTGGGGCGTTCCCGTTCTTCGCCAAGCTCACCGAGCCGGTGGTCAATTTTGTCAGCTACATCCCGCCGCCGGCGTTTGGGGCGCTGCTCATCGCCGTCTTCGGGATCGCCGGAGGGCCGAAGATCGCGATGGTCTTCATCGCCGCGGTCTTCCCGCTGGTCCTCATGGTCGCCAAGACCACCCGGCTGATGGAGCCCGCGCTGCTCGAGGCCGCCCAGACGCTGGGCGCGTCCCGCTCCCGCCTCGTCACGCGGGTGATCGTGCCCGGCGTGCTGCCCAACGTGTGGAACGACCTGCGGATCGTCCTGGCCCTGTCGTGGACGATCCTGATCATCGCCGAGCTCACCGGCACGAAGAGCGGGATCTCCGGCTACATGCAGCAGCAGGGGCGATACCGTAATTTCGACAACGTCTTCGCCGCCATGGTCATGATCGGCATCATCGGGTTTGCCGTCGATCAGCTGCTGGTGCTTGCCCGGCGGGTGTTCTTCCCATGGGCGTACGGCGGGCCGCTGAACCTCGGCAAAGGCCTCGCCGCGGTGTGGGGCCGGGTGACCGGGTTTCTGCCCGCCACCGCGCCGCCTTCGTCGGACCGCGAACCTTCACGGAGCCCCGCCGATGCGACCGCTGTCTGAGCTCCCCGACTACCGCGAGATGTCGCCCGACGTGCGTGATCGCTTCGCGCGGATTCGTCAGCGGCCCGTTGTACTGAGTGTCGAGGGCCTGGGCCGGGCGTTCACCGGCGCGCAGGGCCAAGCGATCGACGCGCTGGACGACATCAACTTCGAGATCCGCCGCCGCGAATTCATCTGCGTCATCGGCCCGTCGGGCTGCGGCAAGTCGACGCTGAACCGCATCATCGCCGGCCTCGACTTCCCGAGTCGCGGCCAAGTCCTACTCGACGGCCAGCCCGTCCGCGGACCCGGGCCCGACCGCGGCATGGTGTTCCAGTCCTACACCCTGTTCCCCTGGCTCACGGTGAAAAAGAACGTCATGTTCGGCCCGTTGGCCCGCGGCGTCGGGCCCAACCTCGCCGAGCGTGAGGCCTGCCAATGGATCGATATGGTCGGGCTCACCGAGTTCGCCTACCACTACCCGACCCAGCTCTCCGGTGGGATGAAGCAGCGCGTCGCCATCGCCCGCGCGCTGGCCAACAAGCCCCGCATCCTGCTCATGGACGAGCCTTTCGGCGCCCTCGACGCACAGACCCGCGCGACCATGCAGGGCCACCTGCTGAAGATCTGGCAGAACATCGACGCCACCGTCTTCTTCGTCACCCATGACCTCCAAGAAGCGACTTACCTCGCCGACCGCATCATCGTCCTGGGCCGCAACCCCGGCCACGTTGCCGAGATCATCCAGAACCCGGTCTCCCGGCCGCGTCGCCCTGACCAGTTCCTGGACCCGACCTTCCTCGCCGTGCAGCAGAGGCTTGAAGATCTCATCCACCCGCCGCAACAACTCACCGAGCAAAAGTCGTCTCACGTGCCACGGATGACACTGGTCGGCGACGACGTGTTCTGACCGACCGAAATCGCTCGGCCGCCATACCCATGGGACTCAGCAACCGCGAAGAAGCGCAGCGGACCCGCCTCCGCGTCATCGACGCGGCCCTGTCGCTGTTCTCCCGTCGCGGCTACGGCCACACCAGCCTCGAGATGATCGCCAACGAGCTGGGCATGACCCGCGGCGCGATCTACGGCCACTTCAAAAACAAGCTCGACCTCTACACCCAGCTCATGCGGCTCAGTCAGACGCCGCTGTACGACATCATGCGCAAGGCCCTGGACGACGACGGCCCGCCGCTGGACGTACTCCGCCGATTCATGACCGAGTGGTTCGATCTGCTCGAGGCCGACCCCCGCCACCGCGCCTCGTTCGAGATCCTGCTCAACAAGACCGAGCTGACGGAAGAACTCAGCGACTACCTCGAGTCGGAATACTCGCTGACGCAGGCCATGGTCGACGGGGTGGCCGAGCTGCTGGACCGTGCGGTCAAGCGACGCGAACTGCCCCGGAAGACCGATATCGGGTTCCACGCCCTGGCCGCCTACAACATCCTGATGGGCGTCACGCACACCTGGCTGTTCAACCCCCGGCTGTTCGCCATCACCGACATGGGCCGGCGGATGACCGAGCAGTACCTCGGTTCACTGCCCCGTCCCGCCGCCGCGGCCCCCGCGCTGGCGTCGTAACATGCCCGCCCCGCCCGCTTCACGCTTCGCCCGGAGAGAAGAGCCGCATGACCGATCCCCCCGCCCGCGAGCCGCTCGACCCCCAGCAGATGAAGGGCTACCTCGCGGCGCTCAAAGAAGAAACGCTGGCCGAGACCCAGACGATGCGGAACATCGCCGACGGCGTCGAGCTCGGTCTGCCCGGAGCCGACTCGATCGGCGACCCGCACATCAGCACTTTCTCCCGCAGCGAGCTGCCCCACTACGCCGGCATCAACACGGTCATGAAGACCAAGTACCTGGAGGACGTCCGCCAGGTCGGCAACTACGACGTCGCCTTCCTCGGCATCCCCTTCGACATCGGCACGACCTACCGCTCGGGCACCCGCTTCGGGCCCCAGGCTATGCGCCGTATCTCTGCCCTCTACACCAGCTACTTCTACGAGCTCGGCGTCGATCTCGTCGAGAAAGTCAAGATCTGCGACCTCGGCGACGTCTTCACCATCGGCAACATCGAAAAATCTTTCGACCAGGTCAGCCGGGCCGTCAGCCACGTCTACGGAAGCGGCTGCTTCCCGATGCTGATGGGCGGCGACCACTCGCTGGGCTACCCCAACGTCCGCGGTATCGCGCCCCACGTCGACGGCGACATCGGCATCGTCCACATCGACCGCCACATCGACACGCAAGAAAAAGACATGGACGAGCGGATGCACACCTGCCCGTGGTTCCACGCCACCAACATCCCCAACGCCCCCCCCCGGAACCTGGTCCAGGTGGGCATCGGGGGGTGGCAGGTCCCCCGGCCCGGCGTGAAAGTCGCCCGGCAGCGCGGCAGCACCATCATCTCCATGGACGACGTTGACGAGCACGGCATCGACAAGATCGCCGAGATGGCCCTCGAAGCCGCCTGGAAGGGCAACGTCAAGCAGGTCTACCTCTCGTTCGACATCGACAGCGTCGACTGCGGCTTCGTCCCCGGCACCGGCTGGCCCGAGCCCGGTGGCTTCCTGCCCCGCGAGGTCCTCAAGCTGCTCAAGCTCGTCGCCAAAGAGGGCATCTGCGCGATGGAGTGCGTCGAGGTCGCCCCGGCCTACGACACCTCCGACATCACCGCTCTGCTGGGTATCCGCGCCATGCTCGACGTCCTGGCCACCCTCGTCGACGAGGGGCACCTGCCCCGACAGAAAAAACACACCTCCGACGCCGGCATCGACGCGTGGAAGGGGACTTAGTCCTTCAAGCACTTGAACCACAGAAACACCTAGACGCAGAGAAAACTATTTGAAACATGGTTTGCTTCGGGCTCCCGTCTCTGTGACTCGGTGCCTCTGTGGTTGGTTTTCGGTTCATGCACGAACTCTCCGTCGCCATCTCGATCGTCCAGAGCGTCAACGACGCGCGACGCGACTACCCCGACGAAACGATCGTCGCGGTCAACGTCCGCGTCGGCGCCCTGTCCGGCGTGGTCCCCGAGGCCCTTCGTTTCGCCTGGGCCCCCGCCACCCAAGGCAGTGCTTTGGACGGCACCGCCCTGAACGTCGAGTTCATACCCGCCGCGGCGGATTGCCGAACCTGTCAAGCCACCGTCGAACTCCCCGGCCAACGCCTGGTCTGCCCGATCTGTCAATCGCGCACGCCCCGCCTCGTCCGCGGCAGAGAGCTCGAGATCCTTTCGCTCGAATTCCAACCCCAACCCGAGTCACGCCATGCCTCCTGAATCACCGACCACGCCCGCGGCGAAGCCACGCATCCTCGAAGTCCGTACCCAAATCCTGAAAAAAAATGACGAAATGGCCCGCGATCTCCGCGCGCGTTTCCGCGCGGCGAACTGTTTCGTCGTCAGCCTCGTCTCCAGCCCCGGCACCGGCAAGACCGAGTTCCTCAAGCAGACCCTCACCCGCCTACGGCAAGCCGGTGACCTCAACCTCGCCGCCCTCGTCGGCGACCTGCGCACCGACCACGACGCGGCCCGCCTCGCCGAGTCCGGCACCGACGTCCGCCAGATCGAGACCGGCACCATGTGCCACCTCGAGGCCGACATGATCGAACGCGCCATCGACGCCGCCGGCTGGGACCTCGGCGACCTCGACCTGCTTTTCGTCGAGAACGTCGGAAACCTGGTCTGCCCGTCGGGCTTCGACCTCGGCGAAGACCTCCGGCTTGTTCTGGTGTCCACCACCGAGGGCGAAGACAAGCCGCTGAAATACCCCACGATCTTCAACACCGCCGACGTCGCGATCGTCACCAAGATGGACCTCGCCGAGATCCTCGGCTACGACGCCGAGCAGATGCGTAGCAGCATCCAGGACGTCCGCCCCGGTATGACCGTCCACGAACTCTCCGCCCGCTCCGGCAAGGGGATGGTCGAATGGATCGACTGGCTGCGGTCCCGATTCCCCGCCCGGTCCTCTTAACGGCAAAGCGCCGCCAACCGATCGCCAACCGCCGCACGCACGTCTTCGTCCAAATCGAACCGGACCGCCTGCAACCCTTCGGCGGTCGTTGCGGGATGCACCACCGCCGCCAAGCGTACCGCAGGCAATGTGTCACGCAGAAGCACCGCCACCGCCGCCGACGACAGCCCTTCCCGATTCACCAACGCCCAACGCACGTCGTGCGCCACATCCCACACCATCGCGTCGAGAGCCATCCCCGGCGTCCGTACGTGCTTCGCCACCTCCCGCCGCACCCGCGGGTCTTGGTCGTCCGACAGCCGGGCCAACTGATCCGCCGACGTCGAACGGTGCCGGGCCGCCAGCCGCCGCGCCCAGGGCCCCGCATTAACCAACGTCTCGATCGCCTCGCCCGACAACGCCCCGTCCCGCCGCTCGTAGCCCTGCAGGTCGGCCGTGCTTCCGGCCGCGACCAGGGTCTCTAGCAAGCAGGAGGGACAAGCCGAGTGTCGCCGAGCCAGGTCACGGACAACCGGGTCACCCGATGTCGCCAAATCACCCAGCACGCCGCCGGGGGTCGCCGGATGCCGGGCCGCCAGCCGCTGACCCCAGCCGCCTCGTTCCGCCAGCTCCGCGAGTTGCTCGGCCGTCACCCCGGGGGTCGGGTCCGCGAAGGACTGCAGGTCGTGTGACGAGCCCGCCGCTTCGATCAACCGACGATCTGCCTCCGCAAAGTCGGACCGCGCCGCGACCACCCGGCGGACGGCGGACGCTCCGTCCAGCGCCAGGCGACGCAGCAGCTCCGGCGATGTTCCCGGGTTGCCCGCCACCTCCCGTCGAAGCCGGACATCGGGCTCCAACACCAACGAGGTCAGCGTCTCGGTCGAACTCCGCGGATGAGCCGCCACCCGCCGGCGGGTCTCAAACGTATCGAGGCCCACCAGGCCCGCGAGCAGGCCGGGGGCGGCGGACGGATTCTCCGCGACCGCGGCACGGACCCGCCAGTCCGGATCGTGTGCCAACTCGGACAACCGCCCCGGCTCGATCCACGGGTGCCGCGCGGCGAGTTGTCTCCCGTATACCCCCAATGTCATTAACGCCCCGAAATCCACCGCCGACTCCGGCACGCCGACCGCAGGGCCCGAGAGGTCCAGCCGGCTCCCCGCCGCCCGAAACATCGCAACCGTTTCGCGTGGAACCGCCGGGTGCCTTGCCGCCGCCATCCGGACGCCATCATCGGCGTCGCCGCACAGAAACGTCAGCGTCCGGCCCGGGCAGGCCGGGTGCTCTGCCACCAGACGCCGCGTGGCGGAAGCCGCAGACGCCGCGAGCCCCACCAACCGGTCGGCGGGTGTTCCGGGATAACGCGCCGCCAGCCGTCGGCCCCATTCCCCCAGGCTTACCAGCGTTTCGATCTCCTCCCGGGATAAGCCCGCGGCGGCCGGCCGATACCCCGTGAGGTCACGCGTGGCTCCCGCTCGCTCTAGCAGGCGCAGCGTCTCTGCAGGCATCGACGGGTGCCGCGCCGCGGCCCGCCGCACATGCAGGTTATCGTCCGCCGCCAAACGAGACAAAACCGCCGAACTTGTGTCTGAATGAACGGCCAACGCTTGCCGCTGTGGCGGCGACCCGGCAACATACGGTACATCGGCCTGAGGCCTCGTCACTCGATTCCCTTACCCGACGTCGATGACCGATCACGCCCCGGACTCATTCCGCGGTAAGCTGCCGCAAGCCCGCGCAGCCATCCCCCCTTGCTTTGCATCAGTACCGGCGTGTTCCGTAATTTGGCCATGAGTCTTACTCAGATGGGGCCTCTCTTCCAGACGAGCCCCTTCATCCGCGTCGCGTAATCAAAAGGGTCCTCCCCCCATCCCTTATCCAGGTCAAGTACAACCTGATTAAGACTACGAATAGGGTAGCTCGGGTTGGGTGACCTCACCCCACCGTTAAGTCCGAAGTCTACGGTAAACCATGCTTTTGCTGTGGAAGCGGGCAGAGCGGAGCCCGCTTCCGCAGCGATCGTTTCCGGTGCCGGGGGGCGATAGCCCATCCCCCGGTCCACGACACCGACCGGCCGGCCGATGGATGGTTCCGGAACGCCTCCGGAAGTAGCCAGTTTCGGCTAATCCGGGGGCGGGGCACGCTGACCCGCAAGCGGGCCCGATAGGGCTCGCGTCCGCCTGCCGTCAAGCAGACGCTTTACGACTACCTTTACGTTCTGGGCGCCGCCTGCCCGGCCACCGGCCAGACCGTCGGCCTACTCCCGCCGCATCTCAACACCAAAATCGTCAACGCCTTCTTCTAAAGAGTTCAAGCAGGGGGTGGACCCCGACGTCCACGTCGTGATGTTCTGGGACCAGCCCGGCTTCCACACCGCCGGCGAACTCAAGTCGCCGGAGGACATCACGGTGATCCCTCTGCCCTCGCAATGCCCCGAACTCAACCCCATCGAAAACCTATGGCGCTACCTGCGGAGTCACCGCTGTCGGCTGGCTCGGCCGCGACCGACGCCTGAGCAAGGACTACGAGAGCCTGCCCCAGAGCAGTGTCGCCATGATCCACATCGCATGACCAACCTCATGCTCCACCGGCTTCAGCCGGGATGAATGGCTTCTCGTACACGTTCTCAAGCTTCAGAGCGAGCTCGCCAGCCGCAGCCGAGCCGAGAAGGACGAGATCTCCGTCAAAGTATTTGAACTTTCGCAAACGCTTCGTAAGCGGTGACTTACCGCCGATTACCATGCTAGGCGGCGGTTGCTGGACATCGTCGGATTCAACTACGCCCTCAACAATGTAAGTCTAGATATGATCGTAAGAAAACCCCTTGACGTCCTCGCCGAAGGGTCTCTTCTGGAAAAAGATCGGGGCGGCCGGATTTGAACCGACGGCCTCCTGCTCCCAAAGCAGGCGCTCTACCAAGCTGAGCTACGCCCCGTCGTATGACATGCCCCACACCATAGCTCGACGCGGACGCCGGGGCACATCGACGAGCGGGGCCGACGGGCGCTACACCGCGCGGGGGTGGGCGTGGTCGTAGGCGGTGCGAAGGCGCATCGACGAGAGATGGGTGTAGATCTGGGTCGTCGAGAGCGACTGGTGGCCCAGGAGTTCCTGGACGCTGCGGAGATCGGCGCCGTTGTCCAGGAGGTGGGTGGCGAAGGAGTGGCGGAGCGTATGGGGGCTGATGGTGGTGTCGAGGCCGGCGGCCTTGAGGTACTTGTCGAGCTTGCGGCGGACGCTACGGGAGCTGAGTCGGCCGGCGTTCTTGTTGATGAACAGGGGGACGGCGGGGTCGATCATCGAGCGGTTGCGGAGCTCGGTGAAGCGGTGGTCGGGCTCGAGGAGGGTGAGGTAGTGTCGGATGGCGGCCATGGCGTGGGAGCCGAGCGGAACGATGCGCTCTTTCTTGCCCTTGCCGCGGACGTGCATGGTGCTGCCTTCCATGTCGAGGTCGTTGCGGTTGAGGTCGACGAGCTCGGAGACGCGGACGCCGGTGGAGTAGAGGGTTTCGAGGATGGCGCGGTCGCGGGC
>JBCCRT010000083.1:0-11727 GCA_039201235.1 Planctomycetota bacterium
GAGTCCGGGTTACCGCAGGAACGCTTCGTGCAGCCCGCCGTCGACGTTGATCACCTGCCCGGTCGTCTTCGCGGCGGCGTCGGAGAGCAGGAAGAACACGGCCTCGGCCTGGTCGTCGGGCGTGATCGGCTCCTTGAGCAGGGTCCGCTGGGCGTAGAACCCGGCGAGCTTGTTCCGCAGCTCGTCGTCGGATTCGCCTTCGTCGAAGGCGATTTCGTACTTGGTCAGCGACGCGATCACGCGGTCGCGGGGGAACATGGTCGAGCCCTTGACCACCGTCGCGGGGGCCACGGCGTTGACGCGGACGGTGGGGGCCAGTTCGACCGCCAGCTCCCGGACGACGTGGTTGGCGGCCGCCTTCGAGGCGTCGTAGGCGATCGAGCCCTTCTTGGACACCACCGCGTTGACCGACGTGGTCACCACGGCCGAGGCGGTCAGGTTTTGCTCGGCGAAGAGCGACCGCATCTCGTCGAGCGCGTTGTAGACCCCCTGGACGTTGACGCCGAAGGTCAGCCGCCACTGGTCGTCGGTGACCTGGCCCGAGCGGTCGGGCGGGACGAAGACGCCGGCGGTGATCACGACGTGGTCGATCCCGCCGTAGGCCAGCACGGCCCTGCGAATCATGGCCCGCACCGAGTCGCGGTCGGTCATGTTGCAGGCCGCGGCGATGGCGGGCCCGCAGCCGGAGATACCCGTGCCGGCGACGCCGATGCCTTGACCGTGGATGTCGGTGAGCTCGTCGGCGGTCGCCTGGGCGGCGTCTTCGTTGAGGTCGACGCAGACGAGGTGCCCGCCCTCGGCCGCGAGGCGGTGGGCGACCCGCTTGCCGATGCCCGACCCCGCGCCGATCACGACGCAGACCTTGCGGGCCAGCGTTTTTTCCGGGGGCATACGCTTCAGCTTCGCCTCTTCGAGCAGCCAGTACTCGATGTCGAACGCCTCCTGCTTCGGCAGGGCGGTGTATGCGTCGATCGCCTCGGCCCCGCGCATGACTTCGACGGCGCAGTTGTAGAACTCGGCCGTGACCCGCGACTCGCTCTTGTTCTTGCCCCAGGCGACCATGCCCACCCCCGGAATCAGAATCACCGTCGGGTTGGGGTCCCGCATCGCGGGGCTGTTGTCGTGTTTGCACGACGCGTAGTAGTCGGCGTAGTCGGCGCGGTACCGTTCGAGGCCGGCGTCGAGCCTGGTTTTCAGCGCGTCGAGGCCTTCGGTTTGTGGGTTCCAGTCGACGTACAGCGGCTTGATCTTGGTGCGTAGGAAGTGGTCGGGGCAGCTGGTGCCGAGCTCGGCGAGGCGGGGGGCGTCGTGGGAATTCACGAAACGCAGGATCGTCGGGTCGCTCTGCACGGTGCCGACGAAGCGGCGCTGCGCGGAGACCCGGCCGCGGAGCCAGGGCAGCAATTCGACGAGCAGCGTGTCGCGGGCCTCGTCGTCGAGGGCCTCGTACTTTTTGCCGTCGAAGGTGGCGTCACCCTTGTCCTTCGATTCGATGTAGCGGGCCGCCTTCTCGATCAGGTCGAGGGTGAGGTGATAGCAGGCCTTGTCGTCGTCCGCCCAGTTGATCAGGCCGTGCTTGCCCATGATCAGGCCCCGCAGCGACGGGTCCTGCTCGACGGCTCTTTGCATGGCGAGCCCGAGCTCGAAGCCCGGCCGCATCCACGGCACGAAGCCGACCTCGTCGCCGAAGATTTCGCGGGTCAGCTCCTCGCTGCGGCTGCTGGCGGCGACGCTGATCGCGGCGTTGGGGTGCATGTGGTCGACGTGCTTGGCGGGCAGGAAGCCGTGCAGCGGCGTGTCGATCGACGAGGGGCGGGGGTTGAGGTTGAAGGTGCAGTGCGGGAAGTAACTCACCATCGCGTCCTCGGCCGGGGTCTTGAGACCGGGGTGGTCTTGCTTGGCGTAGACCTCGCGGAGGCTCAGCAGCTGGTCGTGGTAGAGCGAGGAGAAGTTGGCTTCCTTCGCGGTCCGCAGGTCGCCGCCCGAGCCCTTGACCCACAGGACGTCGACGGTTTCGCCGGTGACCGGGTCGGTCTCGGTGACTTTGGACGAGGTGTTGCCGCCGCCGGTGTTGGTGATGCGCTGGTCCGAACCGAGGAGGTTGGAGCGGTAGACCAGGCGCTGCAGCGGGGTCAGGCTAGCGACGGCGTCGTCGTCCCAGCCGGCGCGGACGTGGCGGTAGGGGTCGGTCGGTGCGGAGAGGTCGGGCATGGGCGGCGGACTCGGAGGGGATCAGATGACCGATTACGATCGTTTACCGAAAAAACCGAAAATAACAAACATAAATTGGTTGTCAAACAAAAATAATCGGATAATTTAAGGTCATGATCGCGTTGCAGCGTCACCGCAACATCCTCGGGCGAGTGCTGGATGAGGGGTCGGTCCGCGTGACGGACCTGGCCCGGCAGTTCGAGGTGACCGAGGAGACGATCCGCCGGGACCTGCGGCTGCTCGCGGAGCAGGGCGTGGTCGCGCGGACGCACGGCGGGGCGGTGGCGGTCGAGCCCGAGGGCGGGCACCGCGACCTTCCGTACGTCCAGCGGGAGACGGCCCACACCACGCAGAAAGACGCGATCGCCCGCGCCGCCGTCCGCCTCATCGAGCCGGGGTCGGTCGTCGCGCTCGACCCCAGCACGACCTGCTGCCAGCTCGCCCGGCGGATCCCGGACGTCGAGCTGACCGTCGTGACCAATTCGCTGGCGGTCTGTTCGATCCTCGCCGACCGGCCGCGGGTCGAAGTGATCTGCACCGGCGGGACGCTCGACGCCGAGGCGATGGCGTTCTTCGGGCTCCACACCCGGCGTGCCCTGGAGGGCCTGCACGTCGAGCGGCTGTTCTTCTCGTGCCGGGGCCTCGACTTCGAGCGGGGGCTGTCGGAAGCCAACGACCGCCACGCCGCGGTCAAGCTCGCGATGATCGAGTCGGCCCACCGCTGCACGCTGCTGGCCGACACCAGCAAGCTCGGGCTCGCCTCGACGGTGTTCTACGCCCCGGCCGGGGTCGCCGAGCATTTGATCGTCAACGAGCCGTACGATCAGCCGGGCCGGCAGGCGATCAACCGCCTGCGGAAGCGTGGCCTCACCGTCGACGAGGCCGACGCGCTGCCCGAGCCGCAGGGCAAGCGGCAGCGCTCGGCCTGATCCCTTCTTGAAGCCTGACTTCTCATGATCGCACCCACCACTTCTCCCGACGAGTCCCCCGACGTCCTGCTCATCGGCAGCGGCGTCATGTCCGCCACCCTCGGCGCGATGCTCAAGCAGCTCGACCCCGACCTGACGATCCAGCTCTTCGAGGCCGCCGACGGTTTCTCCCCCGAAGCGTCCGACGGCTTCCACAACGCCGGCACCGGCCACGCCGGGCTCTGCGAACTCTCTTACACCCCCGACCGCGGCGACGACGGCGAGGTCGACGTCACCAAAGCCGTCGAGATCTTCCAGCAGTTCGAGCACTCCAAGCAGTTCTGGGGCCACCTCGTCCGCGAAGGCGTCATCAACGACCCCGCCACCTTCGTCAACCCCGTGCCCCACGTCAGCTTCGTCTACGGCCAAGAGCAGGTCGATTTCCTGCGTTCCCGCCACGCCCAGATGACGAAGCACCACTTCTTCGCGGGCATGGACTACACCGAAGACCGCGCGACGATCGAACAGTGGGTGCCCCTGCTCCTGGCCGGCCGCGACCCCGACGAGCCCATCGCCGCGACCAAGCTCGACGCCGGCACCGACGTGAACTTCGGCAGCCTCGCCCGCAAGCTCGTCGCCTGGCTAACCAAGCAGCCCGGCTGCACCGCCGCCACCGGCCAACGCGTCGTCGACCTCGACGAACAGCCCGACGGCCGCTGGCGCGTCACCATCCAAAACAGCCGCAACGCCCTCCGCCAGTACCGCACCGCGAAGTTCGTGTTCATCGGCGCCGGCGGCGGCAGCCTTCCCCTGCTCCAGAAATCCAACATCGACGAGGCCAAGGGCTTCGGCGGCTTCCCCATCGGCGGCCAGTGGCTGATCTGCGATAAACCCGGACTCGTTGCGCAGCACCGCGCGAAGGTCTACGGCATGTCCCCCGGCGCCGCGCCCACCATGGCCGTGCCTCACCTCGACCTCCGCATCATCGACGGCAAGAAGGCCCTGCTCTTCGGCCCCTACGCCGCCTGGACCACCAAGTTCCTCCACGAGACCGGCCGGTTCTCCGACCTGCCCGCCTCCATGAAGCCCGACAACGTCGCGTCGCTCGTCAAAGTCGGCCTCCACAACCTGCCGCTGGTCCGCTATCTCATCCAGCAGGGCCTGCAGAGCATGGAGACCCGCATGGGCGAGCTGCGGAACTTCTACCCCGACGCCAGGACCGAGGACTGGCAGCTCATCGACGCCGGCATCCGCGTCCAGGCGATCAAGAAAGAAGACGGCGACGCCGGCATCGTCCACTTCGGTACCGAGGTCGTCACCAACGCCGGCCGCACCCTCTCGGCCCTCCTCGGCGCGTCCCCCGGCGCGTCCGTCTCGACGAACATCATCCTCGAGATCGTCCGGAAGTGCTTCGCCGACCGCCTCACCACCGACGCCGGCCGCGACCGCATGAAACACATGGTCCCCAGCTACGACGAAGACCTCGCCACGCCCCACCTGGCCGACCGCCAACGCCAACTCAGCGACCAGGCCGTCACCTCCCTCCAACTCGCCTGACCCCACTCACCCACCCCCACTCACCACTCACCTTGTCTATGCCCACCGCCGCCCAACGCCGCGCCCTAGCCGCCCTCGACCGCTTCACCATCGAGCTGCCCTCCTGAGGCTTCGCCGACACCGGCACCCGCTTCGGCAAGTTCCCTCAGGACGCCGCCGCCTCGACCCTCGACGAAAAACTCCACGACGCCGGGCTGGTCCACCGCCTCACCGGCGCCTGCCCCACCGTCGCCGTCCACGTCCTCTGGGACTTCGACGACCCCGCCGACCCAGACTCCGCCAAACGCACCAAGACGCTCGCCAAACAACACGGCGTCAAGATCGGCTCGATCAACCCCAACCTCTTCCAGAACCCCGCTACAAACTCGGCTCTCTCGCTGCCCGCGACGCCGACGCCCGAAAAGCCGCGCTCGACCACTGCTACGAATCGGTTGCCCTCGGCCGAGCCGTCGGCAGTAAGTCGCTAGCCCTCTGGCTCGCCGACGGCACCAACTACCCTGGCCAGGACAACCTCCGCCGACGCTTCGCCGCGCTCAAGAAGGCCTACCGAAAACTCCACGACCGCATGGCCCGCGACTGGCCCCGCTCCACCTTCCTCGTCGAGTACAAACCCTTCGAGCCCGCCTTCTATCACACCGACATCCCCGACTGGGGCGCCGCCCTCCTGCTCTGCCAACACGCCGGCCCCCGCGCCAAGGTGCTGGTCGACACGGGCCATCACCTTCCGAAAGCCAACATCGAGCAGATCGTCGCGCTGCTGCTCGCCGAGGGCCGGCTCGGCGGGTTCCACTTCAACGACCGCAAGTACGCCGACGACGACCTGACCCTCGGCAGCATCGACCCCTACGCCGTCTTCCGCATCTTTTCCGAGATCGCGCAGTACGAGTTCGACACCGGAAAAATTCCGGGGGTCGACTACATGATCGACCAGTCCCACAACCTCAAGCCCAAGCTCGAGGCCACGGTGCAAACCGTCTGCGAAGCCCAGAAGCTCTACGCCAAGGCCCACCTCGTCGACCGCAAGAAGCTCGCCACCGCCCAGGCCAAGGGCGACCTCACCGCCGCCGAGGGAATCCTGAAGGACGCCTACGACACCGACGTCCGCTCTCTCCTCGCCGACTGGCGCACCGCCCGCGGCCTCCCCCCCGACCCCCTCGCCGAACTACGGTCCAGCCAAATCATCCCGAAGCTCGCCAAGCAGCGACGCAAGCCCGACCTCCCAGCCACCAGCGCGTACGCGTGACAGCCATCTCCGTCGATGCCGCCTTGCCGCGTAAATCGATGGGGTCGGACCCCGTTACAGAACGTCGGACTACGATCTAGAAAGATACATCGACGACCGCTATTCGCCTCGGTGATGCCGTCTACGGACCAGGCCGGCGGACATCAAGCCTCCCGCGAAAGCCAGCGTACCGGGCTCGGGCACGGGGATCACGGTGAACGATACCGGGATCACGATCTCGCCTACTGGATCGGCGAAGCTGAGGCTGGTGATGGTGATGAACTCTTCGAAGACGCCGATTTCGGAGGTGTCGAGGCTGACTGCGGCGAGGAAGGCTTCGTCCAGCGCGGCGTCAATGCCGGAGCCTTCCCCGTCGAGGCCCTCGGTGGTCGTAAAGACGAAGTCCAACTCGTCGGCACCGAGTACGGCGTCCACGTCGGTGCCGTTGGAGATCGCCAGCAGGATGGACGCCGCGTCGCCCTGGACGACCTCCTCGGGGACGGCCGTGGTCAGCTCGGCGGTCAGCGTCGCGGGGAGCTGGAAGTCTTCGACGACGGGCAGGTGATCGCTCGCGGCTTCGAGGGCGTCGAGGACCTCGGCGGTGGTGAAAGAGGTCAGGCCGTCGATCACGACGGTATTGCCGTCGTTGATCTGGTCGTTGAAGGTCGAACCGTTGTTGCCGAAGGGGCGGAGCGAGCCGGGGATGGACGCGACGCCTTCGCCATCGAGTAGTTCGTCGCTCTGGAGTATGAAGTCGAAGCGGTCGTCGATGCCGCCGCCGGTGAGCGGACCGGCGCCGCCGGACGGGCTCTGGGTGAGTTGGTCGGCGAGGTCTTCGTTGTTGTGGAACGTGACCGATCCGCCATCGGGGAACAACGGGTCGAGGACGCGGCCGCCGGCGTCGGTGCCGGCGGCGAGGATCTGAAGAGCGGAGAGCCCGCCGAAGTCGGGCTCGCCGGAGGTCTCGAAGTTCGAGTCGACGTTGAGGTCGCCGGCGACGATGACGTTGCGGAAGCCCAGATCGTTGGCGGAGATGAAGTCGCGGATGTCGGTCGCTTCGTTCTCGCGGGCAAAGAGGTCGCTTGTCTGGTTGTCGGCCTCGAAGTGTGAGTTGAAGACAAACAGATCGGCCTCTTCACCAAAGCCCACCGGCCGGAACCGGATGAACTGCGTGGAGCGGGGCTGCGTCGGGTTGCTGATGTTGCCGAAGAAATCTTCGGTGATCAGTTGGACCGAGTCGGTGCGGTAGAGGAAGCTCTGGCGGATCTCGCCGGCGTCGAGTCGGCCGGGGCCGGATCCGGGATCGGCGGTGATGGCGGGGTTCAACTGGCCGCGGGCGTAGGTGATGCCTTGGTCGGCGTAGATCGCGTTGAGGCGCTGCCGCAAGTCTTCGGTGGTGGAACCCACCTGCTGCTGTTCTTGGAGCAGGATGATGTCGGCGGGGCGCGCGATGCCGTTTACAGTCTCTTCGCCGATAGCCTCGAAGACGATGTCGGCCTCGGAACGTACGGTGCGAACCGGCGAGCCGCCGACTTCGGTGCCGAAGGTATTGGTGTTGTAAGTGACAACCCGCAATTGGGCGTCCACCGAAACGGGCAAAATCCCTACGAGCAAGCACACGGCCGCCGCCCGTAGCCCATCAAAATTCAGCTTCATAAATTACAGACCTCGCCCGCTCCGTGGATGAAACACAGGCTATCTCGAGTTTAGACAGAATATCCGCAATCGTCGATCCGCCAAGGACTCAGAGAGTGCCAAGAAGAAAGACACAAGGCATAAATAAATTTTGCTTCTGCCTTCCTTGGCGTCCTCCGCGTCCTTGGCGGTTCAACGGGTTTGGACGATCAATACCCCGCCGCGGCGGCCGCGAAGCGGTGCGGGTGGGGGCGTGGGGTGCCCGCTCTTTGGCAAGGTGGTGAACGGATAACGCCCGGGGGCGGCTGCCCCCGGGCTCTGGTGGCGGCGTGCGGGGGTTCACGCGGTCGGGTGGACGAACGAGAAGTGCAGTTCGGCGTGGCGGCAGTGCATGGCGATCGCGTCGGCGGGACTCATCTTGCCGAAGAGGGGGCTGGGGTGGTGCATGCCGTGCTGCTGGGCGTAGGCGATCTCGTCGCGGAGTTTTTGTAGGCCGGCGTCGAGGGTGACGTCGTCGGGGGGACGGAAGGCGGCGGCGACCTTGGCGGGGGGGTTGATACCGGGGTCGATGGGTTTGACGTGGAGGCCGAAGAGCCGCAGGCCGCGGCCGAAGAGTTTCATGGGGAGAGTGACGGGGACGGGGACGCCCTTGGCCATCATCTCGATGCCGAAGGCGACGTGGTGGTAGATCTGGCCGGCGGACCAGTTGCCGGTGGTTCGGGGGTTGGCGGCGGCGGTGGATTCGGCGTCGGCTAGGACGTCGGCGAGGGTGTCGAAGTGCAGGTCGCGGCGTTCCGAGAGCTTGACGTTGACTTTCGCGGACTCTTTGGAAAACGGCATGCGTGGGTACGGATAGGTCAGGCCGAGTGCGGCGGGGTGGTGGATTCGGCCGGGGTTTCGGGTTGGCTGATCGTCGGCTTACGGTTGGACTTTTCGGGGTCTTCGAGTTGTTTGGAGGAGGTGACGGAATCGTCGAGGTCGTCCTCGACGCCCTTGAGGCCTTTCTTGAACTCGACGATGCCCTTGCCCAGCGACTTGCCGACCTCGGGCAGGCGGCTACCGAAGATCAGCACGCCGAGGATGCCCAAGATGATCATCTCGGGCCAGCCGATGGGGCCGAGGAAGCCGAGGATTCCGGGGGTGGAGAAGGAAAGCATGACGGGAATGCCTATCGGGAGGGATGCTGTAAAACGTGTAGTTTGGTGAATTATTGCAGACCGGTCGCACGAAAGCCAGAGCGATCAGGGGACGCGGACGACGACGGTGGGCTCGAGGGGGTCGTCGCCGGGCAGGTCGGGGCTGGTGAGGGTCTGGCCGTTGCGGCGGGCGTGGGGGAAGCGTTCCTGGAGTTGGCGGATGGCGGGGCCGTAGGCGTCGGCGTTGTTGACGACGACGAAGTCGGCCTGGGTGAAGAGCCCGGCGGCGACGATGGACTGGTTCGGGCCGTGGTAGTAATAGACGGGTATCTCGTGCTCGGCGCGGAGGCGGGCGGCCTCGGCCTCGGCGGCGGCGCGGTGGTTGCCGCCGGGGAAATCGGGCTCGTAGACGCCCAGCAGCAGCGTGCGGTAACCCGAGTAGCGGCTGAGGTCGAACTCGTCGCGCTCGGCCTGGCCGCCGCGGGTCAGTGGGACCAGGTTTGCCCGGCGGAACGGGCGGTTGCCGTCGAGCGTCGCCGACCGCACCGCGGCGAGCATCGCCTCGGCGTCGGGGTGGTTGCGACGCGGGTAGCGGCCGGCGTAGACAACGGTCTGGGCTCCGAGGTCCATGAACCAGACCTCGGCCAGGCTCGCCTCGGCCCGCAGCCGGGCCGCAAAGGCGTAGGCGTCTTTCAACCGCTGAGGCCCGTCGAAACGCTCGAGCTCAACGGCGTAGGCCTGCCCCCGCGGCGCCCGCGACGAATCGTCGTCCCGCGGCGGGTCGGCCATCTCCCGCCAGTCGTCCCAGCTGCTGCCGACCACCCGCGTCTGCACGCAGCCCGATAAGACCACGGCGGTTACGAACAGGCCCGCCACCAAGACACAAAGGCCCCAACTTCGGCCGACCGGGACAGTCACCGTACGGCGGGGCGACGTGATGAGAGGCTCGAAACGCATGGTGACAACTGGCTCCGCCCGCCGGCGGTGGATGCCATTGTAAACCCCCCGGCGCCGGCCGGGCCGAACCGAACAACGGGCCAATCGTGCGGAGAATGACGGAAGAATCGGTTTGATCTATCCGCCTATCCGGATAAAGTGATCAACGAGGATATATTTTTGCCGATCAACCTACCGATGACGAAGACCGACCCCGGCCCCGAGGCGATGCTTCGCAGGTTGGCGACGCTGGCCGACCCCACGCGGGTCCGTCTGCTGCGGTTGCTGGAGCGGCAGGAACTGGGCGTTTCGGACCTGTGTGCTGCCGTCCAACTGCCGCAGTCGACGGTCAGCCGTCACCTGAAGGTGTTGGCCGACGAAGACTGGCTGGTCGGCCGGCGACGGGCGACGACCCGGTTATACCGCATGGTGCTCGACGAGCTGGATCCGGCCCAGCGGCAGCTCTGGGTGCTCACGCGGGACCGCGTGGCGGACTGGCCGACCCTGGCGCAAGACGAACTGCGGGTCGCCGCCCGGCTCGCCGAGCGGGCCGGGGACCGCCGGGCGTTCTTCGACGACGCCGCCGCGGGTTGGGACCGCGCCCGGGCCGAGTTGTACGGGGACCGCTTCGGCACCGAGGCCCTGCTTGGCCTGCTGCCCGACGACTGGACCGTGGCCGACTTCGGCTGCGGCACCGGCCGGCTCGCCGCCGAGCTCGCGCCGCACGTTGCCCGGGTCCACGGCGTCGATCACAGCCCCGCGATGCTCAAATCCGCCGCCACGCAGACGCGGGTGTATGACAACGTCGAGCTGCACCGCGGCCAGATCGACGCGGTCCCGCTCGCCGACGCCTCGTGCGACGCGGCGACGTGCGTGCTGGTGCTGACCTATCTCGACGAGCCGAGCCGGGCGTTGGCGGAGATGTGTCGGGTGCTGCGGCCCGGCGGCCGGGCCGTGGTCATCGACCTGCTGCGGCACGACCGCGACGACTTCCGTCGCGGGCTCGGGCAGGTCTCGATGGGGTTCACGCCCGACGACCTCGACGCCGCGTTGGCCGAAGCCGGGCTCGACCGCCCGCGGTGTCGGCCGCTGCCCCCCGCCCCCGAAGCCAAGGGGCCGGCCCTTCTTTTTGCCACCGCCCGGCGGCCGGCCGATTAACCATCACCCCGTACCCGAACTTTCGACTTTTTCACTTTTAACTTGGAACCGGAGCTTCCCATGACCGCCCTCGACACGCCCCCCGCCCCCGCCGACCTGCCGACGCCCGAGACCCGCAACGGGCTGACCTTCAAGGTTGCCGACCTCTCGGCCGAGAACGTCGCCTTCGGCCGCAAAGAGATCCGCCTGGCCGAGGAAGAGATGCCCGGGCTCATGGCCGTCCGCGAGGAGTACCGCGACGCCCAGCCGCTGGCCGGCAAGCGGGTCATGGGCTCGCTGCACATGACGATTCAGACCGCGGTGCTGATCGAGACGCTGGTCGAGCTCGGGGCCGACGTCCGCTGGGTCTCGTGCAACATCTTCAGCACGCAGGACCACGCCGCCGCCGCCGTCGTCGTCGGGCCCAACGGTACGCCGGAGAAGCCCAAGGGCGTGCCCGTCTTCGCCTGGAAGGGCGAAACGCTGGCCGAGTACTGGTGGTGTACCGAGCGGGCGCTGGACTTCGGCGACGACGGTTCCGGGGGCGGGAGCCTGGGCCCGCAGCTCATCGTCGACGACGGCGGCGACGCCACGATGCTGATCCACAAGGGCGTCGAGTTCGAGAAGGCGGGCGCCGTGCCCGGCCGCGAGACGACCGACAACGCCGAGTTCAAGGAAGTCCTCAGCACGCTGGCCCGCTGCCTCGACGCCAACCCCGAGCGCTGGCAGAAGGTCGCCGCCGCCTGCAAGGGCGTCAGCGAAGAGACCACCACCGGCGTGCACCGGCTCTACGAGATGCAGCGCGACGGCAAGCTGCTGTTCCCCGCGATCAATGTCAACGACTCCTGCACCAAGGCGAAGTTCGACAACCTCTACGGCTGCCGCCACTCGCTGATCGACGGACTCTTCCGCGCCACCGACGTGATGATGTCCGGCAAGGTCGCGGTCGTCTGCGGCTACGGCGACGTCGGCAAGGGCTGCGGCC
>JBCCRT010000084.1:0-11686 GCA_039201235.1 Planctomycetota bacterium
ACGCCGGACGTCACGATCGCCGACCTGATCGGCGAGATCGACATCGTCAAGCACGCCGAGGGCCGGTACCTCAGCGACGAGAGCACGATGCACTTCGGCCTGATCCCGCGGACCAACCGCGGCGTCTTCGCGGTCAACGAGCTGCCGGACCTCTCGCCCCGCATCCAGGTCGGGCTGTTCAACGTGCTCGAAGAACGCGACATCCAGATCCGCGGGTACCCGGTCCGGCTGTCGCTGGACGTCTGCCTGGTGTTCAGCGCGAACCCCGAGGACTACACCAACCGCGGCCGGATCGTCACGCCGCTGAAGGACCGCATCGGCACGGTCGTGCGGACGCACTACCCCAAGACGATCGGCGAGGCGATGACGATCACGGCCGAGAACGCCTGGACGTCACGCAACGGGGCGCAGCACACGTCGGATGATGTGCTGCCGAAGGTGACGGTGCCGGATTTCCTGCACCGGGTGATCGAGGAGGCGGTCGCCGCGGCACGGACCTCGACCCACATCAACCAGGCGTCGGGCGTCAGCGTGCGGACGTCGATCGCGTGCATGGAAAATCTCGTCAGCTCGGCCGAGCGTCGCGGCCTGACGACCGGCGAGCCCGAGGTCGCCGCCCGCGTGTCGGACCTGACGCACGTGCTGGCGTCGACACGGGGCAAGATCGAGCTGCTGATGGCCGAGGACGGCGAAGACACCGAGGACAAGCTGGTCGAGTCGCTGATCGGCGAGGCGGTGAAGAAGCTGTTCGACGAGGTCGCGGAAGTTGATGAGTTCGAGGGCGTGACCGACGAGTTCGACGGCGGGCTGAGGCTGACGGTGGGCGACGACGTCGCGGCCAAGGCGGTGGTCGCGTCGATGAAACACGTTGACGGATTACTCGACGCAGCGAAGGACATGGCCGAGCGGCTGGAACTCGACGCCGACGACCCGCAGCAGCTCGCCGCGGCGGGGGAGTTCGTGCTGGAAGGGCTTTACGTCCACAACCGTCTGTCGAAGCAGGCGGGGGAGAGCGGCAGCCGCTACAGCCGCTGACGCGTAGCGGCGGGACTCGTCCCGCCTTGGTCCGCTCTATCGGGCGGCGTGCTGCGTCTCGGCGGGTGACGCCTTCGGCGGCACACCCAGGTATTGCAGCGACCGCTCCATCACCCGACGCACGGCGGGCCCGCTGACGGTTCCGCCGTAGTGGCCGGTCGCCTTCTTCGTGTCGTGGACAAAGCAGCCGACGACGAGGCGGGGGCTTTCGAGCGGGGCGCCGGCGATGAAGGACGAGACGTAGCGGCCCTCGTGGTAGCCGCCTTGCTCGAGGTTGGGCAGCTCGGCCGTGCCGGTCTTGCCGAACAGGTCGTAGAGGTCCGACCGCGCGTGCCGGCCGGTGCCGTAACCCTCGCTGACCGATCGGCCCATGACGCGGCGGGTGTGCTCGGCGACGCGGGGCGAGAGCACACGGGCCGTGATGTTGACCTGCCCGGCGGTGCGGCTGGCTTGCGGCCCCGACGCGTTGCGGGCCTCGATGGTGGGGTTGATCAGCACGCCGTCGTTCGCCAGCGCGCAGAACGCGCGGGTGATCTGCAGCGGCGTGGCCGCCAGGCCGTGACCCATCGGCATGCGGGTGAGGTCGGCCCACGACCAGTCGTCGAGGCCGCGGAGCATGCCGGGTACCTCGCCGGGTAGGCCGGACCCGGTAACCGCGCCCAGGCCGTAGCTGGTGAGGATGCGGTGCAGGGCGGTCTTGCCCATGCGCTCGGCGACGCGGGCCATGCCGATGTTGGACGAGACGATGAGGACTTTCTCGAAGGTGATCTCGCCCTTGCCCTTGCCGGGGCCGTGGTCGGAGTCGCGGAGGACGGGCCCGCGCTCGGGCTTCCACCAGCCGTCTTCGGTGCAGTCGACGATCTCGTCGGGGTCGGCGAGGCCGGCCTCGACGGCGGCGGCCCAGACCATGGGCTTGACGATCGACCCGGGCTCGAAGACGTCGGTGACGGCGCGATTGCGTTGCGCGGCGATCGCGTCTTCACGGACGTCGCCGTCTTCGTCGCGGAAGTCGCCGGGGTCGAAGAACGGGTAGTTAGCCAGCGCAAGGACCTCGCCGGTGGTCGGGTCCATGACGACGAGCTGGCCGGCGGCGGCGTGGAACTCCGCGACGGTGGCGGCGAGCTCTTCCTCGGCGATGGCCTGTAGGTGCAGGTCGAGGCTTAAGCGGATCGGCCTCCCGTCGGCCTGGAGCCGGTAGTCGCGGTTGGCGAGCCAGAGCCGGTTGCGGCCGCGGTCGTAGACGAAAGCGTGCTGCCCCGGGTCGGCGGCGAGGCGGTCGTCGTAGGCGAGCTCGAGCCCGGCGAGGCCGTCGCCGTCGAAGCCGGTGAAGCCGACGAGCTGCCCGGCGGTGCTCCCCTGCGGGTAGCGGCGGACGAGGGTCTCGTGGCTCGACAGGCCGCGTAATTCTTGCAGTGTTTCGGAGGCTTGGTACCTGGCGTAAACCGCGTCGCTCATCTCGGGGTCGATGACGATGTACCGGCTGCCGCGGCGTTGGAACATCCGCTTCTCGATCTCGGCCGGCTCGTAGCCGAGCGAGTAGCCGACGGTCTCGGAGAAGGTGTTGGGGTCCGCGACGATGTCGGGGTCGACGAAGAGGACGTGGGCGACGCGGGTGGTGGCGAGCGGCCGGTGACGGCGGTCGGTGAGCGCACCGCGGCGGGCGGCGAGGGGGCGGACGCTAACCTGGGAGTCGATTAACTCGGCGACGCGGAGAGAGGGCCTGCTTTGCAGCTGCGCGACGCGGCCGAGCAGCAGCAGGAGTACCACACTCAGGGCGACCACCGCGACGCGGCCGACGCGGTCGGCCCTCGCTTTAGCGCGGGCGGCGAGATCGCCGTCGGGCCGCTTCGGCGGAGCGGGCTTACTCACCGCGTTGCCCTTCCTGCCTTGTTTCGTTCTCGTTCTCGTCATCGTAATCCCGACTGACCAAGGCCCCACCCCCGCGCCGCGGCTTCTCGGCCGGGGCGTGGGCGAACGAGTCGGGGTGCGGCCACGCCGGGGCCGCGGCCTCGGGCGTGTCTTGATCAACGGACGACAGCGGCCGCAGATCGAGGCCGACGCGTTGCACGGCGTCACGTAGGGCGGGCAGGCGGACGCCCTCGGCGATGCGGGCCTGGGCGTCCCAGGTCGCGCGGCGGTCGTGGTCCATCTGCACGTGCAGGTCGGCCATGGCGTGCAGCGTGGCCAGGCGGTGCTGGTTGAGCGCGAGCAGGGTCGCGGCGATCAGGCCGAGGCCGGCGACGCTGGCGAAGAGCTTGGCGGGCATGGGCGGCTCAAGGCAGTCTTAGGACCATGCCGGGGCGGACGTGCTCGGGGCGGTCGAGCAGCCCTGCGTTGAGCTCGAACAGTTCGCCCCACCGGCCGGCGTCGCCGAGCTCGGCGCGGGCGATGCGGGCGAGGCTGTCGCCGGGCGCGACGGTGTAGGTCCGGGCCGGGTCCTCGGCCGCCTCGACCTGCGGCAGCGGGGCGGGCGGGGCCTCGGCGATCGCGGCGCCGGGCAGCCGCAGCTGCATGCCGGCCCGCAGCTGCTCGGGCCGCTGGAGCTGGTCGTCGTTGGCCGCGAGCAGGTCTTCCCAGCGGGTCGCGGTGCCGAGGTGTTCGGCGGCGAGTTCGCTGAGCGTGTCCCCGGGGGCGACGGTGACGGTCTGCACCTCGGCCTCGCGTCGGTCGGCGGGGCGGCTCGGGAGTTCGGGGACCGGCTCAGCGGTGTCGGTCCGGACACGGGTGGCGTGGCTGGTGGCGGCGGGCTCGAAGAGCGAGCGGAACACGGCCGAGCCGAGGGGCGGGACCGTGAGGCGGGTGCCCGGGCGGACGCCGCCCTCGTTATCGACCTGTTGCGGGTTGGCCCGGGCGAGGGCGGGGGCGTAGTCGGGGCGGCTGTAGTGCTGGCGGGCGATGTCGGTGAGGGTTTGGCCGGGTTCAACGTCGTGGAAGAAGGTGGGGCCGGCGGCGGGCGGGTTGTTTTCGACGGGGGCCGGGGCGGCGGACAGTCGCATGGCTTCGAGCGTGCGGTCGAAGCGGGCCAGGGCGTCGCGGGCCTGCTGGGTGTCGAGATCGGCGGTGGGCGGCTCGGGGCTGGGGGGTGTGAACGGGTCGTCGAGCTTGGTGGGTGCGGCCCGCTCGACGGGCGCGGGCCGGGTCGGGATGTAGTCCTGCGGCGGCTGGGCCCAGTCGGAATACCCGGCGTCGGCGCGGTCGCCGCCGAGGTCACTTCCCGGGGCGGGGGGTGGGTCGTAGATGCCGGCCTGGGCCGAGTCGCCGAAACCGGTGGGCGCGGCGGCGTCGGCCGAGTCGGGGGCGGGGGGGTTGAAGAGGTCCGACAGCACGAGCCCAACCAGGAGGATCAGGGCGAGGCCGAGGAGCAGTCCGACTTTGGTTTCGTGGGCCATGAACCGTTTCGTCCGTGAAGGGGTTCGTTGGTTTGAGGGTTGGCGGTGGCCGCGTTCCGTCGCGGGGTGATCGTTCGGCGTTTTGATCTTACGGCAACCCGCGGTCGTTTTGGGCGTATTTTCGGATCCCGCGGAGTTTGGCGGAACGGCTGCGGGGGTTGGCGGCGGCCTCTTCGGGGGCGGCGGTGATCGGCTTGCGGGTCAGGCGTTCGGCGACGCCGGTTTGTTGGAGTTCGAGGAACCGGCGTTTCACGGGGCGGTCTTCCAGCGAGTGGAAGCTGATGATGGCGGCCCGTCCGCCGGGGGCGAGGACCCCGGGCAGGGCGGCGAGCAGGGCGTCGAGGGCGTCGAGCTCGCCGTTGACCGCGATGCGCAGGGCCTGGAAGGTCCGGGTCGCGGGGTGGATGCGGGAACGCCCCGCGGCGGGGCCGTAGGCGGCGCGGCACAGCGTCGCCAACTGCCCCGTGGTGTTGATCGGCGACCGGCCGCGGGCTTCGACAATCTTCCGGGCGATCCGTCGGCTCAGCCGCTCCTCGCCGAAGCGGTAGATCACGTCCGCCAACTCCCGCTCGGACAGGGTATTGACCAACTCGCCGGCCCCGCCACCCCCTGAACTCTCTCCTGAACTCCCCCCGGAAGTGTTCAGCCGCATGTCCAGCGGCCCGTCTTGCATGAACGAAAAACCGCGGTTTGGGTCGTCCACTTGGTTGGACGCAAAGCCTAGGTCGGCCAGCAGTCCGTCTACGGGATCGCTGTCTTCGGCGATCGACGCGAAGTTCGCGTTCACGACACGCAGGGTTACGCCGTACGCGTTGGCGATCGGGGCCAGGCGTTGCCGGCTGAACTCGGCGTTCGCCGGGTCGGCGTCCAGGCCGAGGTAGGTCCCGCCGGCGAGGCGGGGGATGAGCTTGGCGGCGTGGCCCCCGCGGCCGAGGGTTGCATCGACGAAGGTCTCGCCGGGCTGCGGGTCGAGCAAGCCGACGACCGCGTCGGGCAGCACGGGGATATGGCCGGGGTCGAGGTTGGACAAGCGGAGGTCCGCAGGAGGGCGAGGCTCCCGCCGAGCCGCCGAGATTTCTGCGGCGCGCGGCTCGGCGGGAGCCTCGCCCTCCCAAGCCAATCGGATCGAATCACAGCACGAAGTTCGACAGGTCGGCGTCCGCGACGACGGGGCCGACCTGCTGCCGCACGAAGTCGGCCGTGACCCGCAGCTGCGTCTGCCCGTCGGCGACGCGCCGCGGGGCGTCGAAGTTGACTTCCTCAAACACCTTCTCGATCACCGTGGTCAGCCGACGCGCCCCGATGTTCTCCAGTGACTGGTTCGCCTCGGCGGCGAGCTCGGCCATCGCCTCGATCGCGTCATCGTCGAACGACACGCTGAGCCCCTCGACCTCCAGCAACGCGGTCTGCTGTTTGGTCAACGCGTTCCGCGGCTCGGTCAGGATGCGGACGAACTCGTCCCGGCCCAGCGGCGAGAGCTCGACGCGGATCGGGAACCGGCCCTGCAGCTCGGGCATCAGGTCGCTGACCGACGCCGCGTGGAACGCGCCGGCGGCGATGAACAGGATGTGGTCGGTCTGCACCGGGCCGTGCTTGGTCGAGACGGTCGAGCCCTCGACGATCGGCAGCAGGTCGCGCTGAACGCCCTGCCGCGATACGTCCGGCCCTCCGCCCCCGGAACCCCCGCCGCCGGAACGACCCCCGCCGCCGGAGTTGGAACTTCCGGGGGTGGCGATTTTGTCGATTTCGTCGAGGAAGATGATGCCGTCGTTCTGGGCCCGTTCGACGGCTTCGCCGTGGAGCTGTTCGGGGTTGATGAGCTTGTCGGTTTCCTGTTCGAGTAGGACGGCGTGGGCTTCGCGGACGGCGAGCTTGCGGCGTTTGGTCTGCTCGGGGATGAGCCGCTCGAAGACGTTGGACATCTCCGGGTCCATCTGGTCGAGGCCCATGTTGGCGAACATCACGTTGGTGGCCGGTCGCTTCGTGATGGTGAGCTCGACGGTGCGGTCGTCGAGCTCTCCGGCGTCGAGCTGTTCGCGGAGCCGATCGCGGAGGCGTTGGCGTGCTTCCCCGGAATCGGAGATGGCGACCATACCGCCGGCGGCGGGGGCGGGTTCGGGTAAGAGCAGGTCGAGCAGGCGGTCGTCGGCGGCGGCCTCGGCGCGTTCTCGGACCACCTTGGCCTGCTCGCCGCGGACGAGGGCGACGGCGTGGTCGACCAGGTCGCGGACCATCGACTCGACGTCACGGCCGTGGTAGCCGACTTCGGTGAACTTGCTCGCCTCGACCTTGATGAACGGGGCGGACGCGAGCTTGGCCAGGCGGCGGGCGATCTCGGTCTTGCCCACGCCGGTGGGCCCGGCCATGACGATGTTCTTGGGCGTGACCTCGCGGGCCAGCTCGGGGTCGAGCCGGCGGCGGCGCCAGCGGTTGCGGATCGCAACGGCGACAGCCCGCTTGGCGGGGCCCTGGCCGACGACGTGTCGGTCCAGGGCTTCGACGATCTGGGAGGGGGTGGGGTCTTGCACAGCGGGGGGATCATAGCGGCTGGGCCGGTTGATCCGGCGGGCGGGTCGGGGCTAAACCGCGACGGCGATCGGTTCGATGAGTAACCGAGGTGGCTTTGGCCCGTCGCGCGACGTACGCGGCGGCCCGCGGCCTCAGACCCAGGTGCTGCCGTCATGGCCTTCGGAAAACCCAAAACCCGCTTTTCGCCGATCGCCATCGACTTCGGTGCCGACAGCCTGAAGCTGCTGCAGATCGTCCCGGGCGACCCCCCGGAGCTGGTCGCTTTGGGATCGGCCACGGTGCCCGACGCGGCCCGCACCGACCTGAGCGCCCGCCAGGCGTTTCTCGAAGAGGCCCTGGCCGCCCTGCTGCGGCGGCATCCGTTCAAGCAGCGACGCGTCATGCTCTCGACCCCGGCGTTCCAGACGCTGGTCAATCACCTGCTGATCAGCCGGTGCGAGGGCAAGGAGCTGGACAACCAGGTCAACCTCGCCCTGCGGACCCGCCTCGGCGTGGACCCGGCGCGGATGGTGATCCGCAACTACCCCGCGGCCGAGCTCTACCGCGACGGCACGCCGAAGCAGGAGGTCATCACCTTCGCCGCCGGCCGCGACATCGTGATGCGCTACGTCGAGCTGGCGAACCGGATGAAGCTCGAGGTCGTGGGCATGCACTGCGAAGCGCCCAGCGTGCTGCGGGTGTTCGCCTACGTCAACGCGGCCGCGTCGTCCGACGCGGCCCGGCCCGTGGCGTACGTCGACCTGGGCGCAGCGACGAGTAAGATCGTGATCGCCCACGGCGGGACCATGGTGCTGGCCAAGACCGTCCACGCCGGCGGCGACCAGTGGACCCGCCGGCTCGCCACCGAACAGCAGATGGACTTCGCCGAGGCCCGGCTGGCCCGCGTCGCGGAGGCCAACGGCGAGGGCGGCCTCGCCGTCGCCGAACCGCCGACCGCGGTCGGCGATGACGACGAAAACCAGCCCCACTGTGAGACCACCGACTGGCTTGTCGACGAGCTGCGCATGAGCCTCCGCCACCACGAGGCCCGCTTCCCCGACCGCCCGGTCGAGAAACTCGTGTTCCTCGGCGGCGAGGCCCTGCGGACCCAGACCTGCTGCCGCCTCGCCCGCGCCGTCCACCTCCCCGCACAGCTCGGCGACCCGTTCGCCCGGCTCTCGACGCTCGGGGCCGGCAACCCCGGCGGCGTGGACCTGACCCAGCCCCAACCCGGCTGGGCCGTCGCCCTGGGCCTCTGCGTCAGCGAGGCCAACCTCTAACCCCCCCGGAAGTCCCCCGGAAGTTCTCGCACCGCTCTTGGGAGTTGGTGAGAGACTCCGAACCCCAGACCCCAGCCCCCAAGCCCGGAGCCCGTCATGGCCGAGAACATGAGCTTCCTGCCCGAAGACTACCTGGACAAGAAGATCGCGCGGCGGACGAACGTGATCTTCATCAGCTTGTTTGCCGTGGTGCTCGCCGCGGTGGTGGCCGCCGACTTCGTGGGCCGGCAGCAGGACGCCCAGCAGCTCCAGGAGCTGGCGGACCGCCACGCGGAGTTCGAGAACGTCCGCCGGCAGTTCGAGCAGATCGAAGCGCTCAAGGCCGAAGAAAAGCGGATGAAGCAGATGGCCAATGTCACCGCGACGCTCAAGGACAACGTCCTGAAGTCGATGGTGTTCGCCGAACTGATCAACAACATGCCCCCGACGCTGCGGCTGACCGACCTCGAGCTGCAGACCAAGGCCGTGGCCGACGGCGCCCCGCCGCCGCGTAACGCCATCCAGCGTGAGAAGCTCCGCCAGCAGGCCACCGGCACCGAGGAGGTTCACATCGTGCCCACCGTCGTCGAGATCGACCTGGTCGGCCTCGCGCCCACCGACGTCGATATCTCCGAATACCTCGGTAACCTCAACGGCCATCCGCTCTTCGGCGCGGTCAGCCTGAGCTACGTCGAGGAAGCGAAGAAGGACGAGGCCGTGATGCGGAAGTTCCGCATGGAGCTCGCCCTGTCCCGCGACTTCGACCCCACCGTCTTCGAGCCCACCCGCGCCGGCCGCGGCCTCGAGGTCGACCCGATGGGCGAGACCCTCCAGATCAACCCCGAAGGCGAGATGGTCCGCCCCACCGAAACCCTCGGCGCCGTCGAAACCAACTAACCCCCCCGGAAGTTTTCGCGCCGCTCTCGAAAGTTGGCGAGATAACTCTAGACCCCAGACCCCAGACCCCGAACCCCGGACCCCACCATGCGATTTGGCATCCGAGAAATCGTCTTCGTCCTAATCCTGCTGGCGATCCCCGCTGCGTGGTATTTCACCGTGGCCCAGCCCCGGCTGGAGAAGAAGTCGCAGCGCACCGCCTCGATCCAGAAGGTCGAGTCGCAGATCAAGTCCGTCACCGCCTCGACCGCGGAGTTCGAAGACGTCGAGGCGCAGATCCAGAAACTCAACGACGCGATGGCCCACTTCCAGAGCATGCTCCCGACCCAGAAGGACGAGGAAGACGTGCTGCGGACGGTCTGGGAGCTCGCCGGCGAGCACGAGCTGACCGCCACGAGCATCAAGCCCGACAAGCCCGTGGCCACCGCCCAGTACGCCGAGCTGCCGATCCAGATGCAGATCACCGGCGACTTCGACGGTCTCTACGACTTCATCCGCGACATCGAGAAACTGCCACGGATTACCCGGATGCCCAAGATCAAGATCAACCGCGTCGACAAGGTCGAACACACCGGCACGGTCAAGGCCGCGCTGACACTCAGCGTCTTCTTCGAGGGCGATCAGGCCGCCCGGTCCTGAACGAGACGAGACCCGGGACCGATCCGCACCCGCCGAGCACCAGGGAAAGACCGATGAACCACGAATTCGACAGCTTCGACGACGTAGACGCCGGCGCCGAGGCCGAGCCGCAGAGCCTCTCGCTCATGGGCGGGATCGCCGGCGGCGGCGTCATCGACGAGAACGGCTTCGGCGTCGCCGCCGACGGCGACAAGAAGAAGCTCGCCCAGCAGTCGATCCTCATCGGCGTGGCGGTCACCGTCCTCGCCTTCGGCGCGCTGATGGCGATGCGGGTCACCCAGAAAGACGCCGGCGCCTCGGTCATCAGCGCCGAGAGCCGCCAGGCCATGGACGACCTGACCATCAAGCTCGCCAACCTCGAGCGGATGGCCGACGACGACCCGCTAAACCCCAAGAACATCACGGCCCTGTTCCGCGACACCGCGTCGATCGTCGCCGCGATCCAGAACGACCCGACGACCAAGCAGGTGCCGATCGAGCAGGTCCAGATGAACCCGTTTACGCCGGTCTTCGAAAAGACCGTCGCGGTCGAGGTCGACGACGGCGGCGCCCGCGCCGAGGCCGAGCGGGCCGCCAAACTCCGCGCCCTCTACGCCGAGCTCGCCCGGATCGAGGTCCAGAGCCTCATCGGCGGCGGCCGGCCCCGCGCCTTCATCGGCGGCGACCTCTACAAGGCCGGCGACACCCTCGGCAGCTTCCGCGTCACCGCCATCGACTCCCGCAAGATCGCCTTCGAGGCCCCGGGCTTCGCGCTCCGCGACGGCGAAGCCGCCTTCCTCCTCGGCGTCAGCCAGGACCGCTAACCCCCCCCGGAAGTTATCACTCCGCTGGGGTGAGCCGACGACAAGCGAACCAACCTACGGCAGGGGAGAAAAGCGTGATCCACGACCCGAACACCGACCGCCCGAATCCCGACGCCAGCGCCGCGTTGCCGGTGCGGGGCGACGAGGTCGGGCTCCGCGAGCTGTGGCGGCCACAGACCACGGCCCTCGTCGCGGTCCGCGACCTGGGCAAGGCGCTCGAGGCCAACGGTACGATCAACGCGGCCCAGCTCGCCACCGCCCGCGGCGTCGCCGAGAAGTCGCCCGGCAAGCCGCTGGCCGACATCTTCTTCGAGATGGGCGTCGACGAGGCCGCCCTGCAGCAGACCGTCGCTACCGTCGCGCACCTGTCGTTCGAGCGGGTCGATCCCGGCGAGCTCGAGGCGGCGAAGTTCATCAACCGCCTCGGCGTGCCCTATTGCGTCGAGCACGGCGTGCTGCCGCTGCGCTACGCCGGGGCCCGCGTGGTCGTCGGCCTGGTCCACCCCGACGACCTGGTGCTGCTCGACGAGCTGCGTCACCGCATCGGCCAGTCGGTCAAGCCCGTCGTGGTCACGCGGGGCGACATCGCCGCGGTCGCCGAGGAACTCAAGGCCGACGAGGCCGAAGAGGCCGACGTCTCGATGGACGACGTACTCGACGGGATCGACGAGGACGACGTCGAGGTCGTCGAGGACAGCAACGACGACATCGACCTCGAGAAGATGGCCGGCGAGTCGCCCGTCATCCGCTACGTCAACTACCTGATCTTCAACGCGGTCAAGGAGGGCGCGTCCGACATCCACATCGAGCCGCAGGAGAAGAAGCTGCGGGTCCGCTACCGCATCGACGGCGTGATGTTCGACGCCACCGCGCCGCCGAACCAGATGCGGTCCGCGATCATCTCCCGCATCAAGATCATGGCCAACCTCGACATCGCCGAACGCCGGCTGCCGCAGGACGGCCGGATCCGCGCGATGGTCCACGGGCGCAAGCTCGACCTCCGCGTTTCGACCCTGCCCATGGTCCAGGGCGAGAAGTGCGTCATGCGTATCCTCGACACCCGCTCGATCCAGGTCGACCTCGACGACCTGGGCTTCGACGAGGACGCGCTGCACATCTGGAAGTCCCAGATCGACCAGCCCCACGGCATCGTGCT
>JBCCRT010000085.1:0-11652 GCA_039201235.1 Planctomycetota bacterium
CCAACACCCCCCCCCCCGGCGGTCCCCCCCCCCCCCCCCCTGGGGTCCCCCCCCCCCCCCGCGGGGCGCGGGGGGGGGGCCCGCGCCGGCCCGGGGGCCCGCCCCCGCGGCTCCCGTCCCCTCTGCTTCCCCCCGCCCCCCGGAAGTCGGCAGCAACGTCCCCGCCAACTCCTGCACCACGTACCGCTGCAACCGACAGGCCGTATCCAGCGTCGTCCCCGCAAACGACGCGACCAGAACACCCATCAGAGCAACTGCAACAGAAACCGGAACGCCAAGCGACCGCAGGAGATTCGCCGAGCCGTCGACAAAAGCTCCGACCGTCGAAGCAAGACCTCCCGAAGACTCCCAGTCGCCGTACCGCGTGTGCCAAACGGTCTGACCAACCGCAATCCCGATCAACTGCTCCGAGGTTTGAAAAACCTGACCATTCAACTCCACCTCGTTCGTCGAAGGTGTACCAGCCGGCACCCACACGCCGACTTCAGAGATCTCAGTGGCCTTGCCGGGAATCCTTGGTCCTTCATAAATGGACTCTCGGACGACCTCAAACTTTTCGTAATCAATTTCGGTCACCGTCGCACGGTATTGATCGACACTTACCGCGACTTCGAGACGCGAATTGGTGGTAACTTGTGGAGGCTGGCTTTGCAGCAGTCTCAAGGTTGCGGAGTCCGTAATCGCGGGGATACCGATTCCGACCCCCAATCCCAACCCCGCCACACAACAAAGAATCACCAGCGTCGCCAGAAACCCCTCCGTCACCATCCCGCCGTACCCCACGAACCGCGCGTCTGTCTCGCGCTTGAGCTGCTTCGAGCTCGTGCCGCTGCTCACCAGACAGTGAAACCCGCTGATCGCGCCGCAGGCGATCGTGATGAACAGGAACGGGTACAGCGGCGGGGCACCCTCGGGCGCCGGGTTGAACGCGGGGGCCACGATCTCCAGAGGTTGCCGCGGCGCGTCCGGCACCGGCGGAGCGCCGCCGATGAAAGCAGCGACCACCAGCCCCGCGACGATCAACCCCAACGCCGTGAGCAACTGCAAACTGTTGATGAAGTCGCGCGGCTGCAGCAGCGTCCACACCGGCAATACGCTCGCCACGTAGCTGTACAGCAGCAGCACCGCGACCCACACGATCACCGGCAGGCCCGCGAGCCACGCGTTGAACCCGCCGAGCACGCCGGCGTCGCCGTAGATCACCGTCAGGACCATCAACGCCAGCGCGACCAGCGACGGCATCACGAGGCTCTGGCCCCGCCGGTGCAGCACCACCCCGATCGCCACCGCGAGCGGGACCTGCACCAGGCACGGCGTGATCGCCGCCGGGTACTGCCGGAACACCGCCGCGATGACCAGCCCGAAGATCGCCAGCACGATCGTCAACGCCATAAATAAAACGAACAGGAACAGCAGGCGGACGCGCTTGTTCAACACGTCGCCGGCGATGTCGCCGACCGTCCGCCCCTTGCTCCGCAGCGACACCACGAGGCTCGCGAAGTCGTGCACCGCCCCGATGAAGATCGACCCCAGCACCACCCACAGCAGGGCCGGCACCCAGCCCCACATCACCGCGATCGCCGGGCCCACGATCGGCCCCGTCCCCGCGATGCTCGTGAAGTGGTGGCCGAACACCACCGCCTTGGGCGTCGGCACAAAGTCCCGCCCGTCGCGCAGTTCTTCGCTCGGGCACACCGCCGAGGCGGACAGCTCGAAGATGCGTCTACCTATCCACCGGCCGTAGGTGTGGTAGGCGACCAGGAACGCCACCCCGGCCCAGAGCGCGATCAGCAGCGTTTGCATCGAAAGAAATCCGAACGGAGAGAGAACCAACGATTCGCAGCTTAACCCTTCCCTGACCCGTACGACCGGTATACGCCGCACCGCCCCCGGTCGCTGCGGACGAAATCGCCCCGCCGGGCCGTTGCCGCCCGCTCGTCCGGCCGATCCCGACGGCGGAAGGGAGCCTACATGCCGCCGTCAGCGCGGGCGTGCGGGTCGTGTACCGCGTGCTGCCACAGCCTGGTGATCGAGGAGCTGCACAAGCCGGCCTTCGCCGACTGCGCCCACGCCTGTCCCCACGGCGGCGGCTGCAAGGCCTACCACGACCGCCCCGCCTCCTGCCGCGGCTTCCGCTGCCTCTGGCTCGACGGCCACCTCACCGAGGATGACCGCCCCGACCGCCTCGGCGTCATCTTCACCACCACCCACGACGACCGCGTCGGCGTTCACCCCCTGGTCGTCGAGGCCCGCCCCGGCGCCGCCCAACAACCCGCCGTCCGCCGGGCCGTCGAACGACTCCGCGACCGCGCGCCCGTCCTCGTCCTCACCCCCGCCGGCGGCACGTTCCACCCCCGCCGACCCATTATTCCCCTCACCGTCCACGGCCGAGCCGCCTAACCCATCAACAAGCCCGGGGACGCCGTCCTTGGGTCCCCCCCATCAACGAAACGGGTTCGACCTCAGATCGCCCCCACCCCTCGGCGTCGTTTCCTCGGGCCCGGCCGCCGCCTCCTGCCGCTGCGGTGTCGCTTCATCCCCGGCCCCGCCCAGCGGCTCCATCACCAGCGTGAACCCCCGCCCATCGGGCAGCGTCATCTCGCCGACCCACGCCCCGTCTTCGTGCGGCAGCAGGTCCAGCGGTTCTTTCATTTCGTCCAACGGCAACTCCTTAAGAGCCTCGGCCGGGTAGCTCTTGAGCTGCCCCGGCTCGTTCACGCGGATCGCCAGACGATCCGTGGGCACCGACAACGCCGGCAGCCCGCTGGTGAACCGCAGCGCCTGCCCCGTGACCCGCAGCTCGGTGACCCCTAGCACCGTCCGCCGGGTCACGTCCCGGGCGGCCGCCTCCCGCTGCGCCGCGGCCACGCCCGGATCGACCCCCAGCACCGCGTCGCGGGCCCGGCCGTCGACCTCGGCCGCATCGCCCGTCACCACGATCACCAGACGGTACTCCCCCGCCGCGCCCCGCAGCCGCTGGCGGTAGATGTCCTGCTTCGCCCCGCCCCACGTCTCGGCGAACGCCTCGGCGGTCTGCGTCGTCCGCCGCACCTTGAACCGCTCGATCATCTGAAACTGCACCGCCCGGTCCCCGCCCGCCGACGCGGTCAGCCCCGCCAGCGCGCCGTGTGCCAGCGCCTCGTCTCGCCCGACGGCCGCCGGCATCAGGCCCCGCTCGCCGCCCGCCGCCGCGGCCCAGGCCTCGGCCGTCGGCAACTCGCCTCCCGCCAACGCCCGGCCGAACCACGCCACCACCGCGCCGGGGCCACGCCCCCTCCGATTGCCCGAAACGGGGTCCGCCCGCATCAGCCCCGTCACCGGCTCGGGGCCGTCGCCCAACGCGTCGTACACCCGCTGGGCAAACAACGCCCGGTCGTCGGCCGACAACGACGACAGCACCGGGCCCAGCGCCCGTTCCGAACCCCGCAGCGCCCGCGACGCCCGGCGTGACGCCATCGGGTCGCCCCGCAGCACCACCCGCACCAGCGGCCCGTCCGCCCGGGCCCGCTCGGGCTGACGATCCAGAAACGACACCAGCGTCGGAGGCGTGGCGGCTTGGCCCAGCCCGGCGTTGACGATCATCGTCAGCGGGTCGAGCGCATCGTCGGCCGTCGACGCCCCGCCGCTATCCGTCAGCTCGAAGTGACGCAGCACCAGCCACCCCCGCCGCCGCAACTCCGGGTCGCCCGAGTTCAGCAGCCGGAAGATCGCGTGGTTCGCCGAGTCCAGCGGCAGCCCCGCGGTGAGTGTGAGGTCGGACACGGGCGGCGCCTCGGCCCCGGCCTCGGCCTGGGCCTGGGCCTCGGTCGGCCCGAACACCAGCCGCCGCAGCGCCGCCGCCGCCGGGCCCACCGTGGGGGCCGGGGCGCCGGCCCGCTCCAGCAGGGCGAGCGTGCGGTCCACCACCGCCGGGTCGTTCGCCCCCAGCAGCTGCCGGTTCAGCCAGCCGCCGACCACCCCCGGCCGCCGGCCCGCGGCCCGCAGCGCCGCGGCCACCGCTGCGTCGAACCGCGGCGCGGGCATCCCGTCGAACCGCACCCCGCCGATCACCGCCGCGTCCGCGTCCGCACCTTCGGGCACCATCGCCAGCAACTGCCGCACGATCAGCCCGGCGTCGGGCCCGTCGGGGTCGCGCAGCAGGTCATTGGCGACCCGCACCGCCCCCGCCACGCCGACCGGCCCGGCGTCGCGCGCCAACTGCTCCGAGAGCTGCGCCCGCAATGCCGCCAACTGAAACGCCGGCTCGCCGCGGCGCGGCGCCGCCGCGGCCAGCAGCGACGCCGCCGCCGGCGTGGCGGGTGTGACCTGCACCAACGTGTAAACCGTCCGGTTCCGCGCCACCGGGTCGTCGCTGCGCAGCAACCGATCCAACACCGAATACGCCGGCCCGCCTTCGGCCGCCCGGCCCGCGTAGCCCGACGACGCCACCGCCTCGGCCAGCAGACGCTGCGTCCACGGGTGGTCCTGCCGCGCCAGCCGATCCAGCACCTCAAGCGTCTCGAACTCCTCGGCCGAGAACCGCCCATCGCCCGTTGCGGCCCCGCCGCCGCGGCCCGACCGCGCCAGCTTCGTGAGTAGGTCCCAGTCGTCGAACCGCATCTCCCACGGCCCGGCCGGATGGCCCCGCAGCGACCAGCCGTCGCCGAACGCGCTGACCTCGAAGACCGCCCACACCGTCTCGGGCAGCGGCTGCTCGAAGCGGTCGGGCAACCCCCGTACGCTCCGCGTCAGGTCCCGGTAGACCGAGGCCTCGGCCCGGTACTGGGCGTCCGACTCGCGGCGACGCATGGCGAAGTCGCGGGTGCTCTCGCCCTGGTTACGGGTCAATCGGCCCGGCCGGGCCGGCTCCTTAGCCCGCAGCCGGTCGCGGTCCAGCAGCAGCAGGTACGGCGCATCGCCCGACCGCAGCGTGCCGTTGGGGACGCTGCGGTCGAGGTCCCACGCCACCCGGTCCGCAACGCCGCGGCCGGCGGCAGGGATCACCGTCAACTCCCGCGTCACCCGCGGCGCCCCTTCGGCTGCGCCCGCCGCCCCCCCCGCGGCCGCGGCCCGGGCCGGCCGTCGGGGTGCCGGCGCGTCCAGCTCGGCCAGCAGCGCCGTCAGGTCCAAATAATCATCCGAAGACCGGCCCCGCACCCCCTCCCCGTCCGACGAGCCCGGCGCCGAGACCGTCCAGCCCAAGAACCGGCCGCCCGCGAAATCCACGGGCGGGTCCCCGATCACCCCCGCCGCTTCGCCCGCTTCGACCCGCATCGGAAGTTGCACCAGCCGACGCCCCGGGTTCGCGCTCAAACTCCACACCGGCCCAGACCACGACGCCCCCATCACCCGGTCCGACCCCAACAACAACTCCAGCCGCACCGACGCCGTTGGCCCTCCCGCTTCGGCCGCCCGCGACACCGCCGCTCCACCGATCCCTATCCAGACCGCCACCCAAGTCGCCAACGCAACCCACCCCCCCGGAAAATGTCCCCCCGGAATCTGCGCACCCGGAATCTGCGCACCCGCAAGCCACCTGATCGTTTGCCGCATGATCTTGACTCCTGTCAACCCGGGCCCGACCGGCCTGATCCGCAAAGCACATGAACCCCCGCAGCCATCGTGGCCCGACGCGTACCGCTGCGTCTCTGTTCTCTTCGCCTATCGATCCACCGAACCATCAGCTTCATCATACGTCCATGCTTTAATAGATCCCTCACGGTTCATTCCCGTGGTAGGCCAAAACCGGGAAACGTCGCGCGTCACTGCCGTCTCTTTAAGCAATCTGGCCGAGCGCCGCCCAGATTTTCAACGTTCCGCTGCAAGACCCGTTTACTCCTCAAAAAGCAGAAGCAAAATCTGTCGCCTCCATACCGAGCGCAAGAGACTTTAGGGGTTCGGCTTAGGCGGTCGGCAGCCGCCGCGACGACTATTTCTTCCCTCCCTTCACGACCTTTGAAAATCAATGGCAAGCAACTTGCACAATCAATTTTTGTCCCCGGAGGGGAAAATTAATTCGAAGCAGGCCACCCCCACGACGGTCGTGGGGGGCGATAAGCGGACACCTTCACGGGTGTCCGCTTTTTTGTTTTTGATCAGCCGTTCTGCCCGACACGCCCCCGGCACGGGGGGCATGCCCTCATCATGATTCAAACCGACCTACCGCGTGTACGACTTGGCCACCGACCCGAGGCCGTTGGCTTCACATTTGACGATTACCGGCCATTCCGGGTTCTCCACCACAAAACAACGCTCACCCAGCTGACCGCCGATCAGGTCCGATAAAAGGTGTAATCGCAGTTCATTTTCTGGGTTCCGGTCGGCAGAATTGACACGATTCAGCAGAGATTCTGAGCGTTTGGGGATTATTCCGCCTAATGCTTGGGCACAAAAATAAAAAAGCGATTGCGTGGCGGGCAATGGATGGTTAGCATGCCGGTCGAGTAATGGACGAGCCGGGTTGCGTTCTCTGCGATCCGGCCCGGATGAACCGGGTCCGGCGTACGGGCCTTTCACAGACAGGAGCGAAACGATGGGAATGTACCGAGGTCGATGGGTCCTGCTGCTTGCCGTACTGGCGGGCGGCCTGATGTGGGGCGACGCGTCATGGGCGCAGGACGCCGCCGACGTCGAAGCAGCAGCGGAAGACGCAGTCGCCGCGGTAGAAGAAGCGGTGGCCGAGGTGGGTGAAGCCGCAGAAGAAGAGGCCTACGTCTTCGACTGGGAAACGGCCGACCTGTCCGAGGCGATGTTCACCGTCAACAACCTTTGGGTGATGATCGCCGGCTGCATGGTTTTTATCATGCACCTGGGCTTCGCCTGCGTCGAGTCCGGCCTGACCCGCGCCAAAAACACGGTCAACATCCTATTCAAAAACATGTCGATCGTCATGATCGGCATCGTGATGTACGGGGTCTGCGGCTGGCTTATCATGTACCCCGGCGACGAATTCAACGTCGTTCAAGACGTGTTTTCCTTCGGCTTCGGTATCGGGGCCGGCGGGGCTTACTACTCCGACGGCTACGACTATGCCGGCATCAGCCCGGACTATTACGAGGGCAACTACACCGTCTGGACCGACTTCTTCTTCCAGGCGATGTTTGCGGCGACGTGCTGCACCATCGTGTCGGGGGCCGTGGCCGGGCGGATCAAGCTGTTGCCCTTTCTGATCTTCTGCGTGCTGTTTGCCGGCATTCTGTACCCCGCCACAGGTTCGTGGGAATGGGGCGGCGGCTGGCTGGACGACCGTGACTTCGCCGACTTTGCCGGCTCATCGCTGGTCCACGCGGTAGGCGGCTTCGGAGCCCTCGCGGGTGCCCTGATTCTCGGCCCTCGGTTAGGCAAGTACGCCGCCGACGGCACTGTGCAGCCCATCCCCGGTCACAGCATGCCGCTGGTCTGCATCGGCGTGTTCCTGTTATGGTTCGGTTGGTTCGGCTTCAACGGCGGCTCGGAGCTCTCGGCCTTCGCACCCGGCGTCTCCTACGTACTGGTGACCACAACCATGGCCGCCTGCGGCGGCGGGATGGCCGCGGCCGCGGTGTCCTGGGTCCTCGGCGGCAAGCCGGACCTGACCATGGGCCTCAACGGCATCCTCGCCGGCCTCGTCGGCGTCACCGCCGGCCCGGACACATGTACCTGGATCGAGGCCCTGCTTGGCGTTGGTGCGGTCTCCGGCGTGATCGTCTACTTCTCCGTCCTGATGTTCGACAAGCTCAAGATTGACGACCCCGTTGGGGCCATCTCGGTCCACGGCGTCTGCGGTGTCTACGGCACGCTCTGCGTCGCCATCTGGGGCGATATGTCCATGTTCGGCATCCAGCTCATCGGCACCCTAGCGATCTCCGCCACCGCCTTTGTCTTCGCCCTGATCGTCTTCGGCATCCTCAAGGCCACCGTCGGCATCCGCGTCAGCGAAGAGGAAGAGGTCGAAGGCCTGGACCTCGGCGAGCACGACATGTCCGCCTACCCGGACTTCCAGCAGACGTTCATCAAGAGCTACCACGCTCGCGAGATCTGATCCACCACCCCCGGAACGCCGGGCGGCGTGCCGTGCCCCGCACGCACGCCGCCCGTAACCCGGGAATGTTTGACACCGTGTGCCCGAGTCTTTCGGGCAGCCCGTAGACCGAGCTAACGAACCACCCGGCCGGCCCGGCCACCGCCGCGAGCCCGCCCCCCTACCACGCAGGAGAACCCTCATGCACATGATTGAGGCCATCGTCAAGCCGTCGTCGATCGACGCGGTCAAGTCCAAACTCGCCCAGGTCGGCATCCTCGGCATGACCGCCCTCGAATGCAAAGGCTTCGGCAAGCAGAAGGGCCACACCGAGCGCTATCGCGGCGGACGCATGGACGTCGGCTTCGTCCCTAAGGTGACCCTCAAGGTCGCCGTCAAGAGCGACGACCTCGACAAGGCCCTCGAGGCCGTCACGACCGCGGCCCGTACCGGCAACGTCGGCGACGGCAAGCTGTTCGTCACCGAACTGACCAAGGTCGTCCGCATCCGCACCGGCGAAGCCGACAACGACGCGCTCTGATCGTTTCCGCACCGCCGCAAACCAAGGGAGAGACCGGGGACCTTCCGGGAAATTTTCGGGGGGCCTTCCGGGAGCCTTCCCGAGGGCCTCGTGACACGAGGTAAAGGGCTCCGGGAACACCGGAGGGAGAAAGTCCCGAGGGATTCCGGGAGAGGTTCCGGTGGGGGATTCTGGGGGGATACGACCGGCCCGCCGTCTCACGACGGCGGGCCGGTTTTTTCCCTGGACAACCCATGATCTCGTTTAGCGGGTGACGCGCAGCGTCCTGCGACGTCTTTACCCCCAACTTGTCGCAGGACGCTGAACGTCACCCGCTAAACGTCAGGCCCCCATCACCACCCACCACCTCGGCGAAACGCCACCGCACCGCCGCCCCACTCCGGGTACGGCAGGTAGGACTCCGCCGCGGGGTCGGCGTGCCGTACGCCAGTCGCAGCCGGTGGTAGCAGCGGGCCTTCTCCAGCACCTCGGCCCGGTCGCGCGCACCCTGGATCAGGCCGAGCCGCTCAACGGCCCACGGCTCGAGCCGGCCGGTGTGATCCGGCTCGGGCAGCGTCGCGGCGGCCGCGAAGCGACTGACCCCTTCCTGAAACCATGATCCACGTGTTGTCAAGGAGCGGGCACCCCACGCCCCCACCCTACCGCTTCGCGGCCGCCGCGGCGGGGTGGTGAGGTCGCTGGCACTCGTTTTCATTCACCACGGAGACACGGGGGGCACGGAGAAGAAACCGAAGTTTGGTTTTCAAACCCTTGTTTCTGGCCTCCCTCCGTGACCTCCATGTTCTCCGTGGTGAATGAAAACGAGCCGTAGCCACCTCCGGGCGTGCGCCCCCGGCCGAGCCGCTGGTGCCATTGACCCACAGGGTTTCCGACAAGGTGGGTCCCGTGGCGTCGCCGCCGACACGCGAACACTCGACCCGGCCGTCCGCCGCGGGCGGGCCCGGCCTTGCCTGGTCCCAGGGTCCCGCCGGCAAAACGGGGGCCGACAACCGGGGACGCCGCGCAACGTTTGTGCGCGGAATCGCCTTCCGTCGGCCGCCCGGCGGCGGTGTAGCTTCCGGGGGTGACACGGTTTGAAAATATTTGCGTATCGATTGAATTTGGGGCAAGAATCGCGTCGGCTTGTGCGCACGAGCCGGTCAGCCCCGCGGGGCGGGGCAGGTCGCGTCGTGGAGGCGGGTCAACGCCTCGGCCGGCAAGGCGTGGTCGTAAACGGCGAGCGTCGACATCAGCCCATTGAGCGGTTCGCTGCCGTCGCGGCCTCGGACCTGCCGCGCGCCGACGACAAACGGCGAGCCCCCGCCGGGCTTCACGACCGGGTCGTGGCGGTACAACCCCCGGCCGTGGTAGTACGGGTTCATCCCGCGGTCGCCGCCGGCCGGGCCTTCCTGCGTGAAGTACCGGTCGTCCCGCCGATCGGCGGCGGGGTCCAGCGGTCGCGGGGTGGCCCGCCCGTCGAGGTAGGCCGTCAACCACCGCCCGTCGTAGGTACAGGCGACCGAGCACCACCGGCCCAGCGGGTACCGCTCCGCCGTGGCGGCGTAGTCGGCGCACCACGGCAGCATCGTGCCGTCGGCCCGCCGGGTCGCGCCGCCCTCGGACGAGACGTGGGGCGTGACGCGTTTGGGCCCGCCGTAGGTCGGCATGTCAAGCAGCAGCGCGTACTGCCGGACGCCCGAGTCGTCGCCCGGCCCGAGGCCCTCGGACCACATGCCGGCAATTGTGCCGCCGCGGGCGTCGTCGGGGTCCAGCTTCACCACCGCGAAGATCGTGAACGCCGCGTCCGGCCCCCGGAAGTTCAGGTCGCCGGCGTGTTCGTGGGGCAGGCGGAGGTAGCCGCCGCCGGTGTTGAACGCGGCGGCGTACCCGGCGTCGCCGTCGGGCCCGACCCGCGGCACGAGGCCATCCGCTTCTTCGAGGCGGTGGGGCGTCGGCGTGTAGCGGGAGACCCGCGGTTGCCCGGCGGGTTCGTCGAACGTCCAGTAGCCCACCAGCCCGGACCGGACCGGCGGCGGGGACGACGCGAGACCGGTGGAGACCGCGACGCTCACCGGCCGCGCCTCGCGAGAAACGCCAAGCCGCCGAGACCGATCAGCACCAGCGACCCCGGCTCGGGCACGGCGACGATCTCGAGGCTGCTGGCCACGCCGATGAACGTGTTGCCGGCCGAGTTCTGCTCCGGCGAATCCACGAACAGGTAGAAGTCCGAGCCGCCGGCGATGGTAAATTGCCCGGTGATGTAGTTGTCGCCGGGGTCCCAAGAGTTCGCGGTGGTGGGGTTGCTGTTGGTCAGGGTCTGTATGGCGATCGAACTGAAGTCGGTCACGGCCGACCCGCTGGTGGTGGTGCGGACTTCGTAGTTGCGGTCGGCATTGAACGCGTTGTCGCCGCGGAAGCCGGTGAAGTAGAAGTCGTAGACGCCGTCCGCCAGGCCGGTGACGGCGAGGGCCAGCGCGGGGCCCAGGTTCGAGTCGTCGCGGACCAGGTGGTCGGTGCCGAGGTTGTCGTTCCACTGCGGGAAGGCGGTGTGGTCGGCGTCGGCGGCGCGGACGGTGTTGCTGTAGTTGATGCTGGTTGCGTCGGGGCCGGTGCCGAAGTCTAGGGCCAGGCCGACGAGGGCCGCGCCGTTCTGATCGACCAGCCCGGACGCGACGTCGCCGGTGACGCCGTTCCATGTGCTGCCGGTGGCGAGGCCGTCTTCGTGGCCGGGCGAGTCGGTGCCGGTGTAGAGGGTGTCGCCGAAGTCGAGCAACACGACGTCGGCCGGAGCGGCCGCGGGCGTCAGGACGGCGGCCAGCGAGAGAGCGATCCAGGGGGTGCGAAGCGACATAGAGGTCCTCCAGTGAGAAGCGAAACGTGACGACCTTTTATTGTGGGTTTGACCAGGCCCGGGGCTATAGAGACGCCGCGCGATCGCATGGACGCGACGCGCTTTTTAGCGGTTTTTCCCGCCGGAGCGGTCCCAACTGCGGTGGCGGTCGGCCGTTGGCGGGTGGCCCCAGAACGCGGTGTAGACGCGGGAGAAGTAGAGCGGGTCGTCGTAGCCGACGCGGGCGGCGACCTGCTTGACCTGCTCGTCGCGGTGGTAGAGCGCGTAGCGGGCGACCTGCATGCGGCGGCGGGTGAGGTAGTC
>JBCCRT010000086.1:0-11571 GCA_039201235.1 Planctomycetota bacterium
GACCGTGCCGGTCGGGCCGTTGCGCTGCTTGTTGACGATGACCTCGGCGACGTTGTTCTCGACGTACTCCTCGTCGCCGCGGTGGTAGTAGTCTTCGCGGTGCAGCATCATGATCACGTCGGCGTCCTGCTCGATGCTGCCCGACTCGCGGAGGTCGGACATGCGGGGGCGGTGGCCCTCGCGCTGCTCGGCCTGGCGGTTGAGCTGGCTGAGGCAGACCACGGGCACCGCGAGCTCGCGGGCCAGCGCCTTGACCCCGCGGCTGATGGCCGAGACCTCGTTCTGCCGGCCGTCGCGCCCGGCGCCCGGGGCGGACATGAGCTGCAGGTAGTCGATGAAGACGGCCTGCACGTCGTGCCGCTGCTTCATCCGCCGGGCCTTGGCGCGCAGGCTCATCAGCGTCAGCCCCGCGGTGTCGTCGATGTAGAGCGGCGCCTCGGACAGCTCGCCGACGCACAGCGATAGCCGGCCGAAATCCTCCCGGCTCAGTGTGTTGCGGCGCATGCGGTTCGAGTCCACGCCGCTGCGCGAACACAGCATCCGCTGCGCGAGCTGCTGCTTGGACATCTCCAAACTAAACACCGCCACGGGCAGGCTCTTGGTCGCCGCGAGGTGCTCGGCGATGTTGACCGCGAAAGCGGTCTTGCCCATCGACGGGCGGGCGGCGATGACGACCATCTCGCCGGGCTGCAGGCCGTTGGTCATCTCGTCGAGCTCGAAGAAGCCGGTCTCGTGCCCGGTAATCGACCGCCCGTCGTCGCGCTCCAGCCGCTCGAAGGTCTCCTTGAGCAAGACGCCGATGTCGCTGGCCTGGTCGTCGCCCTTCTTCTCGGCGATCTCGAAGATCTGCGTCTCGGCGCGGTCGAGCAACTCAAACACCGGCTCGTCGCTGTGGTAGCACTCGTGCAGCACCGCCCCGGCGGTCTCGATCAGCCGACGCAGCACGGCCTTATCTCTGACGATTCGGGCATATCTCGGCGCTTCGGTCGCCGACGGCACGCCGTCGACGAGCGCGACGAGGTACTCCAGCCCCCCGACGTCTTCGAGCAGCTGCTTGTCGATCAGCCGCTGGTTGAGCTGGACCATGTCGATCGACTGCGACCGGTCGTACAGCTCGACGAGGGTCTCGAAGACCGCGGCGTGGGCGGGCTTGTAGAAGTCGTCGGCCCCCTTGAGGATCTGCAAGACGTCGCCGACGACGCGCCAGTCGAGGATGAGGGACCCGAGCAGGGCCATCTCCGCCTCGATCGCGTGGGGCGGCTGCTTGTCGAACAGCGGGCCGATCTCGACGACGGGCGGCTTGCGGCGGTCGCGGTCGCGGTCGCCGAAGGCGAAGCTGGATGCGGTGGACATGGGCGGGCTCCGACGGGGCATCGTACCCGCGTCAAGGGGCGGTTGGGCCGGCCGGCGGGGCGGGGTCAAGCTGTCGTTTGCGCCGTGGAAAACGCGGGGTCACGCCGAGGGCGGCGGCAGCTCGTCGCAGAAATCGGCGAGTTCGGCGAGCTCCGGGCTGCGGGCGTTGCGGACGTAGTAGCCGCTGGTGCCGACGCCGGTGCAGAGGCACTGGGCGACGGGCAGCCCGGCGAGCAGGCCGAGGCAGAAGCCGGCGTTGAAGTTGTCGCCCGCGCCGGTCGAGAGCTTCGGCCGCTCGACGAACGGCCCGGCGAACTCGGCCGAGGTCACCCCGTCGCCGTGCGCGTCTTTCACCGCCGCCGCGGCCCCCTTCCGGGGGTGGACGACGCAGGCGTGGATCGCCATCTTGTCGCGGATCGCGGCGGCGGTCGCTTCGATCGCGGCCTCGGCGTCGCCGGGCACGGGCAGGCCGAGGACTTGCAGCGCCTGCGTCGCCTCGCTGAGGTTGAGCCCGAGCACGACGTCGGCCGCGGCCTGCATCTTCGATAGCAGGGCGAAGACCTTGCGGATGTCGTCGGGCGTTCGCTTCGCGGGGTCGGCGAGATCGACGAAAATGAGTTTCCGGGCAATCTCGTCCGATTCCTTCTGCTCGGCCGCGAGCAGGTCGCCGATGTGCGACCAGACCGACTCGATGCGGTTGAGCATCGTCCAGTTGGTCATACCGACGAGCCGGCTGCGGTGGACCAGCTGGGCGAAGATATCGTCGCCCACGGCCTGCTTAACGGTGGGCCAGTCGAGCTTGCTGACCGACTCGTACTTGCCGAGCATCAGCTTGCCGTCGTCGAATTCCAGGGCGTCGGTGAAGCCGGGCTCGGCGACGCTAAAGACCTCGGCCGTCTCGCCGAAGGGCTCGAAGACCGGGTGCAGCGACGGGTAGCCGAGGCAGCCGACGTAGCTGACCGCGGCCCCGCCAGCCGCCATCGCGTTGGCCATGATCGGCCCGTTGCCGCCGAGCTTCTCGAGGGTGACGACCAGCTCGTAGTTGCTCGACTGACCCGCCTTGGCGGAGATCCGGCCGCCGAAGTCGGCGATCGTCGGCACGGCTTCGTAGCGGTCGACGTCCTGACGCTTGTCGACGACGCGGATGATCGAATCGACGAACCCATCGAACCCGATCAGGACGGGCGAGGGCTCGGGTCGTTCGGCGAAGCGGCGCAGGCCGGCGGCGGCATCGGCGGCGATCTCGGCGCGTTTACTCATAGCCGGCGAGCGTAGCAAATCCGTCGCCACGGGGCGGCGGCACGGGAACCGCCGGGGTATTGTGTGGCTGTGAAAAGACCGAGCCGAAGATCGACCGGACGTCGGCGTTGGGTCCTGCCGGCCGGGCTCATCGCCCTTGCATCGCCGTGCGTGGCGATGGAGTGGAGCCCGGTCGACGGCACGCTCACCCCGATGCCGGTGCTGGCCCAGACACCTCGTGTCGCCCCTCCCGAGGACACGCCGACCACCGGCGAGACCGCCGAGGCTTCCGGCTGGCTCCCCGAGGCGTTCGTGTCGATCGCCTACGGCGACGAGGGCGAGTTCTACACCGCCCACGCCGGGGCCGAGCGGTTGTTCGACCCCGTCAACCGCTTCGCCGTCGTGCCGCAGCTCGGCGCCGGCCTCACCCGCAACACCGACGGCGACTACCCGGCCGTGGTGTCCTTCGACCTGCAGCTCCGCTGGTACTTCTGGGAACCCGCCGGCTGGCGTCTGTTCCTGGAGGGCGGCGGCGGGCTGCAGTACGTCGGACCCGAGAGCTTCCCCCGCTCGGGCACCCACTTCAACGGCCGGCTGCGGGCCGGCGTCGGCGCCCGCTACCGCCTCGACGATCGCCTGGACCTCCTCGGCGGCGTCGGCTGGCTCCACGTCTCGAACGCCAACGTCCTACCGGTCAACGTCGGCCACGACGGGCCGATGTTCTTCCTCGGCCTGTCTAAGTCTTTCTGACAATCACCGGACCAGACCCCCCAAAAAAACGCCCGCGGCGTCGACGGCGGCACCCGGACCATTTCTTGGGGGGACCCGCCAAGCCTGCTACTTGGCAAATTGATGTTCAAACGTAGGACCGGATTCATCCGGTCGGTTCGTTCGTCAATCGGCGCGGCCGGATGAATCCGGCACTACTGATTCCTGCGGCGTCCACGAAAATCACTTTTACAAGACCGCGGATCATATACCCCAATCTACGCAACTTATTGCGTCCTTGGGTGAATAGATCTGCAATCGATATCGACGTGACAGCCACGATCCAACTTACCTACTAAAATCCGTGCATTGTATTGGGCAAAAGCACATAGCCCAAATATTTCTTGTATCCAACAAACTTTACTTGAACCGATGAATTTAGATCGCCGGTAAAACGACCGGTGTATTCAATAACTACTTTACCACCAGAAAAGACCTCGGTATTGATTTCGCCGGTTAATAAGAAAATTGACCGATCGTCGTTAACCAAGCAATGGAAAGATATAAATTTTCTTAAAGACGCTAACAGATATTCCCGACTCGGGATCAAACCAAAATTATCAGAATCCCTTTCCGACAACAACCTCAGGTTGACAAGGAACGCGTCATGGCGGTCGGCTGATGCGTGCACAGCGGGGATGACAATCGGCCTTGTTTTATCGTGCGGCTTTACTATTCGGGCATCAACCAGAAATACAATTGCGTAAGGATGGCTAATCCGATAAACAAACAGTTTCTTGCTACCCGACGGTCCAGGATGAAACGGTCGTTCGTCTGATGCATATAATTGCATCGATAGCTTACCGCCAACGTGCGGAGCAGATTGCATATCTCGAACATTTAGGCTGATGTCGTAGTTAGCACTTTCTATTTCAGAAATAACATTTGATTCGCGATGAATGGCCGGAAGAAAGCACCCCCCCAAGTAAGTAACGGCCCCCAATAAAACAAGGCCGATAACTGGTATTGGTAATGAGTCGAAGCGTATCACACTATTTCCAGAATCGCGGCCCCGAACGTGAAACCTCCGCCGAAGGCGCAGACGCCGACGATGTGGCCCCCCCGGAACTTGTCGCCGCTCTTGGCGATGCTTAACGGGATGCTGGAGCTGCTGGTGTTGCCGTGGTGGCGGATGAGGTTGACGATTTTTGCTTCGGGGATCTTGAGGCGGGTGCGGGCGGCCTCGAAGATGCGCTCGTTGGCCTGGTGGGGCACGAGCCAGTCGAGGTCGTCGAGGGGTGCGCCGGAGCGTTCGAAGGCCTGGTTGGTCATCTTGGTCATGGCGCGGACGGCCTCGGTGAAGACTTTTTTGCCGTCCATGGTGATGTGGCCGCGGCCCTCGAAGCCGACGGTGAGAGAGCCGGCGGCGTCGGTCTTGCCGGCGAGGACGGGCTGGCTGAGGATCATGGAGCCCGTGGGGATACCAGACGCTTCGCCGCCCCGGGGGGGCGGGTCAGCGTCGGCGTGGGTTTGCTCACTTCCGGGGGCGACGGAGCCGCGGGCGACGGTGGCGGTGGCGGCGTCGCCGAAGAGGATGGCGGTGCCGAAGTCGTCGGGGTTGACGACGCGGGAGAGGCACTCGGTGGTAACCACGAGCACGGCGGAGTCGGGGTTGTGCTGGATAGTGTTGTGGGCGGCGTCGAGGGCGTAGAGCCAGCCGGAGCAGGCGGCGTTGACGTCGTAGACCATCAGCTCGTGTTTGGCTTCGGGGTCCAGGGCCTGGAGCACCATGCACGCCATCGACGGGGTGTTGAGCGGGGGGGTGGTGGTGTGGCAGACGATGCCGGTGAGGTCGGCGACGGTGAGCCCCTCGGCGGCGAGGGCTTTGGTCGCGGCGTCGACGGCCAGCGACAGGGCGTTCTGGTCGTGGGCGCAGTAGGGGCGGGACTCGATGCCGGTGCGTTTGACGATGTCGTCGGAGGTGACGTTGGGGAAGCGGCGGACGAGGTCGGCGTTGGTCAGGCGGTCGCGGCCCTCGGCGTAGTGGACGGGGCTGAGGTACACGCGGACGGTCCGCCCGCCGACCCGGACGGGCCGCACCCGGCCCCCGGAAGCGGGCGCGTCGCTTCGGCGTGTCTCGGAGTGATCGTTCCGGGGGTCGGTGATGACGGGCGTTCCGCGGTCTTCGCGGAAGACGCGTTTGACGATCGGGGCGGCCAGCGGGTCGTCCCCCCCGGTACTTTGAACTGCCGCCGCTTGCGGCTTAGCGAGCTTGAGCATCGGGGTGCCGACCTCGACTTGCTCGCCTTCTTCGATGAGCAGCTCGGCGACGACGGCGTCGTACGGCGCGGCGTACTCGAACACGGCCTTGTCGGCCTCGAGCTCGGCGATGACCTGGCCGCCCTTCACGGACTCGCCGGGCTTGACGAGCCAAACGCTGACGGTCACGGCCTGGTCGGTCGGAGCGGAGCCCTGGGCCTCGATGGTTTCGGTGTCTTCCACGTCGGCCGCAACGGGAGCCGATCCGGTGGTTTCGTCGCCGAAGGTCACGGCGAGCCCGAGCAGGTCGCACGCGGCGACGAGGGTGCCGCGGAAGCTCGGGAGGATGTCGAGTTGGTTGGCGTAGTTGGTCGGGGCGTAGGTGTCGGGCCGGGTGAGGCGCTTGACGCGCAGCGGCTTGGCGTCGGTGCGGCTTAGCTGCGAGACGTCTTCGCTGACCGCGGCGACGACCTCGGCCCCGAAGCCGGCAGTGAGGTTGTCTTCGTGGACCACGAGCAAACGACGCGTCCGCCCGGCCGACTCGGCGATCGCCCGGCGGTCCCACGGCGAGATGCTGCGGAGGTCGAACAACTCGACGGTGCGGTCGGTCTGCCGGTGCAGCTCACCGGCGACGTCGCGCAGGATCGGCATCACGCTGCCCCAGCCGACGAGCGTGAGCGAGTCGCCTTGCGTTTCCCGGCGTGCTCTTCCTAGCGGGATCAGGTGCCGATCGACGTCGGGCGAGGTGGTGAGCGAACGGTCGTTGAGGCAGACCTTCGGGTAGAGGAACACGGTCGGCCGGCCCGACGTGAACGCGGCGTTGAGCAGGCCCGCGGCGTCGCCGGCGGTGCTGGGCATCACCACATCGACCCCCGGAATATGAGCCAAGAGCGCCTCGTGCGTGTGGGCGTGGAACGGCCCGAGGCCCGGGCGGTACGCGCCGCAGGTGACCATCAGGATGACGGGGCAGTCGAACTGCCCGCCGCTGCGCCAGTGGATGCTGCCGAGCTCGGAGATGATCTGGCTGACGCCGTTGGGCAGGAAGTCGGCGAACTGGATGAACCCGACGGGCCGGCCGCCCGCCATCGCCCGGCCGATCGCGCCGCCGATGATCGTGGACTCGGACAACGCCGTGTTCTGCACCCGGCCCGGGAACGCGGTCGATAGGCCCCGCGTCACGCCGAACACGTCGCCCTTGGGGTCCTCGATGTCCTCGCCCAGCAACACCACCCGCTCGTCGGTGTCGAGCCGATGCCGCAACACCCCCCGCATCGCCTCAATCATCATCACCCCCCCGCCCCCGGAAGTTCCCCCGGAAGTTTTCGTTCCGCTTTCGGAAGCGGGCCCGGGGTGGCCGTTGGTCGTGGCGTGTCCACTTCCGGGGGGGGTGCCGCGGTATTCGGGGGCGTCGTACGCCAGTTCCGGGGGCAGGGGCCGACTGGCGTCGTAGCAGGTCTCGGGGTCGGGCACGCGGCGGGCGAGCTCGGCGTCGCGGCGGATCGAGACGGCCAGCTCGTCGTCGATCGCGTCGAGCTCGGCCTCGTCGACGCCGGCGTCCAGCAGCGACCGGCGGAGGTTGGCCAGCGGGTCGGCCGTGGCGCCGAGGTGTTCGATGGTCTCGGCGGGGCGGTAGACGCGGTGGTCGTCGGCGTTGGTGTGGCTGGTCAGCCGATCGACGCGCATCACGGCGATCGCGGGGCCGCGGGTCACGCGGACCTCATCGACCAGGACGTCGAGGCGCGGCAGGTCGGCGGCGACGTCGCGGCCGTCGAAGCGGTGGATGGGTAGGCCGTAGAACGATTCGGCCGGGCCGTCGGGGCGGTGGAAGAAGGTCTGGCGGGCGGTCGGCGTGCTGATCGCGTAGCCGTTGTCCATGACGTAGAACAGCACCGGCAGGCGGCGGCGGACGGCCTCGGCGATGGCCTCGAGGACCTCGCCCTGCTGCGTCGAGCCGTCGCCCATGCCGCAGAGGACCACAGGACCTTCCGACGTTGAGTCGGCGGCTTTTTGCCGCTGCTCTTCGAGATGGGCGGCGATGCCGACGGCCTGGGTCGTGTGGTTGCCGACGGGCACGACGGTGCTGGGCATGTTCAGCTCGGCGCTGGCCATGAACCCGACCATCTGCCGGCCGGCGGAGTAGCTGGTGGCGTTGGACAGCGCGGTGTCGAGCAGGGCCCGCGGGGTGAAGCCGCGGGCGAGCCAGAGCGCGTGGTCGCGGTAGTGGGTGTGGGCCCAGTCGTCGGGACGCATCGCCCCGGCCCAGGCGGCGACCGACTCGTGCCCGGCACAGGGCAGGTGGAAGAACACGTCGCCGGCCTTGGTCAGCTCGGCCTCGAGCTCGTTGGTCGTCCGCGTCGCCCGCATCGCGCGGTACAGCGGCATCATCCGCTCGACCGTCGGGCCGGCCGGCGGGTCCGGGGGGGCCAAATCGGTGACGGGACGCGGCGGGTTGAGCGAATCGCGGAGTGACGACATCCGGTATCTTCCGTGAGGTAGCGGACGGCCGTGCGAACACCCGCACTCGGACGGGGCAGGCCGGGCTCAGCACCCGCAACTGCCCGGATTCCCTCATTTTACTCGTATCCCCCGGCCCCGGCTAGGTCGCCGGCCCGGGCCGACACTTTGAAGCCCCCCTCCACCCCCGCCGCCCACCGCCCGCCGGCCCCGCCGCGGGTCGTTGTTGCCGGTGTCGGGCTGGTCTCGCCGCTGGGGCTGGGGGCCTGGCCGACGTTCTCAGCCCTGCTCGCCGGGCGGACCGTGGCGGACCGGCTGGCCAACCTCGAACCCGACACCCCGGCCGTCGCGCTGGCCCAGGCGGTCGGCGGGGTCGCCTCTGTGCGACACACCGCGACCGACCCGGCCGTCGAACTCGCCGAACGCGCCGCCCGCGAGGCCGCCACCGAAGCAGATGTCGAACTCGCCGGGCTGCCGACTTGGCTCGGCACAAGCAAGGGGGCGGTGCATGCGATGGCGGATGGCGGATGGCGGATGGCGGATGGAGAAAGACGGCTGCTGCCTCGGCGACTGGTCGAGAGCGTGACGCTCGGGCCGCACGGCTACTTGTCGCATCACCTCACGCAACGCACCGGCCTCGACGTCCACCGTCACACCGTCGCCGCCTGCGCCAGCAGCCTCACGGCGCTGCATCAGGCGAAGCTGGCTTTGCTCCATCCGCCATCCGCCATCCGACATCCGACATCGGCCGCCCTCGTTGTCACCGCCGAGTCCGCGCTGCTGCCGTTGTTTGTCCACAGCTACCGCCGGCTCGGCGTGCTCGCGCCGCTGGATGTGGACGGCTACGTCGCCCGGCCGTTGGACGAAGGACGCTGTGGGTTCATCCTCGGCGAGGTCGGCGCAGCGGTGCTGCTGCGTCGGATCGAGCCGGGTCAGCCGCTTCCGGGGGGGGCGATCGAGCTGGTCGATTCCGCGGTGGCGTGCGAGGCCGAGGACCTGATCCGGCCGAGCCGGTCGATGCAAGCCCTTGGAGTCGTGGCGTCGCAACTCGTGGCGGGCCGGCCGATCGCGGCGGTCCACCCGCACGCCCCCGGCACGGCCGAGCACGACGCGGCCGAGCTGCGGCTGCTGGGCGACGTGCTCCGCGACCGGCCGCACCCGTTCCACGAGGAGCACCACGCCGGCCCGACACCCACGGCGGTTTACGCGAGCAAAGGGGCGCTCGGCCACGCCCTCGGCGCGGCCGGGCTCGTGTCGCTGGTCCTCGCCTGCCTCTCGGCCCGGACCGGAAAGTTGCCGCCGATGCCTTGGCTCGACACGCCGATGCGCGGGGCCCCGATGCCGCTAAGCGCGACGCCGACGCTGCCCCTGGGAGATCGGCGGGGGCACCTGGTGGTCGCCGCGGGGTTCGGCGGGCACGTCGCGGGCGCGCTGGTGCAACTCGCCGGGTAAAACACTTACTCCGAAGCGTCGGGCAGCCGCAGGTCCACCCACACCAGCCGGTGGTCGGACGCGTCGATCCAGTCGCGACGCGGGTCGTCGGTCGTGGGCCAAAACACCCCGGCCTTCACGAGTTTCCACTCGACGGTCGGCAGCACGTAATCGACACGGAGGTTACCCGAGCTCGGTGGCGTGTCGCGCCAGTCGGCCGTGTCGAGGGCCGGGTCCGTGCCGTGGCTTTGGTTCACCCCGCCGTCGCGGGCGGCCGTCTCTTTGCCGCCCTTGCTGCGCGGCTCGGGGTCTTGAATACGCGGGTGGTCGAGCAGCTGCGCGATCGCGCCCGGGCGGGACGAGCCGTCGTTCGGGTCGGCGTTGAGGTCGCCCATGACGACCGTAGGCAGGCGGTCGAACCCTTCGAGGTTGCTCACGATCAGCCCGATCTCGTCGTAGTTGCGTCGGCCGTTGCGATCCTCGGGGCCGTCGAAACCGGGCGGCGTGGGGTGGCTGATGTGAACGCCAAAGGTCTGTTTATTGAGCCGGCCGACGACGAGGGCATGAGTCTTGGAAGACAGCCGCATGACCTCGACGGCCTGGGGGCTGTACCAGTCCACCGGCACGATGTCGTCGGGCCGATCGATCCATCGCCGCTTACGCCAATCGAGAAGCGGTTGATGGGCCGCGCCTTCGAGGCGTGACAACAGCAGCATGCCGTACTGCCCCGGGTAGTGGCCCCAGCCGTAGGCGTCGCCCGGGCCGTCGGTATGGCCGTCGTTGTCGAGGTCCACGCCGCTCGGCACGCCGGTGTTGACCGGCGGGGAATAGGCGTAGCCGTAGACGATCGGCTCGAGGCCCTCGCCCTGCGACACGCCGAGGTAGTTACCTTGCAGCAGCTCGGCGACCCTGCCGGTGGGGTCCTGGTCGATCTCGTTGAGCAGCAACACGTCGGGCCGGACGTCCTGGAGGATCGCGGCAAGCTTTTGGATCTGCGGGTCGTCGGGCGTCGCGAGCCGGCGGGCGACCTCGCCGGGGTCGCGGTCGCGGCTGTAGAGGGCGATGTTGAACTGCGCAAAACGGACAACGGCGTCGGCGGCAGGGCCGTCCGAGACCGGCGACGACGCGCAGCCAAACAGCAGCCACGTCGCCGCGATGACCCCGGCCGGTATGCGCGAGGACACGTCGTGTCTCAACGATGCACAACCCGCACGTTTTCGCGCAGCTCGTCGCCGGGCGTGGGCCGATCGTGAGTCGACCGGCCGCGGCCGCCGCCAAACGTCTCACCCAGCCCCGCCACGGCCGACCCGACCAGGTACACCACCCCGCCCACGGCCAACCCCGCGAACAGAGCCAGCACCACCGGCACCACCACCACGGCCGCGCCGCACAAGAGTGCCGCCCGCAACGGCCAACTCGGCCGACCCGCGATCCGCCGGTACGCCCCGCCCAGCCGCGGGTCCTGCTCCAGGATGACGCGCCAATCCATACCGTGATGCTAGACCCCGCCACCGACACCCTCAAGCCTCCCGCCGCCCCCCCGACCCCGCGGCCCGTGACCTCTGTTCCGTTTGTGACGCCCCGCCCGTCACACGGCCCGAGGTTTCCGCCGCGTTCGCTACAGCGGCCCCGCCCCCCCGTCGATAGCCCCGGCAACGATCCACCGGAGCGGAGAAACGATCCATGGCCACAACCACCCCCGAAACCAAAGCAGAACCCGGCTCGGCCGCGGCGATCCAGGAAAACGTCCAGTCCGCGATCAAGGAGATCAGCCACATCGCCACCCTCCCCGAGGTGACGATGCGCATCATCCGCCTGGTCGAGGACCCCGACTCCACCGCCCAGGACCTCAACAAGGTCATCAGCAACGACCCCGCCCTCGGCGCCCGCATCCTCAAGGTGGTCAACTCCGCCTTCTACGGCCTGCCCGGACAGATCGGCAGCATCAACCGCGCCATCGTCCTGCTCGGCCTCAACGCGGTCAAGAACATCGCCATCGCCGCCAGCCTCGCCAAGCTCTTCCGCGGCGGCAAGATCGCCCCGAACTTCGACGCCCGCGACCTCTGGACCCACTCGATCGCCACCGCCACCGCCACCCGCCTGCTCTCCAACAAGTGCGGCCTCGGC
>JBCCRT010000087.1:0-11544 GCA_039201235.1 Planctomycetota bacterium
CGCTACCTCGCCCGCCAGCCCGTCGACCTCGTCCTCGCCGCCCGCGAGCTGCCCGACGGCGACGGCCTCGACCTCGTCGCCGAGCTCTCCCGCGTCAAACCCGCCACCGCCACCGTCCTGCTCCAGCCCACCGCCGACTTCGACGCCGCCCGCGCCGCGCTGCGCGCCGGGGCCGACGACCTGCTCACCCTCCCGCTCGACCCCGCCGAGCTGCCGAAGCGCCTCGACGCCGCCCTCGACCGCCGCACCCGCGAGAAGGCGCACGATCAGCGCGTCCGCCGGCTCCGCCGCCTCTGCCGCAAGCTCACCGACGCCCGCGACGAGGTCTCCAAACAGGTCGACATCCTCTGCAACGATCTGGTCACCGCCTACCAGGAACTCGCCTGCCAGATGCAGAACGCGGTGCAGTCCAACGAGTACGCCGACGCCATCGCCGACGAGCTCGGCCTCGAGCCGCTGCTCCGTAAAACCCTCGAACACCTCATGGCCAAGCTCGGCCCGGCCAACGCCGCTATCTTCCTGCCCGCCACCATGGACGAGTACTCCCTCGGCGGCTCCGTCAACTACGACCGCACCAAGGAGTCCGCCGACCTGCTGCTCCAGTCACTCGCCGACGGCCTCGCCCCGCGCGTCGCCCAACACGAAGAACTCGTCCATCTCGCCGACCCTCAGGACCTCGACCGCTGGCTCGGCCCCGACGCCAAGTCGCTCGCCGACGCCGCCCTCGTCGCCGCACCGTGCATGAACGGCGACGAGTGCCTCGCCGTCCTCGTGCTCTTCCGCGACCTCGACCAGCCCTTCACCGACGAGCACCTCGACCGCCTCTCGTCGCTCGCCCCCCTGCTCGGCGAAGCCCTCGAAAAAATCATCCGCGTCCACCACCGCACCGTCTTCAGCGGGCCCGAGGGCGAAACCCCCGACGCCCCGGACGCCCCGGACGCCGAAGACTGGGGCGTCCACTTCGACGACCGCGACGACGAAGACGACGACGCCTTGCCGTTCTGAGCCGCGTCAACCCGATAGGTGCGACGGCACGCGTCGCTGACCCCACTCACTCCGTACCACCCTCACGCCAGAACATCGCGTGATGCCCGGGCAGATACACCCGCACCAAGCGGTCGAAGTGTTGTTGTTCCACCACGCGCTTCCGGCTCCCGCCCTTCCCAAACCAGGCCCGCTTCCCGAACCAATCGTTCAACCCCCGCGTCAGCGACGACCGCAGCGACCTCCGCACCGCTTCCCACCCCCGGCCATCCGTCCAACTCACCAACGCATGCACGTGCGTCGGATCAACCCCGACCGCGTGCAGCCGCAGAGACAACGGCTCGGCGGACGACCGCAGTACCGCAACGACTTGTCTCTGCTCCGATCCGCTCAGCAAAACCGTGTCGCCCCGCATCCGTTCGCGGTACGCCTTCGCAGCACCGTCATCCCTGGGCAGAACACCGTCCGCATCCCGCCGCACGTACCCCCGCGCCCGATCGGGCATCCACGACCCGTACGTGTGCCATGTGAGCAGATAACAGGGCATCACCCCAACATAGCTGCGACGCCACGCGTCGCTGCACGAACCCCAGCGACGCGTGGCGTCGCAGCTACTTCAGTAAACTGTGAGCATGACGCAAAAACCGTGGGAACACGCCAAGTCCTCGGGCAGCGAGGGCGACCCGCTCGCGGCGCGGTTCGTCTCGTCGCTCGACTACGACAAGCGCCTCTACCGGCACGACATCGCCGGCTCGATCGCCCACGCGCGGATGCTCCGCAAGGTTGAGCTCATCACCGACGACGACCTCGCCGCGATCGAGGCGGGGCTCAACGAAATCAAAGCCGAGATCGACGAACAGGGCGACGCCTGGCCCGGCTGGCGCGTCGAGCTCGAAGACGTCCACATGTGCGTCGAAGCCGCCCTCATCGAAAAAGCCGGCGACGCCGGCCGGAAGCTGCACACGGGGCGGAGCCGGAACGATCAGGTGGCGACGGATTTAGCTTTATGGCTATCCGATTCTGAGCAAATCATTTGGGATAAGTGCGAAGACCTGCATCGAGAATTTCTTGAGTTGGCTGAGCAATACGGCCACATCGTGATGCCGTCTTACACCCATCTTCAGCGCGCTCAACCCATCGTGGTTGGTAGTGAATTACTCGCTTGGGCTCAGGCTTTTCATATGTCCGGATGGCGGATGATGAACTTAGCGAGCGACCAAATTGGGCTTCCCCTTGGCAGCGGTGCCATTGCAGGATCAAGCTTACCGCTGGATCGCGATTTTACACGTCAAGCACTAGAGCTTGATCAGACGAACTGGTCGCCTTCCGTCAACAGCCTTGTTGCAACCGCATCCCGAGACATGGCTTTGGATTTTACTTACTACCTTTCCGTGATCTCTCAGTGGCTCTCCCGCTGGGCGGAGCAGTGGATCATCTACGCGACGACCGAGTTCGGGTTCATCACGCTCGACAACCTGTACACGACCGGGTCGTCGATGATGCCGCAGAAGCAGAACCCGGACATGCTCGAGCTCATCCGCGGGAAGACGGGGCAGGTGTATGGTTCGCTGGTGGCCTTGTTGACGATGTGCAAGGGGCTGACGATCGGCTACAACCGGGACCTGCAGGAAGACAAACGCCACGTGTTCACGGCCTACGACGCGGTGTGCGACTGCCTAGACATGGCGGCCGCGATCGTGCGGACCACGACGTTCAACGAAGAGCGGATCAAGGCCGGGCTCAGCCGCGGGTACCTGGACGCGACGAGTCTGGCAGAGTATCTGGTGACCAAGGGCGTGCCGTTCCGTACGTCGCACCAGGTGGTCGGGGCGTTGGTGCAGCGATGCGAGTCTCAGGGACTGGGCGAACTGAAGAAATTGCCGGTCGAGGCGTTTCGGGAGGCGGTCGAAGACGCGACTTCCGGGGGCGCTAAGCCGCAAGCGGCTTTGGTCGGCGAGGACGTCTACGACTGGCTCGGCGCGGAGAACGTCGTGAAGCATTACCAGACCGCGGGGAATGCGGGGGTGAGCGGGTTCGAGGCCCAGCTCGTGGCGTGGAAAGAACGACTGGGCGAATCGTCATAAAATAATCGTAGAGTTTCAGCAGGTTTTCGAATTTGCGCCATCTGCGAAAATCTGCGTTAAAGGCTGCGGCATGTTGATCCTCACCGTCATCCAGGGTCCGGACAAGGGCCGGCGTTTCGAGCTGCCGGACCACGAGCCGCAGCAGATCGGGCGGTCGTCGGAGGCGCTGCCGCTGACGGACCAGACGATCTCGCGGCGGCACGCGGAGCTGACGCCGGACAACGGGAGGTGGGTGCTGCGGGACCTGGGGTCGTCCAACGGCACGTTCGTCAACGGCGTGCGTGTGACAGAAGAACGGCGGCTGCGGCCCGGCGACCAGGTGCGGGCGGGCATGTCGCTGCTGGTCTTCGGCGAGGACGAGAAGGCGGCGCAGCGGGCTGGCGGGGTGCGGCTCGCCGGGCGGGGCGAGATCGAGGTGAGCGTCGAGCACACGGTCGCGAGCAACGACGACTCGATGATCATGAGTTCGCCCGACCCGCGGCAGTCGGCCGAGTTTCAGCTGAGCATTATTTACGAACTGGTGAACCTGATCGGCAGCGTCACGGACAAGCAGGAGCTGTTCGAGAAGGTGATGGAGGTGGTGTTCACGCACTTCGACGCGGACCGGGGGTTCATCCTGGTGACCGAGAAGTCCGGTGAGGAGCCCGAGCCGGTGGTGGTGCGGCGGCGTCACGACGGGGGGCGGAACCTGCTGCCGGTGATGCGGGAGCGGGGCAAGCCGATCACGGTGAGCCGGACGATCGTGCAGTACGTGATGGGCAAGGGGGTGGGCGTGTTGTCGAGCAACGCGATGAGCGACACGCGGTTCGCGGCGGGCGACAGCGTGCAGGGCTACGGCATCCGCTCGGCGATGTGCGTGCCGATCAAGTACAAGGATCGGTTGTACGGCGTGATTCAGGTCGACTCGAAGATCGCCAACTACACCTACACGGAAGACCAGCTCACGCTCTTGACAGCGATCGGGGTGCAGACGGGCCTGGCGCTGGCGAACCTGCGGCTGGTCGACGCGCGGCTGCGGACCGAGCGGCTGGCGGGCGTGGGGCAGACGGTCGCGTCGCTGAGCCACTCGATCAAGAACATTTTGCAGGGGATGCGGGGCGGGGCCGACGTGGTCGAGCTGGGTCTGCGGAAGCAGAACATGGCGGTGGTGAATTCGGGGTGGGAGATCGTTTCGCGGAACCTGGAGCGGATCTACGGGCTGACGATGAACATGCTGGCGTTCTCGAAGCAGCGTCGGCCGGAGATCGAATTGCAGAACCTGCCGCCGTTGCTGGACGAGGTGGCGGCGTTGGTCGCCAAGCAGTACGAGAACAAGAAGGTTGCGCTGATCAGCGACTTCGCGCCGGACCTGCCGCCGGTGCCGATCGACGGCGGAGCGGTGCACCAGGCGGTGCTGAACCTGCTGAGCAACGCGTTGGACGCGGTCGAGCCCGAGGCGGGGATCGTGACGCTACGTTGCGATTTCGACGCCGACGCGGACCGGGTGCGGGTGTCGGTGTCGGACAACGGCGAGGGGATGAGCCCGAAGATCCGGGCGGGGCTGTTCGAGCCGTTCTACTCGACCAAGGGCCTGCGGGGCACGGGGTTGGGTTTGGTGGTGACCAAGAAGGTGGTGGACGAGCACGGTGGGACGATCGCGGTGGACACGGTGAAGGGGCGGGGCACGACGTTCACGATCGAGCTTCCGCTGGCGGTCGGGGCGGCGCCGGCGTCGGCGGACACGCAGGGTCCGGGGGGCGGTGGGAGCGACGAGAAAGAAGACTGAGTTGCAAGTGGCTCAGCGTTCGGCCGCTTGCCGCCAGCCGGCGATGCGCTGCGGGGTGAGCAGGCGGTAGCGGCCGCCGGGCTGTTGCTCGACGAAGCCGCGGAGCTCGCTGGAGACCTCGCCGATCTGTACGACGTCGAGACGGACGGTGCGGCCGGCGGGCGACAGCTTGCCCTTGAGGGTGCCGAGGTAGCCGCCCCAGTGGTCGCTTCGGGAGGTGACGAAGACCACACGATCGGCCCCGGTGGCGACAGCGGCGTCGAGCGCGTCGCCGAGCCCGCCCGACCCGGCGGGGGTCAGCGGGTCGAGGAAGCGGGACAGCTCGCCGAGGCGGGCGGGGGCGGGGGTGAGGGGGGCGTCGCCGAGGCGGCTGACGCGTTTGTTGCGGGTGGTGACGAGGCTGACGCGGGCCTGGTTGTTGCCGCTGCGGGTGAGGCCGGCCTTAAGGGCGGCCTTGCCGTCATCGAACCAGGGCTCGGAGCGTTCGATGGCGTCGAAGAGCACGGCGGTGTGGCCGTTTTCCAGCGGCAGGCCCAGGACGTGGGGGCGACGCATCGTGAAGATGTTGTTGGGGTCGGCGGGCGTGGCGGCGGGCGGCGTGGGGGCGGTCGCGGCGGGCCGCGGCGGCGGGGCCGCGGCGGGCCGGGTGGTTTCGGGGCGAGGCGGCGTGGTCGTGGTCTGGACGCGGGGGGTGGGCCTCGCGGCGGAGGCGGTGGCGGGTGCGGCCTCGACAACGGGGGGGGGGGTGCCGCGGCCGAGGACGATGACGATGACGAAGACCCACTCGACGGCGAAGGTGGCCCAGCCGGCGACGGCGAGCCCGACGAGGGCGGGCCGGGGCTTGGGCCGGGGCGGGGGGGCGGCGAGGTGGGCGAGGGCGGGCTCGGCGCCGCCGCCGTCGGTCGTGAACTGGGGCACGGCGGCCGCGGCGGTGCCGGTGCGGGAGCCGGCCCGGCTGCCCGCAGAGGTGCCGGCGGAGGTGGAGGAACCGGTTCCGGAAGAGCCGGGCGAGCCGGCGGCCCGGCCGGAGCCGCTGGACGAGGGGGAGGGCTTGCGGATCATCTTGGGGGGCTCACGTTGCGGGTCACGCGGCACGGAGAGCACGGCCCCGCAGCTCGAGCAGCGGCAGACCCCGCCGGCGAACCCGGCGTCGACCTCCAGCTTGAACGAACAACTCGGGCAGACCAGCTTCAGCACGTCGACGCGACCTCGGGGATTGGACCGTGAAGATTCGATCGACGCCCGCAGACGGCGGACACCGACGCCACCGCGGGCTCCGGAGCATCATCGGGCGGCCGGAAGGTCCGGCTTGGGTTATCCCGTGCCGGGGGGGCGATTTTTCCGGCCGCAATTCGCGGTGCCGGCAGCAGAATGCCGCGGGGGGCCGGCCCATAGATTCGGCTCAATTTTAATCCAAGGCCGACGAATCGCCGCACCCAAAATCGTTACCGGACCCGCCGGCCCCGGTCCGCGTCCGGGAGTGGGCTCCGGGGTCAGGGCAGCGAGGTGATGTCGCTGAGCAACGTCAGCCCGCCCGGCAGCTTCGGCACGGCGACGGCCGAGTAGGGGTAGGTGATCGCCTTGGTCGTTGCGTCGTCCGGGCCCGGGGCGACGGCGGTGGCCTGGACGTAGAGCAGGTCGCCCTTGAGCTGCAGCCCGGTGATCTCGGCCGAGTACCCGCCGGTCGGCTGCTGGCCGAGGCTCAGCAGGATGACCGAGTGCATGTCGAAATCGACGCCGACCTCGAGCTCGGTGAACTTCTCGTCCAGCCCGAGCTGACCGAACGCGCCGGGGTCCACCAGCCCCAGGCCGTAGGTCTCGATCGGCAGATCGGTGCCCGCGACCTGGGCGAGGATGACCACACCGCTGGCCAACGGCTCGGTCGACGGGCCGTCGTCCAAGCCGGCGTCACCGGAGCGGCAGCCCGTCAGCACCAAGACAAGACCAAGGGCGGTCAGCGAAACGATCGGCGGGCCGGGGCGAGGCATGGTGGAGTCTCCGGGGCGACGGGTCGGTCCAATATAACTCGGCGCGGCGACGCGGGGCGACGTCTTATCGCTTGACCAGCGTCATGGCGTGGAACGGCCGGCCCTCGCGGCGGTACTTGCGTTCGAAGTTTGTCCCGACGAGCTCGCCCCGTCCCGCCGAGTCGGGCCGGTCGAAGGGCCGACGCCCGAAGCGGTCTTCGACTTGCGTGGCGTGGTCCTGCATCCACTCGAAATACGCCGCGTGGTCGGTCGCCACCCGCACCTCGCCGCCGGGCCGCAGTACGCGGTGTAGCTCGAGCAGGAACGGCGCCCGGAACGTCCGCCGCTTGTGGTGCCGGGCCTTGGGCCAGGGGTCGGGGAAGTACAGGTGGACCCGCCGAAGCGCCGCGTCGGCGACGTAGTTGCGGACGAACACCGTGGCGTCGGCCCACAGCAGGCGGACGTTGTCCCGGCCGTGCCGCCGCGCCCGGTCCGCCGCGTGACGCCAGTACGCCTTGGCCCATTCGATCCCCAGGAAGTCCACCCCCGGCTCCAGCGCCGACTGCTGCACCAGGAACGTCCCCTTGCCCGAGCCGATCTCGAGGTCCATCGGTCGGGGCGCGGCCCCGGGGTCCGCGGCGGCAAACCCGAAGTGCCGACGCAGGTCCAGCGGGCCGTGGTCCAGCCCGGGTAGGTCGTCCTGCGAGTAGCCGAAGCCCGCGACGTCCATCCCGTGGCTCGGCGAGGCGGGGGCACCCATCGGGTCAGGATAGCGTCGGACCCGAGAACGTTTTTCGTCCGCCGGAACGTGGCCCAACCGCCCTGACGCCACGGAAAGGCGTTTTTTCCGGCCCTGCCGGTCAAACCGGTGAACGTTCTTGCCGAAATAGCGGTTCCGGCCCGGCGGGCGAACGGCCGGGCCCCGCCTACACTTTGCCCGCGTGAAACAAAGCCTCTCACCCAAAGAACTGGCCCAAGTCATCGGGGTCAGCGAGTCGTCGCTCAAACGCTGGGCCGACGGCGGACGCGTCCGGGTGACGCGGACCATGGGCGGGCACCGGCGGATCACCATTCAGGACGCCGTCCGCTTCGCCCGGGACAGCCGGCTGCCGATCGTCCGCCCCGAACTGCTGGGCATCAACACCGTCGGCAAGCTGTCGGTCCAGCAGCAAGGCGTCCGCCCCGAAGAGGCCGCCCGCATCCTCGGCGAGCTGCTGACCGACGGCAAGCCCGACGAGGCCCGCGGCCTGCTGCTGGACTTGTTTCTCAAGGGCAAAAGCGTCGCCTGGCTCTGCGACCAGCCGATCCGCGAGGCGATGCGCACGGTCGGTGAGATCTGGGCCCACGACTCCAAAGGCATCTACATCGAACACGCCGCGATCGACGTCTGCCTCCACGCCTTGAACCAGATCCGCCTGCTGCTAGCGGCCCCCGACCGTCACGACGCCGTCGCCGACGATACCGCCGGCCCGCGGGCCACCGCCCTGGGCGGCGCGCCCAGCGGCGACCCCTACCTGCTCGGCTCGCTGATGTGCTCCTGCGTCGTCGCCGAGGCCGGCTTCGCCGACGTCAACCTCGGCCCGAACCTCCCGCTCGACTCCCTCGTCGAGGCCGCCGAGCAGTACCGCCCCAAGCTCGTCTGGCTCTCCTGCTCCCACCACGACGCCACCCCCCCGCCCGGCGAGCTAGACGCGCTGGCCGACTCGCTCGCCGCGCTGCGGGCCAAGCTCGTGGTCGGCGGACGCGCTCACCCTCACGGCCACGGCGGGTCCGAGAACCTCCGCGTCTGCGAGAGTATGGCCGAGCTCGGTGCCTTCGCCGAGGGGCTGATCTCGGGCTGACCGCCTGCCCCGCCGCCGGTCGCCACGAATCGACCGATCCCGGCGAAAAGGGGTGAACGCGTCGCCCCGAACCGTCGATATCAGTCCAAACGTGCGGACGGCCCCGCCGGGCGGTCCGCGTCGCCGCGATTCTGCGTAGCCGCCCTCGGCGGAAGAACCGATCGGTCATGCCCACCACCGCCGACAGCTCGCCGCAGGCCCTCGAAGCCCGGGCCAAAAAGACCCTCGCCGCGTTGGGCGACCGATTGCCCGTCCGCCCCGGGCCGCTGCTGGACCTGCTCGCCTCGGCCGGCGAAGACCCCGCCGAGGTTACCGCCATCATCGAACGCGACCCCGCGATGTCCGCCCGCGTCCTGGGCGTAGTCAACTCCGCGGGCAACCGCCGGCTCAACGAGATCACCAGCGTCGATCGCGCCATCCTCCAACTCGGGCCCGGCCAGGTCCGCGCCCTGGGGCTGGCGATGGGCCTCCAGGTCCTCGCCGAGCAGATGGACCTGCCGCCCGAGATGATCCGCGCGTTCTGGAACGCGTCGCTCCGCAAGGCCGAGGCCGCCCACCTCGCGGCCCAGGCGATCGACCCGAAGCGCACCGACTCGGCGTACAGCGCCGGGCTCATCGCCGACGTCGGGCTGCCCCTGCTCATGGGCCTCGACCCCGACTTCTACCGCGACAAGCTGCCGCTGCGCCCCGCCGACCGCGTCTGGATCGAGGCCGAACGCCTGCACTTCGGCATCGACCACGCCCAGGCCGGCGCCCACGTGCTCGGCTCGTGGAAGGTCTCCGCCGAGACCTGCCGCCGCGTCCGCACCCACCACACGCTGCCCTCCCACGAGGCCGACGCCGGGCTCACCCTCGCCCTCTTCGTCGCCGGCCTGCTGCCCCACGACGACAACGAGATCGACCCGCCCGACCTCGACCGACTCGTCGCCGTCCACGGCAAGGTCCTCGCCCACGCCTACGCCAGCCCCGACGCCTTCCTCGGCCACGTCTACGTCGAGTCCCAAAGGCGCCTCAACCACGACGCCGCGAAGGACGACGGCCAGGGCCTCGAGCTCCAGCCCTTCCTCGACGCCATCGCCGCCAACACCCTCCACCTCGTCAGCCAGGTCACCACCCTCCGCCACAAACAGGACCAGCACAAAGAAGACCTCAGTACCCTCCGCTTCGAGGCCTTCACCGACACCCTCACCAAGGTGCTCAACCGCCGCGGGTTCTTCGGCCTCGCCGAGCAACGCCTCGCCAAGCACCCCGACGGCCTCGGCTGCTGCTGCATGCTCCTGGACCTCAACAAGTTCAAAGAGGTCAACGACACCTACGGCCACGACGCCGGCGACCTCATGCTCCGCGGACTCGCCAAGCTGCTCCGCCGCTCGGTCAGCCGCAGCGACATCATCGGCCGCCTCGGCGGCGACGAGTTCGTCGTCCTGCTCACAGGGGTCGACGAACACCAGGCCCGCGTCGCCGCCGCCCGCGTCCGCGACACCGCCCTGCACAAAAAAATCCGCATCACCGCCGAGCACACCATCGAGCTGAGCTTCAGCCTCGGCGCGGTCCACCACGACCGCGTCGGCGAGAACCACGTCCAGCTCGACCAGATGCTCGCCGCCGCCGACGAGCTGATGTACCAACGCAAGCGTGCCGGCCTGCCGGGACTGATCTTCGCCCGCCTCGACGAAAACCAGAACGACGGGTCGAGCATCCTGCCCGGCCTCGAAGACCAACCGCCCACCTAACCCTCAGCCTTCATGCCTTGTTCGTTCTCGTTCTCGTAATCGTGCTCGTAATCGAAATGACCGCAGCTAAAGTGGCTTCACCCCTTTGATCGGTTAGGTCGATTACGAGAACGAGAACGACTGAACATCATCGGCCCACGACCTCGGTCTGTTCGACCTCATCACGCTCCCCCGCCCACACCAATGACGCCGCGCGGTGCAGCGTCCCGTGCCGGGCCGCCAGCACCGCGTGGTCCGCGTGGTACCCCCCGCCGATCACCCCCGCCACCGCCACGCCCTGCGCCCGGCACGACTCGATGACAAAACGGTCCCGCGCGAAGATCCCCGCGTCCGTCAGCGACAGCTTCCCGAGCTTGTCGTCGACGTGTACGTCCACCCCCGCGTCGTACAGCACCAGGTCCGGCTCGACCGCCTCCAACTGCTCCGGCACCAGCCGCTCGACCACCTGTAGATACTCATCGTCCGTCATCCCTACCGGCAGCGACACATCCCGGTCCGACGGCACCTTCCGCGACGGGAAGTTCTTGCCGCAGTGCACCGAACAGGTGAAGACCCGCGGGTCGTCGGCGAAGACCGCGGCCGTGCCGTCGCCCTGGTGCACGTCCAGGTCGATGATCAGCACTTGGTCCGCCCACCCGCGTTGCAGCGCCTCGGCCGCCGCGACCGCCAGGTCATTCAGGATGCAGAATCCCGACCCGAAACCGGCGTGAGCATGGTGCGTCCCGCCCGCCGTATTGCACGCGATGCCGTGCTCAATCGCCAACTCGACCGTCCGGATCGTCCCCCCCACCGCCGTGATGGTCCGGTTCACCAGCCCCGGCGACCACGGCAGCCCGATCCGCCGCACCGCGTCCCGGTCCAGCCCCCCGGAAGTGAACGCCTCGACGTACGCCGGCGTGTGGACACGCAGCAACTGCTCCCACGTCGCCGGCGTCGGCGCGTAAAACTGCGACGCCTCGGCGATCCCTTCGCTAATCAGCCAATCCCGCAGGATCCCGAACTTCGGCATCGGAAACCGGTGCCCCGCCGGCAGCGGCGTGACGTAATCCTCGTGATAAACCAGCGGCAGGCTATCAACGGACATGCCGAAGCGTAGGGCGTAGCGGGCGGACTTGTCCGCCCGATCTCTTGATCTCACGAACACCGGACGACGGGCGGACAAGTCCGCCC
>JBCCRT010000088.1:0-11519 GCA_039201235.1 Planctomycetota bacterium
CGAGGTGCGGAACGTGCAGCAGCCCGAGCGGCGGGCGGTCGAGGCGGCCCGGCTGGGGTTCACGCGGATTGTCTGCCCCGACGCCCGCTGGCCGAAGATCAAGGGGGCCGAGCTGGTCCCGGTGCGGACGCTGGGGGCGGCGCTCGAGCAGTTGGGCTGAACCGATCCGATGAGAACCACCACGCAGATCACGGCGGGGTGTAGGGCAGGCGCACCCGCCTGCCGTCGTGTGACCGCGGGTCCTGGCAGGCGGGTGCGTCTGCCCTACGGACTTTTGGCGTTGGTGTGTGCGGTGGTCACACCGCCGGCGGCGGCTCAGTTCGTGGACCCGGCGTGGGCCGAGCAGACGGAGGCGGCGATCCGACAACACCGGATGGCGGACATCGCGGTGCGGGTGCTCGACGCCGAGGGCAGGATCGCGGCGGGTGCGGAGGTGCGGCTGACGCTGCGGCGGCACGCGTTCGATTTGGCGTTCGCGGTGCACGACGCGTTCCCGGAGGCGTACGACGCGGAGGCCGAGGGCTGGCGGGTCTTCAACGCGGTGTCGCTGGCGCCGCTGACCGGTTGGCGGGCGCTGCGGCCGACGCCGGACACGGTGGGCGACACGACGCGGATCGACGCGGCGATCGACGCAGCCGCGGCGCACGGGCTGGCGGTGCGGTGGGGGCCGGTGGTGTCCGGGGACGCATTCGACCTGCCGGAGTGGGCGGTGGGGCTGGACGGCCCGGCGATGCTGGCGGCGACGCGATCGCACACGGCGTGGGTCGTCGGGCGGTACGGCGGGCGGATCGACCACGCGGAGACCGCGGAGCTGCCGGTGCGGGGAGACCGGCTGGGGGGGGCGGTGGTGCGGGTGCTCGGGCTGGACCATGCGGCGACGCCGCCGCGGGCTTTCGTGAAAGGGGTGCGGGTCGATGGCGGGTGGTGGGGCGACGGGTCGTTCGACGTGGTGGCGGAGCTGGAGCAACGGACGAAGGACCGGCAGGGGATCGCGGCGTTGACGGTGGGCCAGGCGATCCCAGCGCGGCCGTTGACGGCCGAGCGTTTCGTGCCGGGGGTGCGTCGGCTGGGGCGGCTGGGGTTGCCGACCCACGCGGGGCCGTTGGCGATCGCCGGGCCGGACGGCTGGCGGGCCGAGGGCAACGCGGAGGTGGTGCTGCGGGCGTTCTTCGCCGAGCCGTGGGTGACGGGGGTGACGTTTGCGGGGTTGACGCCGGCCGAGGTCGACGAGCCGACGGCCGCGCTGCGGGACGGGGACGGCGACCCGGGGCCGAGCCTGCGGGCGGCGGACCGGCTGTTTCGCCAGACGTGGTGGAGCGACGAGGCGGTGACGAGCGACGAGCTGGGCGTCGCGTCGGCGCGGGTGTTCCTGGGGCTTTACGACGTGACGGTCACGCTGCGCGACGGCACGACGCTGACGGTGCCGGTGCGGCTGGAGCGGGCGACGCCGCCGGGGCAGGTTGGGACGGAGATCGTGCTGATGCCGCCCGGCGGCTAGTCGGGCAGCGGCGCAGCGGGGCTTTGCGTGAAGGGCTCTTCCCCGCGGAGGCGGGCGAAGATGTCGGCCCGGATGCGGGGGTCGGTGGCGGCCTGGACGTGCGCCATCTCGAACGGCCGGGAGCTCGTCCACCACGGCGTCGCGCCCGGCGGGGCCGTGTTCTGCGGACCGACCACGGCGTCGCTGAGCCGGACGTACGGAAACAGCTCGTACTCGCGGCCGGGCCACGCCGCGTCGAGCCGCGCCAGAAACTCGGACCCCGCGGTCATGTCGCGGGCCAGCGCGTTACCCACGCCCAGCGGCCCCATCGCCGCGCCGCGGTGCGGCGACGCGATCGTGAAGACCCGGCGCACCTTCAACCGCCGCGTCTGCCCCCGCGCGGCGTCCGGAGGCATCGCGGCGTAACGCGTCACCAGCCCGCCCATCGAGAACCCGATCACGTCCACCTCGACCGTCGCGTCCGGGTCGTCGGTGGGATACGCCTCGTCCACCGCCGCGATCACCTTCGCCCGGCAGCGGTCGAACGTGTCCCACGCCGCGAACGACACCCCCGTGACCCGCTCGGGCTCGTCGGTGTAACGCCGCGCCGCCCGCACGGCCGACCACTCGGCGAAGAACGGATCGAGGAACGGCCCGACGAACACCAGCGGCCGCTCCAGCGGCTTCGGCTCGGCCGCGTAACGCCGCAGGTGCTTCCACGACTCGGTGTACGACAGCTCGAACGAAGGGTTGACCGCGGTTAACGCTTCGCAGCCCGCGAGGCCGCACACCGCCACCATGAGCAAGACCCGACACCAACCACAGTGCATCGGCGGATGATAAGGCCCGCGGCGTGATCACTTCCGCGGGTTAGCGGCGGACCTCGATGAACTTCTCCCGCGAGATGCGGACGTTGAAGTTGTCCGTCACCCGGCCGTTGCTGCTGCTGAAGCGGTCGGAGGTGTCGGTCTGGCTCAGCACGACGACGGGGAAGACCACGCCGGCGTGCACCGCGGGCCGGCGGTCGTTGCGGCCGGCGTACCAGGGCGTGCCCGACGCGAGCCACGGCTGCATCTCTTGCAATTCGCTCAGCGCCGGGCTGTCGGTCGCCAGCGAACGGTGCGAGCCGTCGGGGGCCAGCAGCGGGCCGAAGCTCGCCGCCCGAGGCGCAACGGGGTCGCCGTCGGCCCGCGGCCCCGCGGTGGGCGCTGCACACCCCCCGGCCACCAGAACCGCGGCCCCGATCAGGCCCGCCGTGATACCCGTCCGTGTCCAGCCGTGCCGACGCTCTCGCATGCTCCGTCTCCTGACGCAAGCCTACCCCCACTCCGGCCCGGGGCCAGCCGAAATCCGTAGCGATCTGCCCGGCGTGACCGACATTCACACGCTATGTTGGCACTCAATAGTCTTGAGACCTCGTCTTAGTAACCCCCTGAAATTTGTCGGAGACCCGTATGAGCCCCGCCGTCCGCAGCTACCTCGCCGAGTTTGTCGGCACATTCACCCTCGTGCTGGTCGGCACGTCCGTCGCGACGCTGCAGGGCATGCTCGATATGGGGCCCGCCGGCTGGCTGGGGATCTGCTTCGCCTTCGGGTTCACGCTGCTGGTGCTGGTGCTGGCCCTCGGGCCGGTGTCGGGCTGCCACATCAACCCGGCGGTGACCTTGCCGATGGCGGTGGCGGGCAAGCTGCCGTGGCCCCGCGTGCCGGGCTACCTCGTGGCCCAGTGCCTCGGAGCCGTCGCCGCCTCGGGCCTGCTGCTGGCGCTGCTCAGCGGGCTCGAGACCGAGCCGCTGGTCTACTCCCTGGACGACCACGGCCTCGGGGCCAACGGCAACCCGGCCGGTATGTCCCTCGCCGCCCTGCTCGGCTGGGAGCTGGTCTTCACCGCGCTGTTCCTGATGGTCATCTTCGCCGCCACCCGCGGCGACGGCATGATCCCCGGCACCGCCACCCCCGGCTTCGCGGCGCTGGCCATCGGCGGCTTCCTCTTCGTCGCCCACCTCGTCGGCGCGCCCCTCGGCGACTCGTCGCTCAACCCCGCCCGCTCGCTCGGCCCCGCCCTCTTCGTCGGCGGCGACGCCCTCGCTGTCCTCTGGGTCTTCGTCGTCGGCCCGGTCGTTGGCGGCCTCGCCGGCCTCGGGCTCTATTTGCTGCTCTACAACGACGAAACGCCCACCGGCGAAAAGAACGGCTGACCCCGCTCGCTTGACAGCCGCCGCGACAAACCCAAAATACGCCGTTCCACGTCAGACGTGACCATCCCGATCCGCGGAGCCGTAGCCACGGCCGAGCAACCCACCCCCGCAAGGGCGTCCCCGTCAACCGGCGGGTACGTGAATAAAAGAAGGAACCCGATGGCCAACTACACCGGACCGAAAGTTAAGCTCTCCCGCCGCGTCGGCGTGCCCATCGCCGACATCCCCAAGCACACCACCAAGCGTCAGCTCAACCCGCCGGGCGTCCACGGCTTCCGCGGTCGGCGGCTCCGCGACTACGGCATCCGCCTCAACGAGAAGCAGAAGCTCCGCTTCCACTACAACGTGCTGGAGAAGCAATTCCGCCGCTACATGGCCGAGGCCGGCCGGACCCAGGGCAACACCGGCACCGTCCTGCTCCGCCTCCTCGAGCAGCGCCTCGACAACGTCATCCGCCGCCTCGGCTGGGCCCGCACCATCTGGGCCGCCCGCCAGATCGTCAGCCACGGCCACGTCCGGGTCAACGGCCAGAAGTGCAACATCGCCTCCCGCCAGATCAAGGTCGGCGACGAGATCACCCTCAAGGACGGCATCCACAAGCTCGTCCGCGAGAACCTCGAGTCCCTGCCGGGCCACGACGTCCCCGAGTGGCTGAGCTTCGACCCCTCGACCCTGACCGGCAAGGTCGCCGCTGTACCCACCGCTGACCAGGTCCCCTTCGACGTGAACCTCAACCTCATCATCGAGTTCTACCGGTAAACCGCCGCCGTCAACCGCCGGGCCCGGCGTGGTCCCGGTCCATGCGGAGGAGCATGAGTTGGTCCACCCGCGCGATCGGCGGCGGGCCGTACCACAGCCGCTCGAACCGGTAGCCCGGCACCGGGGCCGGCCACCGCGGCCCGGTGACGAGGTCGACCGGTCCCGCGCCCGGGCCGTCAACCCCATCGCCGCGCTCCAAGCCAGCGCCAGCCCCAGCCCGAACGCCACGGCCGTCGCCGCAGCCCCAACCACACCGCGCCCACCCAAATCACCGCGACGGCCGCAACCCCGGCCCCACTGGCGGGGGCGTCCGCCATCCGCAGCACCCCCACCGACCAGAACGAGCGGCCGAAAAATTTCGGCGTGTGTGTCATTGCCTCCACGTAGTTGCCCGCCAGCGCCGGGGCGGCGTACGGGTTGACCACCAGCAGCGCCCCGAATCGCGTGTCCAGCCCGGCTTACCGCAGCAGCTCGGCGGACTCGAGCACCTCGGCCGGCGGCGGCGGGTCGAGGCGACACATCAGCGCGGCCAGCGGCATCGTGTCGATCACCTGCTCCACCGGCAGCGTGGCCGGGCCGTCGCCTTCGCTCTCCGTGTCCACCTCCGTGACCCGCCCCCGCCCGTCGTGACGCAGCGACACGGCCCGCGTCCGCATCCGCAGCTCGCCGCCCTCGGCCCCGACCCGCACCGCGAACTTCTCCCACATCTGCCCCGGCCCCAGCCGGGGGTAGTCGAACGTCGTGATCAGCGACGTCGTGTCGTTGCGGCCCGACAACGCGTTCCACACCGCCCTGCTCAGCGACCGGTTCTTGATCCGCTGCGCCGCCCAGTCCGCGCGGATCTCGGTGCACGGGATGCCCCAGACCTTCTCGGTGTACGTCCGGAAGAAGTGCCAGAACAGCCGACCCCGAAGCGGTTGCTCACCCACTGCCCGAAGTTGTCCTCCGTCCGCGACGGCAGGACCTTCCACTTGAAGTACGACAGCAGGATCCGCGTGCTCTCGACAGGCCCGAGGTTGCCCAGCGCGCTGAACAGCTGCAGCGGGCAGTTGTAAAATTGGCCCCGCATGTAGATGCGGCTGCGGCGGGGCACTTGGATAAAGTCGGTGCCGATGACCCGCTTCCACAACGCCTCGACCGCGGGCACTTTGGTGAAGAAGCGGTGGCCGCCGATGTCGAAGCGGTAGCCGTCGTGCACCTCGGTCCCCGCGGTGCCACCGACTTGGCCGGTCGCCTCGACGATCAGCGGGCGACGCCCGCCGCGGCACAACGCCTCGCCGGCGGTCAGCCCGGCCGGCCCGGCACCGATGATGAGGTCTCGTGATTCCACGCTGCCTGACACTCCGGCCCCGGATCGATGCGGCTTCTGTTCGCTCACGACGCGCCTAGGCAGCGGCCAGCTCGGCCGGCGACGCGGCGTCGGAGGGTTGCTCTGCCGACCGGGGCCGCTGCGTCTCGCGGAAGTCCGCCAGGCACTGCAGGCCGATCTGCAGGCTACCCGCCGCCTGGATCAGGTAGAACGCCACCGCCAGCAGGCTGCCCCACGTCGCGTGCAACCGGATGATCATGTCCAGCCGGGCCGACCACGGCAGCCGCGCCCGCAGGATCGTCCCCGTCAGCTTGCCCGCGACCTGCGTCCAGCCCCGCTTCCAGCGCATCCGCTGGTTCATGAACCCCAGCATCGTCTCCGGCAGCTCCGAGTGGATACGCAGGTACTCCAGGTACACGAACTCGTAGCCCCGGCACACCGCGTTGACCGTGAGCCAGACGTCTTCGACCTCGTTGAAGCACGGCGGCGGACAGGCCGGAGACCGGTACGCCCCGGTCGGGTCGCGCGGAACACAACGGTCGTATCGGCCGAAGCGCCCCCTCCGGGCCCGGCCTCGGACGGAGCGTCCGGATAACCTGGCGTTGCCGCGTGTTTTCGTTTCACCAATCGACCGCGACCTTTTCGCCCCGCTCGGCGCTCTGTACCGCCGCGGCCACCATCGCCAGGCTCGCGATGTTGTCCGCGGCCGGGCACTCGAGCGGGGTCCGGCCGCCCGACAACACGTGCTCGGCGAACTGCCGGATCAGGTATGCGTGCCCGGTGTGCTCCATCGCCACGGCCGGCACCTCGACGTCGATGAGCGGCAGATTGAACGCCGGCTCCGCCTCGGGGTCGACGACCTGGGCGTGCATCGCGTCGGCCCCGTCCCACGTCAGCGTGCCCTTGGCCCCGACGACCCGCCACGCCGACTCCCACGTCGTCGGCCGGCCCTCGGCGCACCACGAGCCGCGGTACGTGTAGACCACCCCGCCCGTGAACTCGAAAACCGCCGCCGCGCTCGCGGCCCCGGCGTACCACGAGCCGGCCGGGTTCCAGGCGTGGCAATACACCGACACCGGCTCGGCCGCGGCGATCTGACGGGCGTTGTCGAACGTGTGGATCGCCATGTCCAAAATCAGCGGGTGCGCCATCGCGTCGCGGAACCCGCCGAAGTGGGCCCCGAGATAGAAGTCGCTGTGCAGCTCGGTCAACCGGCCCAGCGACCCGCCGGCGACGAACGCCTCGACCGCCTTGAACCCCGGCAGCGGTCGGCGCGTCTGCGTCACCGCGTAGACCCGCCCCGCCGCTTCCGCCGCCGCGACCATCTGCTTGGCGTTGCCCAGGTCGTCGCTCATCGGCTTCTCGCCCAGCACGTGGCAGCCGAGCGACAACGCCTCGGTCGTCACCGCGTGGTGCGCCGCCGGCACGGTCACGTCGAACACCGCCGCCGCCCCCGTCGCCGACACCGCCTCGGCCAGCGAGCCGAACACCACCGCCCCCTCGCCTTCGACGGGTAATTCAAACCGCTCGGCCATCGCCACCGCCGCGCCGCGGTCCAGGTCCACCAGACCGACCAGCTCGATCGCTTCGGCTTCGAGCGCGATCCGCACCCAGTTCTTCGACATGCCGCCGCAGCCGACGACCACGACTTTCAAACGTTCCGACATCGAAGCACATCCCTCATCCCGTGGCGTTCACGCCCGCAGCTCCGCCCCCAAACGTTCTTGCAATTCTTTGACCACGGCGTCGACCTGCGGGTCGACTTCGTCGTGGCGCAGCGTCCGCCCCGCGTCGCGGAACCGCAGGCGTAGGCTCACGCTCTTACGCCCCGCCGGGATCGGCTGGCCGCGGTACAGCCCCAGGTACTCGGCCGCTTCGAGCCGGTCGGGCGACACCTCCGCGACCACCGCGGCCACGTCGGACCACGTCGTCGCGTCTTCGACCACGACCGACAGGTCGCGCTCGATCGCGGGGAACCGCGGCGGCGGGGCGACCGCCGGCTCGGCCGGGTACAGCGCCAGCAGCGTAGGCAGGTCCAGCTCCGCCGCGACGGCGTCGGACTTGAGCTCGAACCGCTTCAGCGTCGCCGGGGCGACGAGCCCGATCACGCCGAGGTGCCGCCCGCCCAGCAGCAGCTCGCCCGCCGCGGCGAACACGCCGGGCCTTTCGCAGGGCTTCACCGCCAAACGCTCTCGCGCCGCAGCGCCGCCGAGCGTCTCGACCGCCTCGTCGATCGCGCCGCGCAGCGACCGGATCGCCGCGTCGTGGCCTTTCGTTCCCGCTTGTTCCGGGTCGGCCAGCAGCGCCAGCCGCACCCTCTCGACCGCGGCCCCGTCGACGACCCGCCAGGTCGAGGCCGTCTCGAACAGCCGGACCCCCGTGTTGCCCGCGTCCTGGTTCACCTTCCGGCAACGCAGCAAACTCGGCAGCAGCGACGGCCGGAGCATCGGCTCGTCTTTCTTGTGGTCTCCGCCCAGACGCAGCGGCTCCACTTCCGGGGGCAGGAACGGCTCTCCGAGTTCGGGGCGGATGAAACTGAACGTCACCGCCTCGTGGTAGCCGCGGCCGACCAGCGCGGCGGCGAGACGACGCCGGGCGGTCACCGCGGCCTGCGGCGGCCGCGCCGTGAGCGAGAGCTTCGGCGACACAGGGATCGCGTCGAGCCCGTGCATCCGCGCGACCTCCTCGATCAGGTCCACCTCACGGGTGATGTCCAGCCGGTGGCTCGGCACGGTGACGATCAGTTGGTCTCCGCCCGTTTCACAACCGAAGCCCAACCGCCCGAGAAGGTCGGCCTGCGTCGCCGTTGCGATCTCGACGCCCAGCAGCTGCCGGCAGCGCTCGGCCCGCAGCGTCAGCCGAGTCGGTTCTTCCGGGATAGAACCCACGCGGATCACGCCGTCGGCCAGCGTGCCACCCGCCAGCTCGACGATCATCGCCGCCGCCCGCGCCGACGCCCGCTCCACCCCGGCCGGGTCCACGCCCCGCTCGAAGCGGAAGCTCGAATCGCTGGCGAGCTTGAGCGCCCGGCTCGTGGTCCGCACCGACAGCGGGTCGAAGACCGCCGACTCCAGCAACACCTCCGTCGTCGCGTCGCTCACCTCCGACGCCGCCCCCCCCATCACACCCGCCACCGCCTGGGGTCGCTCGCCGTCGGCGATCACCAGCATGTCGGCCCGCAGCTCGTGCTTCGTCCCGTCGATGGCGGCGAACGCCTCGCCCGCCGCGGCGTGACGCACGACGATCTTGCGCCCCGCGAGCCGGCCGAGGTCGAAGGCGTGCAATGGCTGGCCCAGCTCATGGAGCACGTAGTTGGTCACGTCCACCACGTTGTTGACGCTACGCAGCCCGATGGCTTCGAGGCGGGCGACGAGCCAGTCGGGGCTGGGACCGACCGTCACGCCGGTGACCACGCGGGCCGTGTAGAGCGGGCACCCCGGAAGTGCGCCGCCGCGCAGCTCGACCGAGGCCGCCGCGTGGACGTCCGTGTCGCCGGCCTCGGGCAAGTCAACCGCCGGCGGCTCGAGCGTCCCGCCGGTGCCGGCCGCGGCCTCGCGGGCCAGCCCGACGTGGCTCAGGCAGTCGCCGCGGTTCGACGTGACCTCGACGTCGAACATGAAGTCGCCGCCGTCGAGTTCGACGGTTTCCTCGACGGGGAAGCCCTGGCCGGTCAGTAGATCGTCGACCGCGTCGGGGTCGGCGGGCAGCGGCGGGTCGAGGTATCGGTTGAGCCAGTCGAGGCTGATCTTCATCGGGCCGGGCAGTGTACCGGACGGCCGGGGTGCTGCCGCCGACCGAACCACCACGGAGATGAAGGAGGCACGGAGACACGGAGGAAAACAGATGAAATTGATTTTCGGCCGTTTTCCTGCTTGACACCGTGCCTCCGTGTCTTCGAATCTCCGTGGTTTTCGTGATCACGGCAGTGAACACGTGGGCGAGCAAGCTCGCCCGCTACCCGGGCGGGGTCACGGCACGATCCGGAGGGTGCTGCCCTGGCTGTGGTCGGTGAGCAGGTCGAAGACCAGCTCGATGTCGTCGTCGGCCAGGCGGATGCAGCCGCGGCTGGCTTCGGTGCCGATCGAGTCGGGGTCGATGGTGCCGTGGATGCCGAAGCCGCGTTTGCCGCGGTTGGACGCGTCGAGGCCGTGGATGGCGATCCAGAACTCGCCGATGGGGTTCTCGGGGTCGTCGGGGGGGTAGTAGCGGTTGTTTTCGTCGTCGCGCCAGTCGGGGTTGACGGTCTTACTGGCGCGGGTGACCTGCCAGTTGCCGGGCGGGGTCTTGTCGTTCTCGCCGAGGCCGACGGGGAAGTGGGCGAGGTAGACCGGCTCGCCGTCGGGCGTGAGGGCGAAGACGTCCATGAGGAAGTCGTGCTTGGTGACGCGGGCATGCAGCGGACCGCGGACGACCTTGATGCTGCGGTCGGCCTGGAGGCTGGTGGCGCGGATGCCGTTGATCCGTTCAAGCAGCTGGTAGGGCACGCGGTGGTTGGCGCCGATCCGGCCGAGCAGCTCGCCGCTCTGGACGGTGTAGAGCGACGCGATCGGGTCGCCCTCGGCGACGTCGGGGGACCAGAACAGGGTTTGGTTGACCTCGTCGAGCCGGGCGCGGACGGCGTCGGCGTCGGCGGGGCCGAGCCGCAGGTCGTCGGCCAGCAGGAGGCGGGACAGGACGTTGCGTCCCTCGACGAGGTCGCCCTCGGCGATGAGCCGGTCGCCGCGGTTGTAGAGCGTCGCCGCGTCGCCCCCGGAATTGAAGCGCCGCGGCGTCGGCAACGCCTCGGCAATCGCGGCCTGGGCGCGGGCGAGCGCGGGCGGCGGGTCGGGCGTGGCTTCAGGGGTGGGCTCGATCGGGGCCGACGGGGTGGGAACTTCCGGGGGCGGCGAAGAAGCTTCCGGGGGCGGCGTTGAAACTTCCGGGGGCGTACGGCTGAGCTGGGCGAGAGTGGGCAGGCCGACGAGGTCGGTCGAGGCGACGGAGTCGACGCGCTGCGGGCCGGGGGTCGTGGCGGGGGCCTCGGCGTTCGGCTCGGGGTTGGCACTTCCGGGGGTCGTTTCGTCGCCGCCCCAGAAAAACCAGACGAGCAGCGCCGCGACGCCGAGTAGGGCCAGGAGCTTGGGCACTTTGCCCAGCCCCTTACGGCGGGAGGTCATCCCGCCGCGGGTCATCCCGGGGCGGGCGGATTGGGAGGGCATGGCCATAGGGGATAGGGGGCTAGAGGTTGAGGGATGACAACCGACAAACGGTTATCGGGTTCACTTCCGGGGGTTACTTCGGCGAAGCCGTGGCCGGCTCACCAGCGGGTGTCGGCGTCTCGACATCCTGACGCACAACCCCGCCCCGCGGTTCGGCCCGCTGGGCGTCGATCCAGGCGAGGTACTCGGCGATGCGCCGCTCGTAGCCCCGGCCGGTGGGGGTGTAGTACGACTTCTCGACGCCGAGGTAGTCCTGATCGACGAAGCCGGTGGCGGCATCCTGGCTGTAGGCGTACGTGCCGTCCTTGCGGTTCTTCGCGGAGCGCAGCTTCCGGGGGACGGGGACGGTGCGTTGGTGTTTGACGTCGTCCTCGGCGGCCTTGATCGCGGCGTAGGACGCGTTGGATTTCGGGGCGGTGGCGAGGTAGATGGTCGCTTGGGCGAGGGTGATGCGGGCCTCGGGCAGGCCGACGCGGTGGACGATGTCGTAGCAGCTGGCGGCGACGGTGATGGCGCGGGGGTCGGCGTTGCCGACGTCTTCGCTGGCGAGGATGGCGATGCGGCGGGCGACGAACAGC
>JBCCRT010000089.1:0-11448 GCA_039201235.1 Planctomycetota bacterium
CGCCGAGGTGAACTTCATCGACACCGCCAACGTCTACGTCAACGGCCGGTCCGAAGAGGTCGTCGGCGAGGCGCTTCAGCGCAACGGCCACCGTGACTTCGTCGTTCTGGCGACGAAGTGCCACGGCAACATGCACAAACCCCCGGAAGGTGACAACTCCGATTCCGCAGAATCCAAAAAACAAGAGCTGCGGAGTAAGCTCAACCCCAACCGCTGGGGTAACTCCCGCCGGCAGATCGTCGAGCAGTGCGAGGCGTCGCTGCGTCGCCTGCGGACCGACCGCATCGACCTCTACCAGATCCACCGGCCGCATCCCGACTGCGCGATCGACGAGACGCTGCGGGCCTTCGACGACTTGGTCACCAGCGGCAAGGTGCTGTACCTCGGCTGCTCCACGTTCGCGGGCTGGCAGGTCGTCGAGTCGCTCTGGGTCAGCGAGAAGCTGGGGCTGAATCGGTTCGTGACCGAGCAGCCGCCGTACCACCTGCTTGATCGGCGGATCGAGCGGGAGCTGCTGCCGGTTTGCCAGACCTACGGTCTGGGCGTGATCCCGTGGTCGCCGCTGGCCGGCGGGTTCCTGACGGGTAAGTACAAGCGGCCCGACACCGAAGGCGCGGGGCAGGAGGGCGGCCGATTCAGCGACGGCAAGCACGGCCGGGCTGGCATGCTGAAAAACGAGGCCGCGTTCGACGCGGTCGAAGCGTTGGAGGAGATCGCCCACCGAAAGGGCTGCACGCTGTCGCAGCTCGCGTTGGCGTGGTGCCGGGATCAACCGGGCATCACCGCGCCGATCATCGGGCCGCGGACGATGGAGCAGTTCGAGGATAACCTTGCCGCGATGGCGGTGACGCTCGACGACGACGACCTCGCCGCGATCGACGAGATCGTGCCGCCCGGCACGCACGTGCTGGACTTCTACAAAGCCAGCTTCGGCCCGCACCCGCACCGGGTGTGACCCAGCCCCGCCTCAGCGCTAGGCTCTCTCACTTATTCACCCAGCCCCACTCACCACTCACCAAACATGCCCGACCCCGCCCACGAGCCGATGCGTTGCCCGCAGTGCAGGACCCGCATGACGCCGGGGCACGTCGCGGTGTCGCAGGGGCTGCACTGGCTGCGGCGGGCCGAGGGGCCGTACGGCGACTTCGCCGAGAACATCCCGGGCACCCACGCCGTGCTGCGGGCCAACCGGCTCGCGGCGTGGCGGTGCTCGTCGTGCCAACTGGTGCTGCTGCGTTACGGCCACGATCAGCAGCGGCAGCAGGAGCGGGCGCGAGCGGCTTTGCCGACGGCGGCCGGCGGGGGCGACGCGGCTCAGCCGTAAGGCCCGAGCTCGTCGTAGACCAACGAAGACCGATGCGGCGAGAAGCCGTGCTCGTCGAACAGGGTCAGCACGTTGTCGCCGTCGAGGTTCAGCCACGGCTCGGGCAGGTAGTAGCGCCGCTGCGGCGGGACGTCCTGTCCGTCGCGGGTCTGGACGAAGTATCGGCCGACGTTGCGGGCGTTGAGGTAGAGCTGGCCCTTGCTGAGCCCGTCGGCGTCGAAGAACAGCGGGCACCGCGTCCCGGCGACGCGGAACGTGGCGCGGTACCACGTCGGGCGGTCGAAGGCTTTGGCATTTTTAGGCATCGTTCCGGGGGCGTAGGCGTCTTCGGCCGGCGGCGACCACGGGGCGTAGGCCCACTCGGCCTTGGCGGTAAGGTTCGCGGTGGTCTGCCAGAGGCGGACGCCGGCGTCGGCGGGCTTTGCCGCGTCCCGCTCGGCCGGGGTGAAGAACGCGAGTTCGAGCTCGTTCTGCCCGCCGTTGAACGGGCCGTCGTCGGCGGGGTCGAGCACGAAGCGTTGGAAGCCGGCCGAACCTTCGTGGTGCCACACCGCGACGGGCTCGCCGTTGACCTTGACGACGGCGTCGCGGAGCGGCGCGTTGAGTTCGAGGACCACGGGTCGACGACCGGCGGGTTTTACGTGCCAGACCCAGGCCTCGGCGGGGCGGACGTCGCCGCGGCGTTGCTGCGGGACGTAGCCGGCGAGCGCGAACGGGTCGGGGCCGTTCTGGGGCCGACGCTTGGGCTTGGGTAGGCGGACCGGCTCGACGGCGTAGAAGTGGTCGAGCAGGCCCTTGCGTTCGCCGACGCGTGGGCCGTAGTTGAACCGTCCGAGGTTGTCGATCAGCACGACCCACTCGCCGGCGCCGCGGAGCGGGGCGGGGGCCAGGCCGTTGCCGCCGACCGAGAGGCCGACGAGCCGCTCGAACTTCCCGCCGCGGTAGACGTGCAGCCGGTCGCCGCTGCCGGGGCTGATCGCTTTGACTGCCTTCGCGGCGGACGATTCGGGCAGCCGTAGCCGGGCCCAGCCGTAGCCGTAGTCGTAGTCCCGCCCCAGGTCGTCGAAGGCGGCCGGGCCTTTCGTCACGGTGTAGTCCCGGGCCGAGCCATCGAGGTGGGCGTCGCAGCCGGCGGCTTGCCAGGCGTCCAGCGACGGGGCGGTCGGGCGACGCATGGCCGACTGTTTGGTCTTCGTCACCTCGCCGCCGGGCATGACGAGGGTGCGGGTCGGCCAGCCCCTGCGCGGCAGCGGCTCGTCGTGTTGGTCCAGAGCGCGGGCGCCCACGACCCATCCTTCGGGGTGGGCGTAGCCGGCGTCCGCCATCGCGGGGTTCAGCACCAGCAGGGTCACGCCGTTGACGTGTTCGACCTTCGGCGTCTTGCCCGTGGGGACGGTGACCTCGACCTGCGCCCCGTCGAGGCTCACGAGGCCGCCCGCGCCGGCCGGGCCGTAGAGCACCAGCAGGCGGTCGTCGACCCACGCCAGCGGGCTGAGGTTGGTGTAGTCGAGCGTGACGCCGCCGCTCAGGGGGGTGTCGGTCAGCAGCCAGACCGCCCGCAGGCCGCCCAGCGGCACGGGGAGCGACAGCCCGTTGGGCAGCAGCAGCGTGGCCTGCTTCTGCTTGTCATTAGGCGAGCGGAGGATGAACGTCACGCCGCCGCGGCCGCCGCGCTGGTGGATCACGCTGGGCGGGTGGTCGCCCTCGTCCGGGGCGACGGCGACCGCGTGGGCCGCCGGCTCGAGGTGGGCGAACACCCCGCCGAACTGGCTCGCGAACGTGGCGATGCGTTTGGTCAGGTCGTACTTCCCGGCCCGGCCGCCGGCCTCGAGCAGCGGGGCGTCGTAGTCGTAGCTTGTGGTCATGTACATCGACGGGCCGCCCACCGTCCGCCCGCCGGTGAAGCCGAAGTTCGTCCCGCCGTGGAACATGAAGAGGTTCGGTTGCGACCCGGCCGCGAGGACGGCGGCCATCCGGTAAAAATGTTTGCCCGCGTCGACCGTATCGGCGTGCTCCCCCCCCCAGTGGTCGAACCAGCCGGTCCAGTATTCGCTAACCAGCCGCGGCGCGTCGGGCTGCACGGCCGCGAGCTGCCGCAGGTCGGCCGGCAGGTTCGCTGAGGCGTTCCACGTGTGGATGGTCCCGTCCACCGGCTGCCACAGCTGGTTGCACACCGTCAGCGGCACCTCCGCCCCCGCCTCGCGCAGCAGCCGGATCAGCTGCTGGTGGTACGCCTCCTCCTGCTCGTCGTTGCGGCAGAACCATTCGTTCTCGACCTGGAGCAAGACAATCGGCCCCGCGCCCTGGCCGGCGAACCCGCCCGCCACCGCGCCCGGCGTGTTGCGTGTCGGCGACGCCGCGGGCCGACCCTGCGCGACCGGCCGCGTCACCTGCAGGTCCGCCACCTGCTCCATCACAGCGCTGTAGTACCGCGACACCGCCGAGAGGAACGGCCCGCTGCCCTCCCGCAGCCGCATCGCCCCGCTCCGCCGGTCGGGCTTCACCCGGTGCAGCCATGGCGGCAGTCCGCCGTTGTCCCACTCGGCGCAAACGTAGGGCCCCGGCCGAAACCAACAGAACATCCCCTCTTCGGCCACGATCTCCACGAACCGCCGCACGTCGAGGTTGTCCGTGAAATCAAACACCCCCGGCTCCGGCTCGTGCGCGTTCCAAAACGCGTACGTCTCGATGCAGTTGAAGCCCGCCTGCTTCGCCGCCCGGATGCGGTCCCGCCACAGCCCGCGGGGGATCCGGGGGTAGTGCATCGCCGCACTCACCAGCCAGAGCCGGCGGCGGTCGAGCGAGAACGACTGCGCGTCATAGGTCACCTTGGCCATAGACCCGCCACCCTAGAAAAGCCGGCGTGGCCCCGCAAACCGATGCAGATACGAATGTTGCCCCGCGTCCAGCCGCCGGCCTAAGTCAACGCCCCCATCGCCGCCGTCGCCATCGCCAGCACCACCCCGAACCCCACCAGGTCCACCACCGTCGTCACGATCGGCACCGACGCCATCGCCGGGTCCAGCCCCAGCTTCCGCAGCAGCAGCGGCACGCACCCGCCCACCGCCTTGGCCACCGCCAGCACCAGCGGGATCGATACCCCCACCACCAACCCCAACAAAAACTGCCCCCGCCACAGCCCGATCACCACCGTCAGCATCGCCCCGAGCACCACCCCCGCCCCCGCCGCGACCAGCACCTCCTTGAGCAGCACCCGCCCCAGGTCCGCCGGCTTGATCAGACCCAGCGACATCTCCCGCATGCTCACCGCCACCGCCTGACCGCCCCCGCTGCCGCACAGCCCCGAGACCACCGGCAGGAACATCGCCAGCACCGGCAGCGCCTCGATCGTCTCGATGAACAGGTTGATCACGCTCGCCGATAGCATCAGCAAAACGCCGATCGGCGCGAGGTAGATCAGGCGCCGCGACACCCGCGACCGCAGCGGCATGGTGCGCAGCTCCTCACCACGGAAGATACCGCCGAACTTCGCCAGGTCTTCCTCGGCCGCCTCGCCGCGGGCCTCCTGCACCGCCGCCCGCTGCACCACGCCCACCAGCTTCGCCGCCTCGTCCACCACCGGCAGCGCCGAGAAGTCGATCCGGTTGAACGTGTCCTGAAGGTCGTCCAGGTCCGTGTCGACGTCGACCACCGCCGGGCTCGGGATCGCCAGCCGGCCCAGTGGCGTCCCGCGCGGCGTCATCACCAGCTCCCGCATCGGCACCACCCCCTCCAGCGACCCGTCGAGGTGCGTGGCGTAGACGTACCGCACCTCGTACTCCCCGTACTTCTCGCTGTTGTCGCGCAGGTCCTCCGCGACCTCCTCCACCGGCCGCGACCCGCTGTAAGCCAGGAACTCCGTAATCATCAGCCCCCCGGCCGTGTCCTCGTCGTAGCGCAGCCGCCGCCGGGCGTCCACCGCCTCCTCCGGCGACATCTCCTCGAGGATCGCCTCGGCCGCCGGCTCGGGCATCTCGGCGAGCACGTCCGTCTGCTCGTCCGAGTCCATCTCGTCGACGATCGCCGCCGCCTCCGCCGGCTCCAGCTCCACGACGATCTCCGCCGCGTGCGCATCATCGAAATGCTCCATCAGGTCCGCCGCCAACGGGGGCGCAGACTCCGACAGCTGCGCGAACATCCGCGTCCGCCGCTCGTCGTCGAGGTGCGAGATCGTGTACGACGTGTCCTCTGGTGGCAGCCGCTCCAGGAACGCCGACAGCCCCGCCGCGTCCCCCGCGTCGATCCGGTCGCTCAGCTCCAGCACCAGGTCGAACGGTTGCGTCGGCAGCGTCATCGCTCAACCCTCCAGCCGGTCCCGCCACGCCGCCGTCGACGCCGGGCACGTCGTGTCGAAGTGCAGCGGCGTCACCGTGACAAACTTGTCGTACAACGCCGCCACGTCCGTCCCCGGCTCCCGCTCGGCGAACGTCATCACGTTGCCGACCGTGTAAGTCGCTTCGCCGTTTCCGTTTTCCCCCCGCTTGTAATCCACGACCATCTTGCTCAGCGACGCCGGCACCACTTTCACCCCCCGCGGCTCTACACCCCCGTCCAGCACCGGCACGTTCACGTTCAGCAAGGTCTTCCCGTCCAGTTCTTTCTGCCCCACGATCTTCCCGATCGCCTCGGCCGCGTGCCCCGCCGCCCGCGCCCAGTGGTCGTGGTCCCACTGCCCGATGTGCAGGCTCACCGCCACCGCCGGCACCCCGCAGAAGTTCGCCTCCCGCGCCGCCCCCACCGTCCCCGAATACAGCACGTTGACCCCCACGTTTGCCCCCGCGTTCATCCCGCTGACCACCAGATCAAACGGCGGCTCCCCCGGAAACAAGGCGTGCAGCCCCAGCTTCACGCAGTCCGCCGGCCGCCCGTCCACCGCGTACCCGAAGTCGGTCCGCCGCACCCCGATCGCCCGATGAAACGTTACCGCGTGGCTCGTGGCCGACTGCACCCGCGCCGGCGCGACGACCCGCACCTCCCCCAGCGACGAGATGGCGTCGTGCAGCGCCCGCAGCCCGGGGGCGTCGATCCCGTCGTCGTTCGTCAGCAGAATCCGCATCCGCGGAGTGTACCGGCATGCCTTTCGGGGGCGTGGTTTGCTTATTGCAGGTCGAACAGGGAATTGTCCTCGGGGCCGAACCAGCCGACGCCCTGGCGCTCGGCGTCTTCGCCGGTGACGTAGCTGTGCGTGAGGTAGTCGACGCTGAACGCGAGGTCTTCGCGGCCGACGTGTCCGTCGACCCAGGCGACATTGGCTTGGCCGAGGTGGCGGAAGTCGATCGTCGGGTTGGGACGCATTGTGCTGGGCGGGCCGGGGCTCAGTTGCCAGAACGGCGGCTCGCAGAACGAGTAGGCGGCCTTGGTGAAGTCGCCGCCGATGAGGTACGCGGCGTCGGTGAACATCACCGTGGCGACCGGCGTGACCACGTCGGCGGTGCGGGCGCTGCGGGCGGCGGCTTGAGGCGAAGTGCCGTGGAGATCATTGCGGCCGCCGAGGTACGAGGCGTTGTAGCCGTAGCCCCCGCAGCCGTCTTCGAACCCGGGCTGGTAGTCGTGACCCTCGACGAAGCCGGGGCACGCCTTGACCCGGCCGTCGGGGCCGAAGTAGTCGGCCATGTCGCTCTGCGCCGGCTCGAAACGGTCGGCGACCGCGGCGCGTTTGCCGTGCCAGCGTTCGAGGTTGGGAAACCAGATGTCGCGGGCGGCGAGGGCGAAGTGCTCACGATTGTCGTGGGCGTAGGCGGCGTTGGCCAGATGCAGCTGGCGGATGTTGCTGCCGCAGACGGCCGCGCGGGCCGCGTCCCGGGCTCGGCCGAGTACGGGCAGCAGGATGCCCATCAGCAGGGCGGTGATCGCGACGACCACCAGGAGTTCCAAAAGCGTGAAACCAAACGGGCGATGCTTCATCATTACGGTCTCTCCGGAGACGGGGGTAAAACGGCCGCGCGTCTTTCGACGCGGGACCGGGGAACAACGGGGTCAGCGCCGACGACGCGCCAGCGTCACGATCATGCTCAGGGCGAGAAGGCCCGCCGCTGTGGGCTCGGGGACCTGGTGGATCACGCCGAGGGCCTCGAAGTCCAGGCCGCCGGAGCCCCAGGTGACCCAGGCGTCGAAGATGGGGTTGCCGAGGCTATCGGTGAAGTGGCCGTTGCCGGGGATGTCGACGATCTTGACGTAGTGGATCTCGTCCGGGTCCACCAGGCCGTCGGTGACCAGCGGGTCGGTGAGCAGGTCGTCGAGGTCGAAGGGGGTGCCGTAGCTCGTGCCGTAGGCGTTGGCGTGCTTGCCGACGAGGTTGTAGAGGTTGCTGACGTCCTGGGTGAGGTAGGCGGCGTTGGTCGGCGCCGTGGACGGGTCGCCGTCGAGGTCGATCAGGCTGTCGGCCGTGCCGGGGACGCCGTCGGGGTAGTTGAGGAACTGGCTGGGGAACCGGGCGAAGTGCACGCCGTCGGTCGAGACCTCGACGAAGCCGAGCTCGGCGAACATCTGGCCCCGGACGCTGCCGGCGCCGGTGGAATAGTTCGACACGAAGCCGTTCTCGAACGCGGCGAAGTCGACGCCGGGGCCGTTGGTGATGGCGGTGTCGAACGTGAGGACCAGCTCACCGGGCCCGCCGGCGAAGGGGTCGGCGGCGTAGGCGTCGAGCTCATCGACGTGCATGTCGCCCAGCGAGGCGATGTCGACGTTGCTGCCGGTGACCGGGCCGAGCGTCTTGGTCGGGTCGGCGAACCCGGTGGCGATGCCGTTCTGGCTGTAGGGGCCGATGACGTCGGACGGGTGGTAGGCGGTGTAGCCGCTGGCCCAGCCGACGAAGATCGGGTTCACCTGCCCGTCGACAAACCCGGCGACGCCGGCGTCGACGAACCCGGCCTCGTCGGGGCCCCCCTTGCCCGGGGAGAAGGGGCCCGCCGAGGCGGTCACCGCCGCCAGGGCACTCGCGACCCAGCCGGCCGCGGTCGACCCACGTTGACACAACACAACTTTCTTCAGCACAACGAATCTCCTTGGCTCCGCCCCGATCCGCGCGGGGCGACCCTGGGGCCGATCACGACAACCGCCCCGCGCGAAAGTGCGCGGAAGCGGGGTGGGCGATCTCACGAGACGCGAAGGACAAGCCGCGTCGGCCCAGGGTGCCGGCGCGCGAAACCTGCCCGGCGTCCTGCTCGCGAGGACCCGGAGGCACGCCCAATACGGATCGATCCCATCGGCGACACCATCGCCGATCGCTGCCGCTGGCCAAACAAAGCCTCGTCCAAATCGCGGGACGCGCGGCGGGGTCGGTCCTCAGGCAGGTCTTCCGGCTTAGAGCTTGACCCGGCCCGCCTTCCCGCCCGCCGCTTTGCACGGCAGGCAGTGGCCTGTGGACCGGACCCGTCGCTCATCACGGCGGCGCGTCCGCGGCAGAATGACCCGATCACCCGTCATCGACGCCCGTTCTAAGGGCGAAGCTTCCGGAGGCGGGGGCACTGCGCTTCCCTTTTCACCCACCGCGTCGGTCGAGCCTAGCCGCGGCGGACACCCTTGGGTATGTGCGGCAAAACTAGCGGGTGGTCGGCCGCGCCGCAATCGGGGGCTTACCCCATCGGCGATCGCCCGACGTTCCCGGCCTACGCCGAGATCATCGGGCCTGAGACTTCACCCCTCCGCACGCGTCGGTTGGGTCGCATAACCGGCTCGTGCGGCACGGGCAACGCGGACGACGGTCGGGTCCGGGCGTTGCGCGTCAGTGCGGGCTCGGCAGGGGGATGGTTTCGCCGGGTTGTATTTGGCGTCGGCCGGTGAGGACGTCGCGGATGACGCCGGCGACGACGAGGGGGTCGAGGGTGTTGGCGGGGGGGATGGCCTTCTCGGAGAAGTTCTGGCGAAGCATCTGGGTCTCGATCGCGCCGGGGGCGACGGCGGCGGCGATCACGTTGAACTTGCTGCCCTCGTCGGCGGCGGCCTTCATGAAGAGGTTGACGCCGGCCTTGGCGGCGGCGTAGACGTTGAACCCCCGGAAGGGGTCGATGGCGGCCATGGACGAGACGCTGCAGACGGCACCGGACTTTTGCTTCTTGAAGTGGGGCCAGACGGCGCGGGTGGTGTAGATGACGCCCTTGAGGTTGACCGCGAGGGCGTCGTCGACGACCTCGTCGGTGATGCGTTCGATGGGTTGCAGCGGGGCGGAGCCGGCGCAGTTGGCCAGCGCGTCGACGCGGCCGAAGGCTTCGAGGGTTTTCTCGATCAGCGTGTTGACGGCGGCGGGGTCGGTGACATTGGTCGGCACGGCGAGGGTGGTGGCGTCGGGGTCGCCCTCTTCCTTGACGTAGGCGGCGGTCTCGTCGAGGTGGGCGGCGGTGCGGGAGGCGAGGACGACGGCGTAGCCGGCGTCGGCGAGGAGGAGGGCGGTGTCGCGGCCGACGCCGGAGCCGGCGCCGGTGACGAGGGCGACTTTCTGGTTGGGGTCGGGCATGGGGGTCCTTCGGGGATTCGGAGACTGATCGCTGAGGTGACCGGTCCGGGGTAAGCGGGGTTGCTGGGGGAGGCTAGGCGGGGGACTATGATCGTGCCATGCTGACCCGGCAAGGCTCGCTGCACCTGCTCACGTTTTCCGGCATCGCGGTGTTCGTGCACTGGACGTGGTTTGCGGCGGCTTTCTTCCTCTTCACGCTGACGGGGGGGCGGGACTTTTTCGGGTTTTTGGCTATTTATTGTTCGCTGTTCGGGATCGTGCTGCTGCACGAGTTCGGGCACGCTTTAGCGTGCCGGTCGGTGGGGGGGCGGGCGCGGGACATCGTGCTGTGGCCGTTAGGCGGGGTGGCGTACGTCGAGCCGCCGCCGCGGCCGGGGGCGGTGCTGTGGTCGATCGCGGCGGGGCCGCTGGTGAACGTGGGGTTGCTGCCGGTGCTGTACGGCTTGGCGTTGTCGACCAGCGGGGCGTGGCAGGGGTACTTCGCGCTAATCGCGTACGTGAACCTGGCGCTGCTGATCTTCAACCTGCTGCCGATCTACCCGCTCGACGGCGGGCAGATCGTGCAGTCGGTGTTGTGGTTTTTTGTGGGCCGGTCGCGGAGCCTGCGGCTGACGGCGGGGTTCGGGTTCGCGGTGGCGTTGGTGGTGGGGCTGCTGGCGCTGCTGGGGGTATCGGACGTGGTGCCGGTGATCCGCAACGTGAACCCGACGATGCTGCTGCTGCTCTCGGCGTTCATCGGGTGGAAGGCGTGGCAGGGGTATCAGGTCGCGAAGCTGATGGCGGCGATGGAGGCGTACGAGCAGGACGGGCTGCAGCGGGCGCTGCGGCGGGCGGCGGCGATGACGCGGGAGCCGATGGGCTGAGGCGGGGTCGTTAAGATCACCGCGTGTCCGCCGTGTGCGTCGAGAACCTGCGAAAGACGTACCGCGTGGCGGACAAGCAGCCGGGGGTGGTGGGGACGCTGCGGCACTTCGTGAAGCGGAAGCACCGCGAGATCGAGGCGGTGCGCGGGGTGAGCTTTGCGATCGAGCCGGGAGAGATCGTCGGGTTCCTCGGGCCCAACGGGGCGGGCAAGACGACGGCGATCAAGATGCTCACGGGATTGATCCACCCCACTTCCGGGGGGGTACGGGTGCTGGGGCACGAGCCGTTCCGGCGGCGGGCCGAGTTTTTGCGGCAGATCACGCTGGTGCTGGGCAACAAGCAGCAGCTGCTGTGGGACCTGCCGGCGATGGACTCGCTGCGGGTCAACGCCGCGGTCTACGCGATCCCGGAGGACGAGGCGCAGCGGCGGATCGCAGGGTTTGCCGAGATGCTGGAGCTGGACAAAGAGCTGACCCAGCCGGTGCGGAAGCTGTCGCTGGGCCAGCGGATGAAGTGCGAGCTGATCGCGGCCTTGTTGCACCACCCGAAGGTGCTGTTCCTGGACGAGCCGACGCTGGGGCTGGATGTCAATGCGCAGACGGCGGTGCGGCGGTTCCTGCGGGAGTACAACCGGGAGAACGGGGCGAGCGTGCTGCTGACGAGCCACTACATGGCGGACATCACGGCCCTGTGCGAGCGGGTGGTGGTGATCCACGAGGGCCGGGTGCTGTACGACGGGACGCTGGACGGGGTGGTGCAGCGGTTCGCGCCGCTGCGGGAGGTGCGGCTGGAGCTGCGGCACGCGGCG
>JBCCRT010000090.1:0-11433 GCA_039201235.1 Planctomycetota bacterium
CACCACCGCCAACGCCCCGGCCACGACCAGGCCCCCCGACGCGTCGACCCCGAAACGCGACAGCACATAGCCCGACAGCCCCAGCGCCGCCGTCGCGCACGACGCCGACTTGGCGACCAAAAACATGAACCCCGCCACCGTACCGAGCACCGGGAAGCCGACGCGGTGGCCGTACTCGTACGTCCCGCCCGCCACCGGGTACGCGGCCGCCAGCTGGGCCGACGACAGCCCGTTGCACATCGCCAGCCCGCCCGCCACCGCGATCGCCCCCAGCACCGCCGGGCCCACCAGACCCGCCCCCAGCCCCAGGCTGACGAACACCCCCGCCCCCACCATGGATCCCAACCCCAGCATCACCGCTGCGCCTAACCCGAGCTCGCGTCGCAGGGCCGGGTTGGTTTCAGGTGAACTCAAAATAATAAACGCAAAAGTGTCAGGTTATGACGCGAGAAAGGTTCATGGAAACCCCCAACTCGGCCGATACAGAGGTCGTGGAGCGGCAAACTCCACGAATTCCGGGTTGCCCGCGACGCGGGGGACTCGGTTGGAACGCGATGTTCCGGGATCGAACGACCAACCCAGTCCCTCGGCCGCACGTAACCGGACCCCCCCGGCGGCCGAGGGCTTTTTTTATACCCCGCCGTCGCCCGTGAGGATTCCGTGAGTGCCGCGCAGCGGGCGGACTGGTCCGCCCGTCATACCCCACATCACTCCGGACCCCGATCAGCGGCCCCCGCCAGTTCCGCCGCGGCCCGCACCATCCGGGCGAACTCGACCCGCCGCACTCCCTCCGACGTCAGGTCCGCGAAGCGCGCCCCCTCGACATCGACCTGCGACTCGACGAACTCCACCAGCCCCGGCCACGTCAGCGTCCCGGCGTGCGGCGAGCCCCGCAGCATCATCCCGAACCTCGCCACCGCCGCCGACCACCGCGTCGCCTCGTTCGCCTCGGCGAAGTCCACCACGTCGTCCGCGACCGGGAAACTCAGCAGCCTAGACGTCCCCTGCTCCTTCGCCGCCCCCGGAAGTTTGTAACGCAGCTTAAGCGTCAACAATTCGTCCGCCTTCGCCGCCTCGGCCAACCCCGCCGGCCGCTGATACCGAAGTTCATCGACCGACGGCGCAGGTTTTTCACTCCCGCCTTCCACCAGCTTCAGCTCGTACAACGCCGTCACCGCGTGCCCCGCCCCGATGTCGCCGGCGTCGACCGTGTCGTCGTTGAAGTCCTCGCGGGCCAGCACCCGGTTTTCGTAGCCGATCAGCCGGTACGCCGCGACCTTCGCCGGGTTGAACTCGACCTGCAGCTTCACGTCCTTGGCGATCGTCAACAGCGTGGCGTTGACCTGCTCGCCCAGCAGCTTGCGGGCCTCGGCCAGGGTGTCGACGTAGCCGTAGTTGCCGTCGCCGACGTTGGAGAGCTGCTCCATCGTCGCGTCCTTGACGTTGCCCGTGCCGAAGCCCAGGACGCTCAGGTACGTCGGCGCCCCCGGAACATTGGCCTTCTCTTCGATCAGGCGCGTCAACGCCCCGCGGTCGGTGACGCCGACATTGAAGTCGCCGTCGGTGCAGAGGATCACCCGGTTCAAACCGCCGTGTATATGGTTTTTCGTGGCGACCTGGTAAGCCAGCTCGATCCCGGCCGCGCCGTTGGTCGACCCACCGGGGCGGAGGTTGTCGACGGCCACCAGCACCGCGTCGTGGTCGGCCGTCGAGTCGAGCACCAGCCCCGACGCCCCGGCGTACACCACGATCGCCACGCGGTCGTCCATCCGCAGGTGCTGGACGAGCTCGCGCAGCCCCGCCTTGACCAGCGGCAGCTTGTTGGCCGCGTTCATCGACCCCGACACGTCGATGAGAAACACCAGGTTCGCCGCGGGCCGGTCGTCGGTCGCGACCTCGATCCCCTTGAGCCCGATCCGCACGAGGCGGTGGTCCGGTGCCCAAGGCGCGGCCGTGACCTCAATGTCCGTCGAGAAGGGCGGCCCGTCCACCTCGGCGTCGCCCTTTCCGGGGGCGACCACGCTCGGCGGCGTGTAGCCGTAGTCGAAGTAGTTGACCAGTTCCTCGATCCGCACCGCGTCCGCCGGCGGCAGTTGGCCGTTGTCTAGGAACCGCCGCACGTTGGCGTAGCTGGCCGTATCGACGTCGATCGAGAACGTCGACACCGGCCGGTCCCACACCACGCGGAACGGGTTGTCGGCGATCCGGTCGTAGGCCTCGGTGTTGAAGCCGGGCTCCTGGCTGCGCCGGGCGTCACCGAGTGCCTCGGACCAGAGGAAATAATCGTGGGGAGCACCCGGCGTGACGCGTTGCCGCTGAACGACGATAGCGTCGAGGCCCAAGGTCATCGGCCCGGACGGTACCGGTGCCGCCACGGGCGGCGGAACGATCCGCCGTGCGCCCGCCTCATAGAAGGTACTGAAGTCCGTGCTGTTGTCGTTGCGTACGATCGCGCCACGCCAGTCGTCGCCGTCGGTCATTTGCCACACGCTGTTTTCCGCGGCTTCGCCATCGCCGTCGGCAAACAGGGACTGACCGCCGCCGCCACCGCCGGCCTCGCCTCCGCCGACGTTGCGATCCGACAGCGCATCGGTCAAGCCAAACGCCGGTTCGTCCGCGAATGACGAAGATTTCGCTCCCGCTTCGGTACCGAGACGATCCCCCGCCGGTCCCTGCCACGCCACCCGATGCGCGTCAGGTTGGTCGGTGTCGAGGAACGGCCAGGCGACGGCGAAGCCAACGGCCGCGGCGGCGGCGAGGCCGGCCACAGCGGCGAGGCGGAACGGCCAACGCCGCGGACGGTCCGCCGGGGCGGGCAGCGGCTCGGCGGCGAGCGCGGCCGCGAGGGTTTCGGCCGTGCCGAGGATCGCCGCGACCTCGGCCCGGGCGGCGGGGTCGTCGGCCAGGCGTTGCTCCACCGCGGCGTGTTCGTCGCTGTCGGGGGCGAGTTCGCCGAGGGCGTAGGCGGTGAGCAGCGTGTCGTCGGGCGTGGACAAGTCGGGGCGGTTTTCCGGGGTCATGGTGCAGCTCTTAGGTGGGCGTGGTGGGTTATCCGATTCGGGGAGGGCGAGGCTCCCGCCGAGCCGGGGGTTGTCTGTTACTCGGCGGCTCGGCGGGATCCTCGCCCTCCCCCGGAAGGCGTCAACGGATCAGCAGTCGGTGAGTTGCGACCGCAGGGTCTTGATCGCGGTGTGCAGCAGCACGCCGACGTGCGAGACGCTATGGCCCGTCGCGTCGGCGATCTGGCGGTAGGTCATCTCGCCTTGGAACCGCAGGCGGACGACGTCTTGCTGGTTCGCCGGTAGTGCGGCGAGGTGGCGGCGGATCGCGGCGAACGTGTCGTTGGCCTCGGCCGTGTCGGCGGGCCCGGCCTGATTCGCGTGGGCTGCGGCGGCGTGTTCCAGATTCCGGGGGCTGGGGGCCAGCAAGGTCATGCGTCGCTCCTTGCGTAAGACGTCGAAACAGCGGTGGCGGCAGACGGTGAACAGCCAGGCCCGGAAGTCCCGCGGGGCCTCGCCCTCGCCCAGCCGCAGGGCCCGGGCGAACGTGTCCTGCACCGCGTCCTGCGCTCGGCCCGGATCCCGCAGCAGATGGCCGGCGTACCGCAGCAGCGGCCCCCAGAAGGGCTCGAGCCGCCCCCGCCCCCGGAAGGGCTCGAGCTCCACGTCCGCGGCGGCCGGGGGTGCCGGCGATTCCGGGGGTGCCGAGTCGGTCGGGGTCAAGGGTGCGCCTCTCGCATGTCGGTCTCCCGGGTTGGGACGCACGCCCCGGCCGGCGGTTCCTGCCGCTCTACCCTGACGACGACCGCCGCGGCGGTTTCTTAGCCCGACTCGTGATTTTTTTCCTGCTCCGACGCAGCGTTACAATCCAGTTTCTCCCGTGTCACCTCCACCCGAACCGAGACCCCCCATGCTCCGAGGCACCTACACCGCGATAGTCACCCCGTTTGCCGACGGCGAGGTCGACTACGACCGTCTAGCGGCGAACGTCGAATACCAGGTCGAGCACGGCGTCGACGGCGTCGTGCCCGTCGGGACCACCGGCGAGTCGCCGACGCTCAGCCACGACGAGCACCGGCTCGTGATCGAGCGGACGGTCGAAGCGGCGGCGGGGCGGTGCCAGGTGATCGCCGGGACGGGCAGCAACGCAACGTCCGAGGCGTTGTCGCTCACCCGGCATGCCGCCGAGGCGGGCGCGACCGCGGCGCTGATGGTCAACCCGTACTACAACAAGCCGTCGCAGGAGGGGCTGTATCGCCACTTCATGACCGTCGCCGACGCGGTCGATCTGCCGATCTGCCTGTACAACATCCCGGGGCGCACCAACGTGACGATGTCCGCCGACACGGTCGTCCGGCTCAACGAACACCCGAATGTCGTGGCGATCAAGGAGGCGACCGGCAGCCTGGACCTGGCCAGCGAGATCGCCGCGTCGTGCGACATCGCGATCGTCTCGGGCGACGACAGCCTGACCCTGCCGCTGATGTCGGTCGGCGGCGTGGGCGTGGTCAGCGTGTTGTCGAACCTGCTGCCGCGGCGGGTCAAGGCCCTGGTCGATGCGGCGGCGGGGGGCGACTTCACGCTGGCGAAGAAGCTGCACCTCGAACTCTTCGCGTTGTGCAAGGGCTGCCTGACGCTGGCGACCAACCCGGTGCCGATCAAGGCGGCGATGGCGCTGGCCGGGCGGGACAGCGGCGAGCTGCGGCTGCCGCTGGTCGAGCTTGATGAGGCAGGCCGCAACGCGTTGGCCGGATTACTCGACCCCGAACTCGCCGCGGCTCGGGCCTAACCTTCCGACATGATCGCTAAGTCAACCGGCAAGACCAACGTCCTGGGCACGCCGCTGCAGAGCTGCTCGACCGACCCGATGACCGGCTTCACCCGCAACGGCTGTTGCGAGACCGGGCCGCAGGACGTCGGGTCGCACACCGTTTGCGCCGTGATGACCGCGGCGTTCCTGGCGTTCACCCGGTCGCAGGGCAACGACCTCTCGACGCCTCGGCCGGAGTACCGTTTCCCGGGTCTGCGGCCGGGCGACCGGTGGTGCCTTTGTGTGCGGCGTTGGAAAGACGCGCTGCAGGCCGGCGTCGCCCCGCCCGTGGTCCTCGAAGCGTGTCACGCCCGCGCCCTCGACGTCGTCAGCCTCGACGACCTGCGGGGCGCGGCTCACGCGGAATAGACGCGTTGTTAGTGGTCCGCCACGCCCGCCGTCGCCGGCGGCGTGGGTCCACCGATCGCCGGCTCCGGGGCCGTGCCGTGGTACACGAAGTTCAGCGTCGCCCGCTGCGTCCCGTCCGCCGTCGGCCGCAGCGAACGCAGCCGAGCCTCGGCGAACCCGTCCCGCTTCTGCATCGACCTGACGTACGCCGGCACCGCCCCGGCGTCCGCCACCGTAAACCCGAACGACCCCGCGAACGACCGCGCCCGCCGTTGCGACGTCCGGCTCAGCCGCAGCGTCACCGGCTCGGCTCCGGCGGGTAGTCCGGCGTGCAACGCACCCAGCGGCGCGGCCCACGATGCGTCGGCTCCCAACGCGCTGAGCGTCACGCTCTTACCTTTCAACTCCGCCTCGATCGACGCGACCGCCGCCGACAACGATTCGCCACGCAGCGACGCTACGTCCTGTTTCACCAGCTCGTTCAGCCCCGTCGGCCGGTCGATCAGCACCGCCAGCTTCACGTCCGCCACGGCCGACGACTCCCGCCGTTGCAGCTCGACCGACCGGAACACGATCCGCCGCGGCGACGCCTCGACCCCGCCCAGCCACGCCACCACGTCCGACCACCCGCCCGCCGCCCGCAGCGTCACCGGGCTCACTGCCACGCCCGGCCGCTCGATCGTCGGTTCGGGCATCACCCCCGACAGCTCCAGACCCGACCCCGCCGCCGACGCCCGCAGCCAGGTCAACGCCGCGTCGCGTCCGCTCTCGGCCGGCCACATCGCGTCGCGGAAAAACGCCAACGCCATGAGCCGCCGCGACAGCGTCTCCTGCCGCGCCGCGTCGGTGTCCCCGGACACCATATCGACCGCCGACGGCGTAGCCGACGACGCTTGCGGGGTGTGGTCGGACGACCCGTCGCAGGCCGTGAGACCGAGGCAGGCCGTCACCCACGCGGCGGCCGACACACGCTTGGAAAACCAGACCGGCATATCAATCAGGTTATCGGCACCCCGCCGCCACCGCTTAACCACCGCCGGCCGCCGCGGCCCGCATCGCGTCCAGGTCCACCGCATGGACCACCACCGACTCCGCGACCCCTCCGGGCAGCGTCAGCGTCAGCCGACCGCCGAGGTGCGCCCGGAACTCCTCCACCCCGTCGAGCAGCCGCGGGTCCGACCGCAGCGGGTGGCGTAGATCGAAGCCCAACCGTTGCAGCAGGGCGATCACCCGCGCGGCGGTCGCCGGCTCCGTGAGCCCGACCCGGGCCGCGTAATCCGTATCGATCGCCAGCCCGATCGCGACCGCCTCGCCGTGCCGCAGCGTGAAGCCGCTCAATGCCTCGAGCTTGTGGGCCGACCAGTGCCCGAGGTCCAGCGGCCGGGCGGCGTCGAGCTCGAACGGGTCGCCGCCCCCGCCTTCTTCCGCGGAGGCCGCGATGTGGCGGAGGTGCAGCTCGGCGCTGCGTCGCCACACCGCGTCGCCGACCGCCGCGTCGCGGTTCGCTAGGGCGTCGGTGTGGCCCTCCAGATAAGCGAAGAACGCGGCGTCTTTCAGCAGCGCCACCTTCGCCGCCTCGGCCAGCCCGCAGCGCCAGTCGCGGTCGCTCAGCGTCCCGAGCAGCGTGGCGTCGTTGACCACCGCCCACGGCACGGCGAACCCGCCGAGAAAATTCTTCTGCCCGAAGCGGTTCACGCCGTGCTTCACGCCGACCCCGGAGTCGCCCTGCGCCAGGGTGGTGCTGGGCAGCCGCAAGAGGCGGACGCCGCGGTGGGCCGTGGCCGCGGCGAAGCCCGCCGCGTCGAGCACGGCCCCGCCGCCGACGGCCACGACGTACGATCGCCGGTCGATCTCACCGCGATGAATCTGAGCCAGTAGCCGATCGACCTCGCCGGGGTCGTTCTTCGCCGCCTCGCCCCCGGGCACCACGTGTAGCCCCCGCAGCTCGGGCATCACGCGGCGGTAGGTCTGGAAATAGGCCGTCACCGCGGACGGCAGGTGGTCCTGAGCCTCAAGCAACCCGTTGTCGATCACGACCAAGGCTTTGGACTCGTCCCCGTCTTCCCCCTTCGACATCACCTCGCGCAGCACCGGGTTGCCGGGGTCAAACACCTGACGTGTGAAGCGGACCCGGTGCCGAACGACCGGGCGGACGTCGGTGTCTAGCGTTAGATCGAGGTCGTCGTCGTGGTCGAGGTCGTGCGACATCACACCGCGGCGCCGCGCAGCCGGTCGAGGAACGCGAAGTAGTCGGGGAACGTCTTCTCGACGCAGCGCGGGTCGAGGATCGTGACGTTCGGCCGGCGCAGGCCCGCGACGGCGAACGCCATCGCCATGCGGTGGTCGTCGTACGTCTCGACGCGGACCTCGTGGAGGCCCGGGTCGTCGGGCGGGTGGACCGTGAGGTCGTCGCCGACGGTGGTGACCTTCGCGCCGAACTTCGCCAGCTCGTTCTCAAGCGCCGCGATGCGGTCGGTCTCTTTGACCCGCAGGTTGCCGACGTTGCGGATCATGGTCGGGCCGCTTCCGGGGTCGGCGAACAGCGCCACGACGGCCAGGGTCTGCGCCATGTCCGGCATGTCGTTGAGATCGACGTCGACGGCGCGCAGCTTCCCGTCGGCCGGGGCGGTGACGCACGTCGTGTCCAGCCGCTGATCGACACCGCAGCCCATCCGCCCCAGCACGTCGCAGAACTCCGCATCGCCCTGCAGGCTCCGCGACCCCAGCCCCTCGATCACGCACCGGCTGCCCGGCACCACCGCCGCCGCCGCGAGGAAATAACTCGCGTTGCTCGCGTCCGGCTCGACCGGGTAGTCGTACCCCCGGAAGCCCCCGGAACCATGGGACAGGCCAGGCACGTTGATGGCCCGGTAGCCCGTGTCCGCCTCGAACTCGGCCCCGAATTGCTTCATCAGGTTCAGCGTCATCTTCACGTAAGGCAGGCTCGTCACCGGTCCGTCGAACTCGATCTCCAGGCCCTGCTGCAGGTACGGCCCGATCATCAAGAGCGCCGAGATGAACTGGCTCGACAGCGTCGGGGCCATCTCCAACAGCCCCCCGATCGGCCCCGGCGGCTCGGCGATGACCTTCAGCGGCGGGAAGCCGGTCTCGCCGAGGTATTCGATATCCGCGCCGAGCTCGTTGAGCGGGTCGACGAGTTCGCCGATGGGCCGCTGCCGCATGCGGGCGATGCCGTCGAGGGTGTACTCGCCCAGGCCCAGCGTAAGCATCGCGGTGAGGAACCGCATGGCCGTGCCCGCGTTGCCCAGGTCGAGCTCGGCCGACGACCGCGGCACCGACCCGGCCCCGCCCTTGATCGTGACCCTGCAAGCGTCTTCGTCGAGCTTGAGCCGGAAGCCGAGCGCCCGCAGCGCCTCGATCATCCGCCGGGTGTCGTCCGCCAGCAGGACGCCGGTGAGTTTCGAGGTGCCGCGGGCCAGCGCCGCCATCACCAGCGCCCGGTTCGTCAGGCTCTTGGACCCCGGCGGGCGCAGCGTGACGTCGAATGCCTCGGCCGGCTCGATCGGTAGCGGGTCGCGGGGTGACACACGGAAGATTGTAATGCGGCCGCGGCACCTCGACCCGCGGTCGAGACGACGCTCGGCGGGACAAGTCCCGCCGCTACGCGGGGCACGATCCGATCACTTCGGGTCTTTGCGGAACACCGCGACGATGTTCTCGACCGGCACGACGTACAGCCGGTTGTCGCCCTCGAAATCGACGGGGATCGCGCCCTTGGGGTTGAACAGCACGCGGTCGTACTGCTCGATCGGGTACTTCTCGTCGATCGAGACCTCGGCCGAGACGGTCACGACCCGCCCGGTGAGCGTGGGGATCTCGACCTTGTCCGGCAGGTGGATGCCCGATTTGGTCTGCTTCTTGTCCTGGTCCTTGCGGATCAGGACGCGGGCGCCGATCGGCTCGACGGTCTCGAGCGGAGCAGGCTTGGTGGCTTGGGTGGTGCTTTGGGTCATAACGAACTATAGGACGCTATCGGTCGGTATCGAATACGCGGTTTAACGCCGGGCCTCCCACAGCAGGTGCGGCAGCTCGGGGAGGATCAGTTTGTCGAGGGCCAGTTCAACCGCGTTGGGCGAGCCGGGGAGGCAGAACAGCAGGGTGTTGCCGGCGAGGCCGCCGGTCGCGCGGGAGAGCATGGCGGCGGGGCCGACGGCGTCGTAGCTAAGCGTGCGGAACAGCTCGCCGAAGCCCTCGATCTCTTTGGTCAGGCGGCGGCGGACGACCTCGACGGTGGTGTCGCGGGCGGCGATCCCGGTACCGCCGGTGGTCACGATTAAGTCGATTTTTGATTTTTGATTGAGGATTTTTGATTGCGTTGTGCCGAGCCAGGCGTCGAGTCGGGCGGCGATTTTTTCGGGGTCGTCCGGCACGATGGCGTGGTCGGCGATCGCGTGGCCGGCGGCGGCGAGGCGGTCGCGGATGAAACCGCCGCCGGCGTCAGTCTCGGGGGTGCGGGTGTCGCTGACGGTGAGCACGGCGCACCGGGCGACGCGGTGTTCACGTTGTGCGGTGGCGCGGTGTTGATCGACGGTGGACTCGCTCATCGGTTTACACAGAATAGCCGCGACGCTACGCGTCGCTGGGGAACATGATTTGGGAGGAACCCACCCCGCTGAAGCGGGGTGGCCGCGGGGCAAACGGGAAAATGTTAGACCTTGCTCATCACGAGGCTGACGTTGTGGCCGCCGAAGCCGAAGCTGTTGGACATCGCGTGGGTGACGTCGAGGTCGCGGGCTTCGTGGGGGACGTAGTCCAGCGTACAGCCCTCGCCGGGGGTGTGGAGGTTGATGGTGGGGGGGATACGGCCGGTCTCGAGGGCCTTGGCGAGGATGACGGCCTCGATGCCGCCGGAGGCGCCGAGGGTGTGGCCGGTCATGGACTTGGTGGAAGAGACGGGGGTCTTGGTGTCGTCGCCGAAGGATCGTTGGATCGCGCGGGTCTCGGCGAGGTCGCCGAGGCCGGTGGAGGTGCCGTGGGCGTTGATGTAGTCGACGGCGTCGGGTTCGAGGCCGGCGTCTTGGAGGGCGGTGTCCATGGCGTAGGACGCGCCCGCGCCGTCTGCGAGCGGGGCGGTGATGTGCGAGCCGTCGGCGGACTGTCCGAAGCCGGTGAGCTCGCCGTAGATTTTCGCGCCGCGGGCTTTGGCGCGTTCGTACTCTTCGAGGACGACGATGCCGGCGCCCTCGGAGAGGACGAAGCCGTCGCGGTCGGCGTCCCAGGGGCGGCTGGCTTCGGTGATCGCGTCGTTTCGTTTCGACAGGGCCTTGAGGGCGACGAAGCAGGCCATGCCCAGGTCGTTGAGCGCGGCCTCGGCCCCGCCGGTGACCATGACGTCGGCCCCGCCGTGGCGGATGCACTCGACCGCCTCGCCGATCGCGTGGGCCGCCGACGCGCAGGCCGAGGCGACCGCCGAGTTGGGCCCCTTGATCCCGAAGTGGATCGAGACGTTGCCCGACCCGGCGTTGCACATCAGCTTGGGCACCATGAACGGGCTCACCCGGCCCGGGCCCTTCTCGATCAGCTTGCGGTAGCCGCCGCAGAACTCCTCCATCCCGCCGATGCCGGTGCCGATGATCGAGCCGCACCGCCAGGGGTTTTCTTTCTCGAAGTCCAGCCCCGCGTCGTCGACGGCCGACATCGCCGCGCTGACCGCGAACTGCGCGAAGCGGTCCATCTTCTTGGCGGCCTGCTTGCGGGCGGCGTCGTCGAGTGCCGGCGGGCCGTCCCACTCGGTGATCTCGCCGCCGAAGTGCACGGGGTAGTCGGAAGTGTCGAAGCGGGTGACGGGGCGGATGCCGCTGGTGCCCTTGAGCAGGAGCTCCCAGACGGCATCGACGTCGTGCCCGAGGCTGGTGACCCAGCCCAGACCGGTGATGACGGCGCGGCGTTGACTCATGGGCAAGAACGAAACGACGGACAGAATCGGCGGGCCCCCGGGCGCGTACGGCCCGCGCTGCCGGGGCGGCTACCTACTTATCCATGTTCTCTTTGATAAACTCGACAGCCTGTCCGACGGTCTGGATCTTCTCAGCCTCTTCATCGGGGATCGACGTCTCAAACTCGTCCTCGAACTCCATGACCAGCTCGACGGTGTCGAGGCTGTCGGCGTTGAGGTCGTTGACGAAGTTGGTCTCCATCGTGATCTCGGACTTTTCGACGCCCATCTGCTCGGCGACGATGGCGGTCACTTTCTCTTTGATTTCGGCTTCGTCCATGTTCGGCTCCTTGTTTATCCCGTGTAAGAGGGTCTGCCGG
>JBCCRT010000091.1:0-11423 GCA_039201235.1 Planctomycetota bacterium
CCCAAGAGGAATGCAACTGCAGCTGTTGCTGCGGGCAGACACAGAGCGGCCTGCGCTAGGCAGCTCGACGGAGACTGCCGTCGAGCGCAGTCCGAATCGACCCTTACGGCTCATCCCGGCTCGCCCGGGGTGAGTCTTTTTTATGGGTTTAACCGCCAAGGACACGGAGGACGCCAAGGAAGGCAATGAATGGGTAGCGGGCGGACTTGTCCGCCCGATATCTCTCCTCACCCTCGATGGCCGCCGGGCGAGTGAAATCGCCCGCTACCCGATCGGTCTTCCTTGGCGTCCTCCGCGTCCTTGGCGGTTAAATTGAATCAATGACCCCGATCGATGACGAGAAGCGGGCCCTGCTCGCGCTCATGCTCACGCCCGGGCTCGGGCCGACGCTCGTCGGGCGGTGCGTCGACGCGATCGGCTCGGCCACGGCCACACTCCACGCCTCGGCCGCCCGGCTCGGGGCGATCCGCGGCATCTCGCCCGGCCGCAGCGGTGAACTCAAACGACGCATCGACGCCGCCGCGACCGGCGAAGAGGTGAAGCGTGAACTCGACGCGGTCGAAGCCGCCGGCGTCTCGTTGATCGCCCGGGACGAGGCCGACTACCCCGCGTCGCTGCGGCACATCCCGGACCCGCCGATGCTGCTGTGGGTGCGGGGCGAGCTGCGGGCCGGGGACGCGTTGGCGGTCGGCGTCGTGGGGTCGCGGAAGTGTTCGCACTACGGCCGAGAGCAGGCCGACCGCTTCGCCGCCGGGTGCGCGACGGCCGGGCTGTGCGTCGTCTCGGGCGGGGCCTACGGGATCGACGTCGCCGCCCACCGCGCGGCCCTCCGCGTCGGCGGCCGGACGGTCGCGGTCATCGGCTCGGGGCTAAGCAAGCCGTACCCGAAGGACCACGTGCCGGTGTTCGAGCGGATCGTCGATTCGGGGGCGGGGGCCGTGGTCAGCGAGCTGCCGATGTCGATCGGCCCGAAGCCCGAGAACTTCCCGCGTCGCAACCGCATCATCTCGGGCCTGGCGCTCGGCGTCTTGGTGGTCGAGGCGGCGAAACGCTCGGGGGCGCTGATCACCGCGCGGCTGTGCGTCGAGGAGCACGGGCGGGAGTGCATGGCCGTGCCGGGCCGGGTCGACACGCCGGCCGCCGCGGGCTGCCACCACATCCTCCGCGAGGGCTGGGCGAGCCTCGTCACCGCGCCCCGCGAGGTGCTCGACCAGCTCGGCGAGGCGGGCCGGCTGCTCAAAGAAGACCTCGCCCCCCCGGAAGAAGCCCCGACCCCCCTGTTCGACGCCACCGCCACCGACACGCAGAAACGCCTGGTCGCGGCGCTCGACGAACCGAAGACCCTCGACGACCTGGTCGCCGCGCTCGGCGGGTCGGCCGGGGCGGTGCAGGCCGACCTGACCCTGCTCGAGATCCGCGGCGCGGTGCAGCGGCAAGCCGGCCGGTTCGTCCGCCGGCGGGGGAATGGCCTATAAACCTCGCCATGCCGCTGCCGATCCACGACCTCTCGACCGACGCCGGCCGTGCCGGGCTGGCCGCCACGCTCGCCCGCCTCCGCGACACCGGCTCCGCCGCCGGCGACGACGCCGCCACCGTCGCCGACGTGTTGGCCGACGTCCGCCGCGACGGCGACGCCGCGCTGGTGCGGTACATGCAGCGCTGGACCGACCCGGCGTTCGCCGCCGACCGCATCCGCGTGACCCCGGAAGAACTGGACCGCGCGGCCGAACACCTCGACACGATGCCCGAGCTGCGGGACGCCATCGCCCGCGCGATCGACAACGTCACCGCCTACCAACGACACGTCCTGCCCGAAGAAAAAGGGACCGTCGTGATTTCCGGGGGCGAGCTCGGGATGCGTTGGTCGCCCGTCAAGCGGGTGGGGCTGTGCGTGCCGGGCGGCACGGCCGTCCTGTTCTCGACGCTGGTGATGCTGGCCGTGCCCGCGCTAGTCGCCGGCGTAAGACCCGAGGACATCCACGTCATGTCGCCGCCGCCGACGCGCCGCGGCGACGAAGCGGCCGGCGATATCTCGCCGCTGGTGCTCGGCACCGCGAAGCTCCTGGGCCTGTCGAACGTCTACCGCATCGGCGGGGCGCAGGGCGTCGCCGCCCTGGGCTTCGGCACCGCGCGCGTGCCGCAGGTCGACCTGATCGCCGGGCCCGGCAACGTGTACGTCCAGCTCGCCAAGGCGCAGCTCGGCGCGGCGTGCGGCACGGACAACGGGTTCTACGGCCCGTCGGAGGTCGTCACCGTCGCGGATACGTCGGCCGACCCCGCCCGCGTCGCCGCCGACCTGCTCGCCCAGGCCGAGCACGACCCCGGCAAGTGTTTTCTGGTGGCGTGGGACCGCGGCGTGATCGATGCGGTCGTCGCGCAGATCGAAACGCAGATGCCGCAGCGCCGCCGCCGCGACGCGATCGCCGCGGCGTTGCGCGACGAGTCGTGCGCCGTGTTGACGGCCGACGCGGACGCGGCGTATGACGTGGCCAACGAGTTTGCGTCGGAGCACGTCAACCTTGCCGTCGCTAAGCCGCAAGCGGCTCTGGAGAAGCTGCGGCACGCCGGCGAGGTGTTCCTCGGCGACTCGACGCCGGTCGCGGCGGGCGACTACCACGCCGGCCCGTCGCACTGCCTGCCCACCGGCACCACGGCCCGCTTCGCCAGCGGCGTGAGCGTCTACACCTTCCTCAAACGCACCGGCACCGTGGCGTACCCCGCTTCCGGGGGCGGCATGTCGGCGCGAACGATCGCCGACGTCGCCGCGATGGCCGAGGCCGAAGGTCTCGACGCCCACGCCGCGTCGGTGCGGGCGCGGGGGTAGCCGCTGGCGGCTTCGCGCCGAAGTTCTTGTGCGCTAAGCCGCAAGCGGCTAAAGACAAAGCATGGGACGGCCGCTGGTGATCGCGCACCACCTGATCTGGACGGTGTACGGCACGTGGCTGCCGAACGATCCGCGGGGCAGCGGGTCCATGGTCGTGACGAGCGAGGTCTTGCGTGATCTCGGCGAGCTTCACCACGGGCGGAAGAAAGTGCAGCCGGCCGGGCGCGAGATTCGGGCGTTTTACGAAGCGGCCGGGCCGAGGCTGCAGCACCCGGTGGTGCAGCTGTCGTCGGAGGCTATCGTCCAGGTAGGCTAAGCCTTCGGGCGGATTGTCGATGCGCGGCGGTACACGTGTTGGGCGTGTGCCGTGATGTCGGATCACGTGCACCTCGTGGTGCGGAAGCACCGGGATTTGGCGGAGGCGATGATCGAGGGTTTCAAGGCCGCGGGGAAGGACGCGCTAAGCCGCAAGCGGCTTGTTCCGGAGGGGCATCCGCTGTGGAGCGGCGGGGGTGGTTGGAAGGTATTCCTGGACCACCCCGACGACGTTCGGCGTACGATCGCTTACGTCGAACGCAACCCGCGCAAACCGCAGCGATGGCGTTTTGTCCGGGCGTACGACGGGTGGCCGCTGCATCCCGGACACAGCGCAAACTCGCCGTACGTCAGGGCGCTACGCGCGGCGGGTTGTTACCCGAAGTGAGGAGCCGCTTGCGGCTTAGCGCCGGTAGCGCTTCAGCGTCTGCACCACCTTCGCGTGGACGTCCAGCGGGTGGGCGACCATGACCCAGAACGCCTCGGCGACGCCGCTGCCGGCGGTGTAGAAGCCCAGCGTGCCCAAGGCGAAGACCCGCTCGCGGACCGAGAACAGCAGCTCGCTGTGGGCGATGCGGTTCAGCGGGGCCTCGAAGACGCGGACGCGCAGCACGCCGGCCATCGCGACGACGCGCTGGTCGGTCAGGACGTACACGCGGCTGAGCCACTCGAAGAACTGCCAGAACAGCCGCGAGAGTACGATCAGGCCGCCGAGGATCACGATGTTCTGCCGGACGGTGTAGGCCCCGGCGTTGCCCGCGATCAGCACGCCCAGGGTGGTGACCAGCAACAGGATGACCAGCGTCTTGAGCGGGGCGAGGAGGATGTAGAGCGGGTGGGGCTTAAGCAGCAGGACGATGACCTCGCCGGGCTGCAGCAGCTGGTCGGGCAGCAGGGCCGCGGCGCGGACGGCCATCTCGTCGGGCGCGGCGGCGTCGCCGGGGGTGGTGGCGGGGTGGCGGACGGGGGGTGACGGATCGGCCGCGGGACCCACGCTAAGCCGCAATCGGCTTTTGGGCGGGGCGGCGGGGCTCACGATCGAGCCCCCGGAACATCCCCCGCGTCGGCCTGGCCGGCGGCGATGACGGCGGGCTTGAGCACGCCGATGTCCGGCAGGTTGCGGTAGAAGCCGTCGAAGTCCAGGCCGTAGCCCACGACGAACTCGTCGGGGATGTCGAAGCCGACGTAGTCGACGGGGAACCCCATCGCCTCGGGCCGCTGCTTGCGCAGCAGCGCCGCGGTCCGCAGCGCCAGCGGGTTCCGCCGGCCCAGCTCGTCGGTCACGGCCCGGAAGGTGTTGCCCGAATCGAGGATGTCGTCGATCAGCAGGACGACGCGGTCGGTGAGGTCGGCCGGGACGTTGGTCAATGCCGCGTCGATCTTCGCGCCGCGGCTGGCGGTCGCCGTGCCGGGGTAGGAGCTGACCGAGATCAGGTGGATCTGCATCGGCTGGGGCAGCCGGCGGATCAGGTCGGCGACGAAGATGATGCTGCCGGTGAGGATCGGCACGAGCGTGACCCGCCCGCCGTGGTCCAGGCGGTCGAGGTCGTCGGTGATCTGGCAGGCCAACTCGTCGACGCGCCGGGCGATGGCGTCGGCGTCGACGAGGATGCGCTGCAGGTCGCTCCGCATGGCGGGTTCAGTGTACCGGGAAGGCCGGCGGGGCTTGACCCGCGGCGGGGCGGGCCGGACAATTATCGTGCAGCGATCCGACGGCGGGTGTCGCGGGTCGAGTGGTCCCGAGCGAAAGGCGTAACGATGAGGCGACCGCGAACCGTGGCCGCGGCGGTGTGGGCGGCGGCGGGGCTGCTGGGGCTGGCGGGCTGCGGCTCCGACCCGGGCCGGGCCCCCAACGCCGCGCCGGGGGCGACGTACACCGGGCCGCGCCACCTCTACAACACCGTCGGCTCGCTCGCCCGGCTGAGCAACAACCGGCCGCAGGTCGTCAGCGGCTACGGCCTGGTGGTCGGGCTCGAGAACACCGGCAGCAGCGAGGTGCCGCAGGCGCTGCGGCAGTGGCTGATCAACGAGATGACCAAACAGGGCGTCGGCCGGCAACGCAACCGCGAGGTGCTGGACCTGGGCCCCGAGCAGGTACTGGCGAGCGACCAGACCGCCGTCGTCCGCGTCGTGGGCATCATCCCGCCCGGCGCGGTCGGCGGCAGCCGGTTCGACCTGCTCGTCACCGCCGCCGACACCAGCACGACCAGCCTCGTCGGCGGCCGGCTGTGGACCACCGAGCTCTCGGCCGGGGGCACGAACCCCGACCGGCTGTTCCTCACCCCGCTGGCCGAGGCGCGCGGCCCGGTGTACCTCGGCCCGACCGACGCCGTGAGCCGAAGCGCCTTCGAGCTCGACGAGAACCGCCGCACCGCCCTGGTCGTCGCCGGCGGCGAGGTGCTCGCGTCCCGCGGCTTCGAGCTGGTGCTCAACCAGCCCAACCGCACCCGCGCCCGCCTGATCGCCGAACGCATCAACGAGCTTTACCGCCAGGCCCCGTCCGACGAGCTGCCGACCGCCAACGCGCTCTCGCCGCTGGTGATCCAGCTCAACCTCCCCGCCCGCTACGCCGACCGGCCCCAGCTCTTCGTCGACCTGGTGATGAACACGTTCGTCGACCGCTCGCCGGGCTTCGCCGCCTTCAAGGCCGAGGAGCTGGCGGCGGTCCTGCGTGAAGACCCGACCCAAGCGTCGTCGGTCACGTTGGCGTGGAAGGCCCTGGGGCCCACCGCGCGGACGACGCTGAGCAACTATTACGGGCCGACGTTCGTAACGGCTTCCCGCACGGCCGACGGCAGCACCGGCGGCGACACCGAGCCTGCGCCGACGCCGCTCTACCTCCGCCTCGCCGCGCTCGAGGCCGGTGCGTTCGTCGGCGACGAACGCGCCAGCCCCCACCTGCTCGAACTCGCCGGCCACGAAGAACCCTCCGTCCGCGTCCGCGTCGCCGAGGCCCTCGTCAGCCTGCCCGACAGCCGCAACGGCAACCGCGCGCTTCGCACCCTGCTTGACGACCCCGTCCGCTCCGTCCGCATCGCCGCCTACGAGGCCCTCGCCCTCACCGGCAGCCCCCTGGTCGAACGCACCGTCCTCCGCGACCGCCTCGGCGAAATCAAGCTCGTCATCGACCGCCTGCCCGTCCGCGACCCGCTGATCTACATCACCCAGAAACGCTACCCCCGCCTCGTGATCTTCAACCCCCAGCTCGGCTTCGATCCGCCCACCTTGGCGTCGGTCTGGGACGGCCGGCTCATGGTCCGCCGCGCCGCCTCCGACCAGCCCGCCGAGATCTTCTACCAGTTCCGCGATCCCGAGCAGGACTTCCGCGTCACCAGCGAAAAACACCGCATCTCTCCCACAGTCGCCACCCTCGCCTACGTCCTCGCCCACCGCCCCACCGCCGAGGACCCCCAGGACGGCTTCGACCTGACCTACGGCGAGGTCGCCGACGCCGTCTACCAACTCGCCCGGGTCGGCGCGTTCGACGCCGACGTCGAGATCGACCGCAGCCGCCTGGCCCGCCTGCTCGACTCGGCCCGCGGCGACGGCCCCACCCCCGGCCAGACCCGCCCCGAAACCGCCCCCACGCCCGGAAACGCCCCCGGAAACGCCCCCGGAAGTGGCCCCTCCGCGTCCCGTTAACCCCACCGCCCCTCCGCACACCACCCAACTTTGCACCCCCGCCCCCGCCATGCCCGATAACCTGTAACAAGGCCCGTACCCCACGCATCGACACGGAGGTCGATCCCCGCATGCGCCTCGCCAAGCTCACCCTCGCCGGGTTCAAGTCCTTTGCCGACAAGACCGAGATCGCCTTCGACCGCCCCGTCGTCGGCATCGTCGGGCCCAACGGCTGCGGCAAGTCCAACGTCGTCGACGCCATCAAGTGGGTCCTCGGCGATCAGTCGCCCAAGAGCCTCCGCGGCGGCGCGATGCTCGACGTCATCTTCAACGGCAGCGCCAACCGCAAGCCCGCCGGCATGGCCTCCGTCACGCTCACCTTCGACAACCCCGTTTTAGAAAAAGCCGCTTGCGGCTTGGCCTCCGACAACGACGCTGAGTCGCAAGCGGCCAACCGCCCCCTCCCCCTCGACACCGACCAAGTCCACGTCACCCGCCAACTCTACCGCGACGGCACCTCCGAATACCTCATCAACCACCAACGCGCCCGCCTCCGCGACATCCGCGAACTCTTCATGGACACCGGCATCGGCACCGACGCCTACTCCATCATCGAGCAGGGCAAGGTCGCCCGCATGCTCGAGGCCAACGCCGCCGAACGCCGCCAGATCTTCGAGGAGGCCGCCGGCGTCTCCCGCTTCAAGGCCCGCAAAAAAGAAGCGCTCCGCAAACTCGAACGCACCGAGCAGAACCTCGCCCTCGTCCGCCAACGCCTCGAAGACACCGATAAACGCCTCCGCTCGGTCAAGATGCAGGCCGCCCGCGCCCGCTCCTTCCAGGAACACTCCGCCAAGCTCCGCGAACTCCAACTCACCTTCAGCCTCGCCGAGTACCACCGGCTGCAAAAACAACTCGCCGAAGCGTCCGAGCAGCTCGAACAGGCCGAGGCCGACCGCGCCGCCGCCCAGCGTGACCTGTCCCGCCTCGAGTCCGCCGCCGCCGACGCCGAGACCGAGCAGAAGGCCGTCGCCGACCGCGCCCGCGCCCTCGACACCGCCCGCCTCCAGCAGCAGGCTGCCCGCGAGCAGGCCGAGCAGAAGCAGCGTTTCGCCGAGGCCAACCTCGCCGACACCCGCCGCCAGCACGACCGCGATACCGCCCGCCTCGACGAGCTCGCCGACCGCCGTCAAGCCCTCGACAAACAGACGCAGCAACACCGCGAAGCCCTCGCCGAACTCACCCAACAACAGGACGACGCCCAGCAGCGCCTCGACGCCGCCCAGGCCGAGCACCACCAGCTACGTCACAACCTCAACAACCAGCGCGCCCAGCTCGAAGACGAGAAGAACGGCCTGACCGACCTGCTCCGCCGCGCCGCCGCCCTCCGCAACCAGATCACCTCGCTCGACGCCTTCGAGCAATCGCTCGTCGGCACCCGCGAAAAACTCGATGAGCGTACCGGCCAGGTCGCCGCCCAACTCGAAGACATCCTCACCAAACGCGACCAGACCGAGGCCCAACTCGCCGAGGCCGCCGCCCTCCTCGACGCCGAGTCCGCCAAACTCGAAGAACAAAAATCCCTCGCCGGTAAATTCGGCGACCAACAGAAACAGCTTTCCGACCGCTTAGCCGCCGCCCGCGAAAAACGCGCCGACCTCGATTCCCGCCGCCGCCTGCTGCAGGAGATGGAGGACAACCTCGAAGGCGTCGCCGACCCCGTCAAAGCCGTCCTCGCCCACGCCGACGCTGAGCGCAGCGAAGCGTCTGGTATCGCCAACCCCGACTTCACGCGCGTCCGCGGCCTGATCGCCGAGCTCATCGACTGCGACGTCGAACACGCCCGCCGCGTCGGGGCCGGTCGCGGCGACAACCTCCAGTCCCTCGTCGTCGATCGCCTCGCCGACCTCTGTGCCCCCGGAAGCAATAACTCCGACCTCTCGGGCGACGCCCTCGCCGGCCGCGTCACCTTCCTCGCCCTCGACCAGCCCCCCCTCCCCCCACTCCCCCCCCACGCCGACGCTGAGCGCAGTGAAGCGTCTGGTAACCCATCTCTCCCCCCCCTCACCCCCCTTATCGACCTCGTCCGCTACCCCGCCTGGCTCGGCCCCATCGCCTGGCGCCTCCTCGGCCGAACCTTCAAAGTCCGCGACCTCGACACCGCCCTCATGCTCCGCGCCACCCTGCCCCACGGCGCGACCACTTCCGGGGGTTTCCGATTTGTCACCGATGCCGGTCAACTCCTTGACGAACACTGCCGCGTCACCGCCGGCCCCGTCGCCGCCAAGGCCCAGGGCCTCATCTCCCGCCGCTCCGAGCTCGCCGCCCTCGCCGCCGAACTCGACCACCTCGACGCCCTGATCGCCTCGGACCACCAGACCCTCACCGCCCTCTCCGACCAGGCCGCCCACCTCGAAACCGTCACCGCCCAGCTCCAACGCTCGATCTTCGACGGTAGCGCCGCCAAGGCCGACCTCACGACGCGCCTCGAGAACTTCCGGGGGCAGATCGAACAGCTCGAAAAAGAACGCCCCGTCCTCGCCGCCGAGACCGAAAAGCTGCACCGCCAGCTCCGCGAGTCGGCCGAGAAACGCGAGGCCCACCAGATCGACGCCGACACCCTCGACAGCCAGTCGGCCGAAGGCGAAGCCCGCCGCGCCGCCCTCGCCGCCGCGATCAACCGGGCCGAGGCCGCCGCCGAGGACGCCCTCGAGCGTGTCACCGCCCTCCGCGTCTCCGCCGGCCAGCTCACCGAGCAGCGCCACGCTGCCGAACGACAGGCGCGCCAGCACGAGGTCGCCGCCGCCGACCTGCTCCGCCAGCACACCCAGCTCGCCGAAGAACTCAAGTCCGTCCACGACCGCATCGCCGCGCTCGAACAAGACAAGGCCGACGCCGAGGCCGACTTCCGGGGGGCGGAACAGAAACTCCAAGAGCTCATCACTCAGTGCGAGTTGATCGCCCGCAAGGTCGCCGCCGCCGACGAGGCCCTCGGCGAGCACCGCGCCGCCGCCTCCGAACGCCGGGGTGACGTCGAACGCTTCGACCGCTCTGTCCACACCGCCGAGATGTCGCAGCGCGAACTCCAGGTCAAGGCCGAGGCCGTTGTCCAACGGGCCGCCGACCAGCTCGACCTCGACCTCGCCGCCGCCTACACGCAGCGGCTTGCCGAGCACGAGACCGCCCCCGATGAGATCGACTTCAAGACCGTTAAGTCTGAGATCGAAGACCTCCGCGGCAAGATCGCCCGCCTCGGCACCGTCAACGTCGACGCCATCGCCGAGGAAGACCAGCTCGCCGGCAAGCAGGACGAGCTCGCCGACCAGGTCAAGGACATCGAAGACGCCGAGGCCCAGCTCCACGCCCTGATCGAGCAGCTCAACCACGACTCCCGCGCCCGCTTCGAAGAGACCTTCAACACCGTCCGCGAGCACTTCGCCGGCCCCGAAGGCATGTTCCGCAAACTCTTCGGCGGCGGCCGCGCCGACGTCTTCCTCGAACCCGACGAAGACGGCAAGACCGACGTCCTGGAATCCGGCATCGCCATCACCGCCAAACCCCCTGGCAAAGAGCCCCGCGCCCTGACCCAACTCTCCGGCGGCGAAAAGACCATGACCGCCGTCGCCCTCCTGATGGCCATCTTCAAGTCCCGCCCGTCGCCCTACGCCGTCCTCGACGAGGTCGACGCCGCCCTCGACGAAGCCAACGTCGAACGCTTCACCCGAGTCATCCAGGGCTTCCTCGACAAGTCGCACTTCATCGTCATCACCCACCACAAACGCACGATGCAGGCCTGCGACACCCTCTACGGCATCACCATGCAGGAACGCGGCGTCTCGAAGCGCGTCTCCGTCGACTTCACCCAGGTCGGCCGCGACGGGCGGATCGTCTCGGCCCCCGAGCCGCCCGAGCCCGAGCCCGATTCCCGCGCTCAACTCGCCGCGATGCTCACCGCACAGCCCCGGCCCGTCGAAGTCACCGGCTAACCGCCCGGACGCCAAGGGCCGTGCCCCTGCCTCCCGCGGTCGGTGCGCCGGGAAAAAGACTCCCCAACCGTTCGCGGCAAGCCACGAACCACCTATCCGACCCACAGACGGCACGCGTGCCCATTCGGCGCGCAAGCCAAACTCGGTTGCGCACTCGTCGGTCGGCCAGCGATCTGATAATCGATTATCAAGAAATGGTACGGGCTTTGCCTGTCAGGTTCTTCGACAAGCGGGGTATTGCGATCTGACATCCTTCGCCGTTACTGATTGACTGCGGAAACTGTTCCGTCAGCTGTAGTTATTCCTTACCCATTCACGCAGAACGAACATCGCGTGCTCAACGCCTTGCACCACCGCCGATCTAAACCAATCGTCCACAGATCACCTTTGCGCCCTCGTTAGCTGATCGTGCCGAAGCGTGTCGAAACCCGCCGTTAACCAAACCACCCGTCGCCGCGGCCTTGAAGGAGAGCAAGCCGCCGGCAGAGTAACCGCCCCTCTCCGCCAACCCGAAGGAAGTCCCCATGCCCGACACGCTGATCAAAGTGGATCTCGAAGACAGCCCGCACAACAACGAGAAGATCCACAACCGTTGGCACCCGGACATCCCGATCGTCGAGTGGGTCGAGCCGGGGGCGGACTTCATCGTCGAGGCCTACGACTGGACCGGGAGCCAGATC
>JBCCRT010000092.1:0-11289 GCA_039201235.1 Planctomycetota bacterium
CGAGACGCCGCGTTCGTAGACCTTCTGGCCGATCTGGATGAAGTCGTAGTCGAGCCCGGCCCCGGCGGCGTCGAGGACGGCGAGGGTGGCGTCCATGATCTCGGGCCCGATGCCGTCGCCGCGGGCGACCGTGACGGTGGTGCGGGCCGCCGTCGTGCCGGCGGCGGCGGGGAGCGGGTCGGGGGCAGAGGCGGGCATCGCGGGCGGGGTGAGGGAGGCGGTGGCGGTCATGGCGTCTCCGGTCGGGAAAGGCGTTCGGGTGCCTGCTAGACTGTTCATGAAGTCAAAAGCATGAACTAAGGTTCGTGAAAATAATATCGGCAAGCCGGCCGAAGTCAAACCCCGAAGCCCCAGGCGATGAAAAAAAAACCGACCCGCCGCCCGACCGCCGCCCCCTCCGCGAAAAAAAACGGGGCCGTAGACTCGGCACCCGCCCGGGGTTGGACCTTCCTCAGCAACCACTCCCACGTGCTGCTGCTGCTGGCCGCCGAGCCCGACCTGCGGCTGCGTGACCTGGCCGAACGCATCGGCATCACCGAACGGGCGGTGCAGAAGATCGTGGCCGACCTCGAGGCCGGCGGGGTGGTCACCCGGCAACGCGACGGCCGACGCAACCACTACCTGGTCCACCGCGGTCGGCCGCTGCGCCACCCCGTTGAGGCCCACCGCACCGTCGCCGACTTGATCGACATGGTCCACGGCTGACGCGCCGCGCGGGCGGTTTCTTATACTCCGGCCCCACCCAACCGCCGACCGCCCGCGAGACCGACACCGATGACCGACCGCCCTACCGTTGTCTACACCCACACCGACGAGGCCCCCGCGCTGGCGACGGTCGCCTTCCTGCCCGTCATCCGCGCCTTCGCCGGCGCAGCCGGGGTTGGCGTCGAGCTCCGCGACATCTCCCTCGCCGGCCGCATCCTCGCCCAGTTCCCCGACCGCCTGACCGACGACCAGCGGGTGCCCGACGAGCTGGCCCGCCTCGGCGAGCTCGCCAAGACCCCGGCCGCCAACCTCATCAAGCTGCCCAACATCAGCGCCTCGGTGCCCCAGCTCGCCGCCGCCATCGCCGAGCTGCAGGGCCAGGGCTACGACGTGCCCGCCTACCCCGCCGAACCGCAGAACGAAGGAGAGCGGGAAGTCGAGGCGAAGTACGCCGGGGTCCTCGGCAGCGCCGTCAACCCCGTGCTCCGCGAGGGCAACTCCGACCGCCGCGTCGCCGCCCCGGTCAAGGCTTACGCCAAGGCCAACCCGCATCCGATGGGCTCATGGACGCCCGACCGCCAGACCCACGTCGCCCACATGACCGGCGGCGATTTCTTCGGCAGCGAGCAGTCGCACACCTGCCCCGAAGCCACGGCCGTGTCGATCCGCCACGTCGCGGCCGACGGCAAGACGACCACGCTGAAGGACGGCCTGGCCCTCGAAGCCGGTGAGGTCGTCGACGCCGCGTGCATGAGCGTCGCCGCCCTGCGGTCGTTCTTCCGGGAGCAGATCGACCACGCCAAAGAAAACGACCTGCTCTTCTCGCTGCACCTCAAGGCGACGATGATGAAGGTCAGCGACCCCGTGATCTTCGGCCACGCCGTCGAGGTCTTTTTCGCCGACGTCTTCGAGAAGCACGGCGACGCGCTGCGGGCCGCCGGCGTCAACGCCGACAACGGGCTCGGCGACGTCGTCTCCAAGATCACCAAACTCCCCGCCGCGACCCAGGACGCCATTCGCGCCGACCTCGAGGCCGCATTGGCCGACGGGCCCGACCTGGCGATGGTCGACTCGGACCACGGCATCACGAACCTCCACGTGCCGAGCGACGTGATCATCGACGCCTCGATGCCCGCGATGATCCGCGCGTCGGGCCAGATGTGGGGACCCGACGGCAAGCAGAAAGACACCAAGGCCGTCATCCCCGACCGCTGCTACGCCGGGGTCTATCAAGCCGTGATCGAAGACTGCGTCGCCCGCGGCGCGTTCGACCCGACCACGATGGGCAGCGTCGCTAACGTCGGGCTCATGGCCAAGAAGGCCGAGGAGTACGGCAGCCACGACAAGACCTTCGTCGCGCCGGCCGACGGCAAGATCGAGGTCGTCGATTCCGACGGCAACGTGATCTTCCGCCACGACGTTTCCGGGGGCGACTTGTGGCGGATGTGCCAGACCAAGGACGCAGCGATCCGCGACTGGGTCCGCCTCGCGGTGCGGCGGGCTCGGGCGACCGGCACCCCGGCCGTGTTCTGGCTCAACGCAGACCGCGCCCACGACCGCGAGTTGATCCAGAAAGTCGAGGCGTACCTGCCCGAGCACGACACCGACGGCCTGGAGCTGCCGGTGCTCGCCCCGGTCGAGGCGACGGAGTTCACGCTAGAACGCTGCCGCGCCGGGCAAGACACGATCTCGGCCACAGGCAACGTGCTGCGTGACTACCTCACGGACCTGTTCCCGATCCTGGAATTGGGCACGTCCGCCAAGATGCTCTCGATCGTCCCGCTGCTGGCCGGCGGCGGGCTGTTTGAGACCGGCGCGGGCGGCTCGGCCCCGAAGCACGTCCAGCAGTTCCGCGCCGAGTCGCACCTGCGCTGGGACAGCCTGGGTGAGTTCCTCGCCCTCGCCGTCTCGCTCGAGACCCTCGGCGAATCGGCTGGCAACGCCAAGGCCGGGGTCGTGGCCGACGCTTTGACCGAAGCGACCACCCGGCTGCTCAACGAGAACAAGTCCCCGCTCCGCAAGGTCGGCCAGCTCGACAACCGCGGCAGCCAGGTCTACCTCACGCTCTACTGGGCCGAAGCCCTGTCGCAACAAGAAGCCGACGCCGAACTGGCCGAGGTGTTCCGTCCGCTGGCCACGCAGCTCGGCGAGCAGATAGACGCCGTCATCGCCGAGATCGACGCGACCCAGGGCCGGCCCGCCGACCTCGGCGGCTACTACCGCCCCGACCCCGCCAAGGCCGACGCCGCCATGCGGCCCAGCGCGACCTTCAACCACTTGATCGAGAACGTGTCGCACACTTGACCGTCGCGGGACCGCGCTATGCTGTTCATATGAAGCAAGTCCTGCCCCAGCTTGAGAACGAGACCCTCGGCATCCACGACCGCAAAGCATCGACCGACGGCGGGCCGCCCGGCTGGCTCGCGCTTGCGATCGTCGGGGGTGTCTTCCTTTCGGTCGCAGCCGTCGTCTTCGTGGTTCTGTTCTTCTTGATCGGCTAAACCATCGGTCAGTAGCCCCCGCCGGCCGACTCCCCGCGCACGATCGCCACGCCCGCCGAGCACCCGAGCCGGTCGGCCCCGGCGTCGAGCATCCGTAACGCGTCCTCGCGGTTGCGGATGCCCCCGGAGGCCTTGACCTTAAGGTTCGGGGCGTGCTTCCGCATCAGCTGGACCGCCGCGACGCTCGCTCCGCCGGCCGGGTGGAAGCCGGTCGAGGTCTTGACGAAATCGCACCCCGCTTCGGCCGCCGCCTCGCAGGCGACCGCGATCCGCGCCTCTCCCTCGGCCTCGTCGACGCCCGCCAGCAGCGCGGCCGACTCGATGATGACCTTCACCACCACCGACGACCGAACCGACCGCACGTTCGTAGTCACCGACAGGAAATCCGTCCGCGCCGCGTGCCGGTCCTTGGCCAGCAGGTGCGGCAGGTGGGCGACGAAGTCGATCTCCGCCGCGTCGTCCTTCGCCAAGGCCGTCGCCTCGATCGACTTGACCGCCTCCTTCATCGCCCCCAGCGGAAAGCCCGCCACGGCGCACGCCTTCACCCCGGAAGCCCCCGCATCCGCCGCCCGCAGCCGCTCGACCACCCGGCCGAGGTACACCCCGTTGACGCACACCGACGCGAAGCCGTGCGCCACCGCTTCGTCGACCAGCCGATCGACGTCGCCGGGCAACGCCTCGGCCTTGAGCAGCGTGTGGTCGATCGTCCCCGCGATGTCGTCGGCGTTCATGGCCCGATGCTAGCACGCGGCGACGCCCCGGCCGGCGAAGAATCCTCGGCCACCTCGGCAAAAAAAGCGGCGAACGCCTCCCGCATCGCCTCCGGGTCGACCGCGAGCAGGTGGTTGTGCGTCCCGCCGGGCACGACGTGCAGCCGACCCCGCGGCGCGGCCTCGGCGATCGCCCGCCCGGCGTCGAGCGGGCAGATCGCGTCGTCGTCGCCGTGTACCACCAGCAGCGGCACCCCGATCGCCGCCGCGTCGGCCGCCCGGTCGAAGCCCGGCCGCTCGCCCAGCCCCCAACGCCCCGGCCACACCCGCAAAGCCAGCCCCACCATCGGCACCACCGGCCAGGCCGGCACCCGCCGCCGCCGCAGCTGGCCCCGCAGCCCCTCGTCCCAGAACCGGTACGGCGCCAGCGCCACCACGCCGCCGCCGTGACGGAACAAATCCGGGTGCCGCGCCGCCGCCTTGACCACGAACGTCGCCCCCATCGACGAGCCGAACAACACCACCGGCCCCACCGGGTCGCCGGTCACCCCCGCCACCACGGCGGCGATGTCGTCCGCCTCCCGCGCCCCCATCTTGCCCGACACCGCCTCCGCCTCGCCGTGGCCCGGCAGGTCGAACACGACCGCCTCCCGCACGAACGGCAGGATCGTCTGCGCCCGATACATCGCGCCGAAACGGCTGTCGCGGTGGCCGTGGACCACGACCACCGTCGGCCCGGCCGGCTCGGCACCCGCGAGCCGCCACCCCGGGCTCCGCGACCCGTCGCCGAGGTTGAGCGTGACCGCCTCGGCCTGCAGCCCGAGGTCGGCCGGGTCGCCCACCCCGCCCGCCGCGAGCACCACGCCCAGCGTCTTGCGCCGCGGCCGGTTCATCTCCCACAGGACCGCCGCCGCCCCGCCGACCACGAGCAGCCCGAACGCCAACGCAAACATCGGCAGAAGTCCCAACACGACCCGCTAGCATACGCTGTCGCCGCCGCCCCCTTTTTAGCTCTCGACCTTCCCCTTCGACCCTTACCCCATGACCGACACCGACCTGATGGACGCCGCCCTGGAGCAGGCGATCAAGAGTTACGGTGAGGGCGGCATCCCCATCGGCGGGGTGCTCTACGACCCCGACGCCGACGCGATCGTCTCCCGCGGCCACAACGAACGGGTCCAGAGCGGGGACCCGACCGCCCACGCCGAGATGATGTGCGTCCGCAATGCAGGGCGACGCCGCGACTGGCCGAAGCTCACGCTCGTCTCAACGCTGAGCCCCTGCATCATGTGCACGGGCATGGCGCTGCTGTTCCGCATCCCACGGGTGCTGATCGGCGAGAACCGCAACTTCCTCGGGGCCGAGGACCTCTTCGCCGACCGCGGCGTCGACGTGGCGGTGATGGACCACGCGGGATGCGTCGCGATCATGGAGAAGTTCATCGCCGAGCAGCCCGACCTGTGGAACGAGGACATCGGGGTGTGAGGGGAAGAGACGGTCGGACGAGTCCGCCCGCTACACGTGATGCACAGATCCCCCCATCGTCCGACGGCCTGCCGCCGCCCCGCCTTCACGCTGATCGAGCTGCTGGTCGTGATCGCGATCGTCGCGCTGCTGATCGGGCTGCTGCTGCCGGTGCTGGGCAACGCCCGGGACGCCGCGGTCGATGTCCGCTGCCAGGCCAACCAGCGGACGATCCACCAGAGCTTCCACGTCTACGCCAACGACTTCGACCAGTACGTGCCGATCGGCTACCGGGCCGCCCCCGGATTCAAGCAGTTCAACCTCAACGTCTACAGCGGCTTTGCGGACCGGTTCGTTCTCTACGGCTGGCTGTACCAACACGGGCTGATGGACGCCGGCGAGGCGTTCTACTGCCCGGCGGAGACCAGCGACGGCGAGTCGTTCGACGGCGACGACAACCCCTGGCCCCCCGGCACGCCGGGCCGCAACACGCTGGTGAGCTACGGCCTCGCCCCGCTCGCCGCGATCCCCGACGACCCCGCGGACGCCAACGCCACCAACCTCCCCCGCCTCGAGCTGCAGGGCCAACGCGCCATCCTCGCCGACAGCGTGGGCCTGCCCGAGCGGGTCGACTCGCGTCACGGCGACGGGGTCTTCGCCCTCTATGCCGACGCCGCGGTCCGCTTCATCGAACGCGACCGCTTCGACGCCGACCTCGCGCTGTGCACGTCCCTGAGCGACGCGTTCAACGGCGAGCAGCAACGCATCTGGGACGAGATCGACAAACGGTAGCCCCCGGTAGGCTCAGACCTCTTCGATCTCTTTGGTCTTCTCCGCGACCATCGACTCGACGACGCCCTCGTACTTCTTGAGCAGGTCCTGGACCTCATCTTTCGACGAGGCGACCTCGTCCTCGCTGAGGTGCGACGACTTGTCCTTCGCCGCCGCGTCGAGGTGCTTGTTGGCGTCGCGGCGGGCGTTGCGGATCGTGACCTTGGCGTGCTCGCCCATCTGCTTGACGCTGGCGGCGAGCTGCTTGCGGCGGTCGCCCGACAGCGACGGGATGTTGAGGCGTATCTGCTTGCCGTCGACCTGGGGGTTGAAACCGAGGCCGGCCTTCTCCAGGCCCTTGGCGATCTCGTTGGTCGTGCTCGGGTCGAACGGCTTGACCAGCAGCTGGGTCGGCTCGGGCGCGGAGATCAGCGCGACGCTGCGCAGCTCGGCCTCGGCGCCGTAGCACTCGACCTTGACCATCTCGATCATCGCCGGCTGGGCCCGCCCGGTGCGGACGCCCTTCATCTCACTGCGGACGTAGTCGACCGCCTTCTCCATCGCCTCCTCGGCGTCCATCAAGATCTCGTCGGGGTCCATGTGAATCCTCTCGGGGTGCGGGGCCCGGTCTCAGCCGACGCGGGTGCCGATGGCCTCGCCCGCCACGACGCGGGCGATGTTGCCGGGGGTCTTCATGTCGAAGACGACGATCGGGATGTCGTTCTCCCGGCACTGGGCGAAGCTGCCGATGTCCATGACCCTGAGGTCGCGGCTGATCGCCTCGTCGAAGCCCAGGGCCTCGAAGCGTACGGCGTCGGGGTAGCGGTTCGGGTCCTTGTCGTAGATGCCGTCGACCTTGGTGGCCTTAAGCACGACGTCGGCGTTGATCTCGCTGGCGCGGAGGCTAGCGCCGCTGTCGGTCGTGCTGAAGGGGTTGCCGGTGCCGGCGGCGAAGATCACGACCCGGCCCTTCTCGAGGTGGCGGATCGCCCGGCCGCGGATGAAGTTTTCGGCGACCGACGACACCATCAGGGCGGACATGACCCGGGCCGGCTGGCCGAGCGTCTCGAGCGCTTCCTTGAGGGCCAAGGCGTTGATCACCGTGCCGAGCATGCCCATCTGATCCGCGACGGCCTGCTCGACCAGGCCCTGCTTCGCCAGCGCCGCGCCGCGGATGATGTTGCCGCCGCCCACGACGACCGCGACCTGGGTGCCGGCCGAGGGGTTATCGTCGCTACGTCGCAGGCGGTCGGGATCGACCGTCGCGCCGACCTTCGCCGCGTCGGCGATCTCGCGGGCGATCAATTTGAGCTCTTCGGGATCGACGCCGAAGCCGCCTTCGGCACAGAACGCTTCGCCGCTGATCTTCAACAGCACCCGGCGGTAGCGTGGCGGCGGGTGCGGTGCGTCGGCTTCGGTGTCGGACATGGGCGGCAATTGAAGTGCGACCCAGGAGTTTCGTCAAGTGGCGACGCCGCCTCGGCCCGCGAATCAATCGTCGTCGCGGAACCCGAACTGTCGCTTCCACCGTGTCACCAGCTCGGGCGGCAGCGGCTCGACCTGCGGCCGTGTGCTCTCCCCGAGGTCGTGGGTGACCCCGTGTGAGGTCCGCCTTAGCTGCTCGACCAGCCGGGTGACGAACACGTCGCTAGGCCAGTCCCGCGCCCGCCGCCGCCGGGCCGCAGCGCGGATGGCCCGGTCGCTGCTGACCACGGTGAGCCGACGCGGGGCCGAGTGCCACGCGATTAATTCTACGATCACGTCGTCCGCCGACCGCCCCCCGGAACCCCCGGAATAGATCAAGTCCACCCCGGCGGCCGGCGACGAGGCCGCCCCGCCAGGCTTCGGTCGGCCGTCCGCCACCACCGTCACCCCCGACGCCGCCCACGCCGTTCGCCCCACCGCCCGGCAGAGCCCCGCCTCGTCCAGGCCCGCCAGCCCCGGCGGCAGGTCCGCGTGAAGCACGTTGTAACAGTCGATGACCATCCGCACGGCGGCTTAGCCTAGGCCCGCCCGCCGCACGCACCACCCCAGCCGCGCGACCGCGTAGCCCGCCAACGCCAACGACGACCAGAACCCGTGTGACACCCACGGCTCGGGCACCCGGCCCGTCCCCGCGTCGATAAACATCGCCACCGGGAACCACAGGCTCACCCACGCCAACACGATCGCCCCCGCCAACGTACGCCGCCTCCCCCGCCACGCCCGCGCGACCTCCCACCACAGCCACCCCCACAGCGGCGCGAGCAACAGCTGATAGTGCGGCCAATTCAGCGGGCTCAGCAGCATCCACAACATCAAAGCCGCGAAGGCCCCGGCCGCCAGACCCCGGGCTCGGAGCCGGCGATGGACCCGCCGTTGCCGATCAAGCCACGCCAGCCGCCCCACGCCGAGGCCCACCAGCACGACGGCCACGAGGCCCCACGGCCGAACCCAGGCGTTGATCCCCGCCGCCGCCTCGGCGTCCCCCGTGACCCGGGCGAGCAAACCCAGCAGCGATTGGTTCGCCGCGTCCGCCGCGCCCCACGCCAGGGTCGGCGCGACGTCCACAAAGAATGCCGCGAACGGCCCGCGGCCCATCACCGCCAGACTCCCGCCCACAATCAGCACGGTCCACCCCACCGCCATCGCCAACGCCTTCCACCGCCCCGCCGCGAGGTACACCAGCGCCAGCGGGGCCGTGCTCGCTTTGAACACCCCGCCCAGCGTCAGCATGACCGCCCCCGTCACCTCCCGCTTCCGCAGCAGCCCCAGCACCGCACCGCCCACCAACACCCCCAGCAGCATCGAGATGTTCAGCGACCGCATCCCGTTGACCATCATCGGGGCCCCGCACACCGACAGGGTCAGCGGCCCCTCGACCCACCGCGGCCGACCGACCACCGCCCGGTGGACCCAGCCCGCCTGCAGCCCGACGACCCAAACCGCCACCGCCGACAACGCCGCGAAGCCCACCACCGCCGCCGGGTAGCTCAACCACGCCAGCGGCCAACACAAGATCGCCACCGGCGGCGGGTAGATGAACCGCAGGCTCCCCTCCGGCACGCCCCGCCGCCGCGCGATCGCCTCGTACACCGCGTGCGGCACCGACGCCTCCGGGTACGCCGCGTTGTGCGTCGCCCCCGCCAACGGCTCGGGGTACACCGCTTCCCACCGCCCCTCCGCCGCCACCGCCCCGGCCATGTACAGCTGCGGGAAGTCCACGTGCGCGTCGTTCCGCAGGGCGTACGGCAGCACCACGCCCAGCACCAACGCCAGGCCCAGCAGACGACACCCCCATAACCAGCACCCGAGCCCGCCCAAACACGTCCTCCCCGGGGTGTCGCCCGCCGCCGCCACGGCTTGACCCCACCCCGCCTGTCGTTACATTACGTGGCTTCCGATTTCGTCCTCTGGTCCCCGACCGGACTAATCTATTGTGACACAATTTCGCGCCGCGGCCAGCGCAAAAATCGCCTGGCCGCCGACTCCGGGTACACCCCGAATCCACCCTCCGAAACGACGCCCCGACACCCCCCTTGCCCCCGCGTGATCCTATGAGCACGACCATGACGCCTCCTTCTAAGCTCACCCGCCTCCAGAAAACCCGCAACTTCGGGATCTGCGCCCACATCGACGCCGGCAAGACCACCACCACCGAACGCGTCCTCTACTACACCGGCAAGTCCTACAAGATCGGCGAGGTCCACGACGGAACCGCCACCATGGACCACCTCCAGGACGAGCAGGACCGCGGCATCACCATCCAGTCCGCCGCCACCACCTGCCCCTGGAGCCGCCACGGCGTCGAGTACACCTGCAACCTCATCGACACCCCCGGCCACGTCGACTTCACGATGGAGGTCGAACGCTCCATGCGCGTCCTCGACGGCGCGGTTGTGGTCTTCGACGGCAAAGAAGGCGTCGAGGCCCAGTCCGAGACCGTCTGGCGGCAGGCCGAGCGTTACAAGGTCCCCCGCATCTGCTTCATCAACAAGATGGACAAGATCGGGGCCGACTTCGAGTTCAGCTTCAACTCCATCGGCGAACGCCTCGGCGCGAAGGCCGTCCCCGTCCAGATCCCCATCGGCGCGGGCCACGAGTTCGCCGGCCTGATCGACCTGCTCGCCATGAAGGCCTTCTACTTCACCGGCGAGATGGGCTCGGTCGTCGAAGAAAAAGACATCCCCGACGAGCTCAAGGACCTCGCCGAAGCCAAGCGCGAAGAGATGATCGAGGGCGCGGCCGACGTCGACGACGACCTGGCCGAGAAGTACCTCGGCGGCGAAGAGCTGACCAATGACGAGATCGTCGCCGCCCTCCGCAAGGGCACCCTGTCCAAAGCCATCCACCCGACCTTCTGCGGTTCGGCCCTGCAGAACATCGGCGTCCAGAAGCTGCTCGACGGCATCATCGACTACCTCCCCAACCCCACCGAGGTCCCCGAGACCGAGGGCACCGACCCCGACGACGCCGAGAAACGCCTCACCCGCCCCCACGACGAGAACGCCCCCCTTTCCGCCCTGGTCTTCAAGATCGTCAACGACGCCCACGGCGACCTGACCTACGTCCGCATCTACTCGGGCAAGCTCGAAAAAGGCACCCGCGTCCTGAACTCCAACAACGGCAAGAAAGAGATCGTCAGCCGCATCTTCGAGATGCACTCGAAAGACCGGCTGGCCCGCGACGAGGCCCTCGCCGGCGAGATCGTCGCCGTCGTCGGGCTCAAGAACTCCTACACCGGCGAGACCCTCTGCTCCGGCGACGACCCCATCGTGCTGGACCGCATGGACTTCCCCGACCCCGTCATCTCGATGTCCATCGAGCCCGCCACCGCCGGCGACAAGGAAAAACTCTCCAACGCGCTGGGCACCATCCGCCGCGAGGACCCGTCGTTCCAGGCCAACTACGACGAAGAGACCGGCCAGACCATCATCGCCGGCATGGGCGAACTGCACCTGGACATCATCACCACCAAGCTAACGCGCGACATGAAGATCGGCGTCAACGTCGGCACGCCCCGCGTCGCCTACAAGGAGTGCATCACCGGCTCCGCCGAGGCCCGCGGCATCCACAAAAAACAGACCGGCGGCCGCGGCCAGTTCGGCGACTGCACCATCACCGTCAGCCCCATCACCGAGGAAGAGGCCGAGGCCGAA
>JBCCRT010000093.1:0-11281 GCA_039201235.1 Planctomycetota bacterium
GGGATGGCGGACTGGGTCTCCTTGACGCCGAAGCCGCCGCCCATGCGTCGGCACTCGCAGACCACTTCGTGCATGCCGAGGCCGAGGATTTCGGCGGCGACCATCTGGGTATCGGTGGGGTTCTGGGTCGAGCTGATGAGGCGCAGCCGGCCGGCCTCTTCGGGGACCGCGAGGCAGGCCTGCGACTCGAGGTAGAACTGCTCCTGGCCGTTGCAGGTGAAGGTGCCCTCGAGCGTGTGCGGGGCGTCGGCGAAGGCGGCGTCGAGGTCGCCGCGGTTGATGTGGCGGACCGGGCCGAGGTACGACTCGCGCTCGATCGCCCGCTCGATGGTGAGCACGGGCTCGGCGGCCTCGGCCTCGACCTTCACGAGCGCGGCGGCTTGCCGGGCGACGTCCAACGACTCGGCGGCGACGCAGGCGACGGGCTGGCCGAGGTAGGCCGCCTCGTCCTCGGCGAGGAAGGGCTCGTCGTGGAAGATCGGCCCGAAGTGGTTGACCCCGCCGACCGGCAGGTCGCGGTGCGTGTACACCCCGACGACCCCCGGAAGTTCCAACGCCGCGGTCGCATCGATCGAGAGGATGCGGCCCGCGGCGACGGGGCTGCCGACACCGACGACGGCCAGCTCGTCGACCGCGGCGGGCAGGTCGCAGAGGTAGGGCGCCTGGCCGGTGACATGGCCGACGGCGGACTCGTGCGGGATGGATCGGCCGACGCTGGGCATGGGGTATCGGTGTGGCACGGGCGGACGAGTCCGCCCGCTACGCGGTTTGCAAGGCGGGTTCGTCGCACAAGTCGTGGTAGCACTTGACGAAGAGGTTCTCGACGAGCTGGCGGCGGAAGTCCGCGCCGCCGCGGACGTCGGTGAGCGGGGACACGAGCGACCGCGCAACGCGGCCGGCGTCGCGCAGCGTGGTTTCGGTCAGGGGCCGTCCGACGAGGGCTGCCTCGGCGTCGGGCAGGCGGGCGGCGACGGGGCCGACGCCGCCGAAGGCGACGCGGGCGGCGGTGATGGTGTCGTCGGCGTCGAGGGTCAGGAGGAACCCCGCGGTGACGGTGCTGATGTCCATGTCGCGGCGGCGGGAGACCTTGTAGAGCCGCAGCCGCTGGTCGGGCCGGGGCAGCGGCGTGTCGGCGGCGACGATCAACTCGTCGTCAGCCAGGTCGAGCCGTTTGTAGCCGAGGTAGAAGTCGTTGAGGTCGACGACGCGTCGGCCGCGGGGCGAGGCGAGGGTCAGCGTCGTATGGGTCACGAGGTGGAAGGGCAGGGAGTCGGCGATGGGCGAGCCGTTGGCGAGGTTGCCGACGAGGGTGCCCATGTGACGCACCTGCGGGCTGCCGAAGCGGTCGAGGATCGCGTGGTATTCGGGGACGCGGGCCGCCGCGACGCGGTCGATCTCCGCCCAGGTCGCCGCGGGGCCGACGCGGAGCGTGTCGGCGGTGAGTTCGACGCGGCGGAGCTCGTCGACGTGACGCAGGCACAGCAGCCGGTCGGCGGCGGGCCGGCCGTGGTTGTGCTGCACGCCTAGGTCGGTCGTGCCCGACGCGACGCGGCAGCCCGGGTTCGCCCCCCGGAATTGGATGGCCTGCTCGAGGGTGCGGGGCAGGAAGACCTCGCCGGGGTGTCCGGGAGTGTCGGCGTTGATCGTGACCGGCTGGTCGCCGAAACGGGCGAAGTCGTCGAGCATCGGCCGGGGCGGGTAGCGGTCGTTCATCGTCGCCGCCTCGGCGGGGTCGATCGCGGCGGCGGCGTCGAAGATCTGCTGGTAGCCGGTGCAGCGGCAGAGGTTGCCCGACAGGCCGGGGCGGACGCGATCTTCGCCGAGCGGGTGGGGGTCGTCGGCGAGCCGGCGGTTTCCGTTGTGCTGTTGGCCTTTGTGAGAGGCGTGGCCGCCGCACGCGGGGCGGTCTTCGAGCAGGCCCTGCAGCGTGACGACGATCCCGGGGGTGCAGAAACCGCACTGGCTGCCGTGGCCCTCGGCCATCGCCCGCTGCACGGCACACAACCCGCCGCCGGTCTCCCGCAGGCCCTCGACCGTGACGACGTGGGCGCGGTCCATCTGGAAGGTGAACGCGATGCAGGCGTCGATCGCTTCGTAGCGCAGCGCGGTGCCCCCGGCGTTCGGCCGACCCACGAGGACGCTGCACGCGCCGCAGTCGCCCTCGTTGCAGACGACCTTGGTGCCGGTGAGCCGACGCCGCGTCCGCAAGAAATCGGTGAGCGTGCTCGACGCGTCGGGCCCTTGGACCGCGACACGCTGGCCGTTGACGTAGAAGACCAAATGATCGCGCATGACGAGCGTTTGGTGATTGACGGGTTCGCCGGGAGCGGGATACACTCACGGCGGCAGGCAATCTGTGAGCCTAGGCCTGCCGGGTCGGCGAGTCAACGGGAATCGTCCGCTGACGCCGCGTTATGTCTTGGGGAAGACGCGGGACCATCGACGGGCCCACGCACCGGCTTCGACAACCTCCGCCGTCACACATTCACCCGGCCCACGCGGCCGCACAGATCGCCCATGCCCGACCCACCCCCCGCCCGACGACACGCCGAGGCCCAGCGCGTCATGGACCGCTGCGCCCGCCTCGCGACCCACACCGAAGCGCCCGGCCGCATCACCCGCCGGTACCTCACCCCGCCGGTCGCCGCGGTCCACGAAGACCTGACCCGCTGGATGCGCGACGCCGGGATGCGCGTCCGCGTCGACGCCGCGGGCAACCTCGTCGGCCGGCTCGGGCCGGACCACCCCGCAGTCCCCGTCCTGCTCACCGGCTCGCACATCGACACCGTGCCCAACGGCGGGCGGTACGACGGCGTGCTCGGCGTGCTGGTCGGCATCGCCGCGGCCGAGGCGCTTTCCCGCGTCGACCTGCCGTTCGCCCTCGACGTCGTCGCGTTCAGCGAGGAAGAGGGCGTCCGCTACGCCAAGCCGTATCTCGGCAGCGCCGCCGTCGCCGGGCGGTTCGACCCCGCCTGGCTCGACCGCACCGACGAACAGGGCGTGACCCTGCGCGACGCCGTGACCCGCTTCGGGCTCGACCCCGCGGCGATCCCCGCGGCGGCGTACGACCCGCAGCACGTGCTGGGCTTCATCGAGACCCACGTCGAGCAGGGGCCGGTGCTCGAGCAGGCGGGCAGGCCCGTCGGCGTGGTCAACGCCATCGCCGGCCAGAGCCGGCTGCTGCTGCGCTTCGTCGGCGAGGCGGGACACGCCGGCACCAGCCCGATGGTGCCGCGGCGCGACGCGATGGTCTCCGCCGCGCACCTGATCGCCGAGGTCCAGGAGTACGGCCGGTCCATCGCCGGGCTCCGCGCGACCGTCGGCTACGTCCAGGCCTACCCCAACGTCCGCAACGTCATCCCCGGCATGGTCGAGGTCTCGCTCGACGTCCGCCACGCGATGGACGACGTCCGCGACGCCGCGGTCGCCGCCCTGCTCGACCACGCCACCCGCATCGCCAGCGAAGACGGCGTGGCCGTCGAGGTGATGGAGAACCAGCCCCAGCCCGCGACCGAGATGGACAGCGGCCTCAGCGGTCTGCTCAGCCAGGCGATGGCGGACGCGGGGCACCGGCCGTTCGACCTGCTCAGCGGCGCGGGCCACGACGCCGTCGCCGTCGCCGCCGCGTTCCCCGTGGCCATGCTCTTCGTCCGCCACCCCGGCGGGCTGAGCCACCACCCCAACGAACGCGTCGACCTCGCCGACGTCGCCGTCGCGGTCGACGTGCTGACCCGGGCCGTCCGACTATTCGCGGGGCGGGTCCGCGGCGAGGACACGCTGCTGCCCACGCTGCCGGTTGATTTACCGATGCCGGGGGCAGTTCCGGGCGCGGGGGTCGGGGCGACGCCGGCGTGAGCCCCCCGACCGACGCCGAGACCGGCCGCGCACGACAAGAACCCGAAGCGCAGACCCGCACCCGCATCGCCGCCGACCACGCCCTGATCACGCCCGACGGCCACGTCGTCGCCCCGCTTGTGGGCTGGTCCGACACCCAGGGGGTTGTGCTCGTCAGCCCGTCGATGGGTCACGCCCCGCGCGAGCCGCGGTTCACCCTCACGCTCGTCCACGCCGAACGCCGCAGTACCGCTTTCCCCCCGCTGCCCGGCGTCCAACGCTTTGTCTACGTGTTGGAGGGCGCGGTCCGAGTAAACGGCGAGACACTCGGACCCGACGCCTACGCCTGGTTGCCTCCGCCGGAAAACGCCGCCAGCCCGCACACCCTCAAACCCACGGAGGCCGGCCGACTCCTCGTCGTCGAACAGCCCTATGACCCCCTGCCCGACACGCCCGCCCCCGCCGCCGTCCTCGGCCACGCCGACGACCGCCCCGCCGAGCCCTTCCTCGGCGACCCCCACGCCCGGCTCGCTCACCTCCTACCCGACGAGACCGACCCCGCCTTCGACCTCGCCGTCAACCGCTTCACCTTCGACCCCGGCGCCAAGCTGCCCTTCGTCGAGACCCACCACAACGAGCACGGCCTCTACCTCCAGCACGGCGCCGGCGTCTACCGCCTCGGCTCCGGCGACGACACGCTCTGGGCCCCCGTGACCGCCGGCGACGCCATCTGGATGGCCGCCTACTGCCCCCAGTGGTTCAACAACACCGGCGACGCCCCTGCCACCTACCTCTACACCAAGAACGTCAACCGCCCCCCGCGATGACCCCCGACCTCGACGTCCAGCCCGACCGCCTGCTCGAACGCCTCCACGCCCTGGCGACGTTCAGCGCCGACCCCGCCCCCCCGCCGGCCGTCACCCGCGTCGTTTACACCCAGCCCGACCGCGACGCCCGCGCCTACCTCGTCAACCTCTGCGAAGAAGCCGGGCTCGCCGTCCGCGTCGATCCGATCGGCAACACCTTCGCCCGCTGGACCCCCCCCGGCATCGACCCCGCCGCGCCCGCCGTCGGCACCGGCTCGCACGTCGACGCGATCCCGAACGCCGGTATGTACGACGGCACCGTCGGCGTCCTCGGCGGGCTCGAAGCGATTCAGCAACTCCAGGCCGCCGGCTTCACGCCGAAGCGCCCCGTCGAGCTGCTGATTTTCACCAGCGAAGAGCCCACCCGCTTCGGCCTCGGCTGCCTCGGCAGCCGGGCGCTCGCCGGCGTGCTGACCCCCGACGACCTGCGCCAGCTCCAAGACCCCGACGGCGTGAGCCTCGACGACGCCCGCGCCGCGGCGGGCTTCGCCGGCGACCTCGCCGACGTCCGCCTGCCCGAGAACCACTACGACGCCTGGGTCGAGCTGCACATCGAGCAGGGCCCGGTGCTCGAACGCAAGCACATCCCGATCGGCATCGTGATGGGCATCGCCGCGCCCGCCACGACAATCTTCACCGCCCACGGCGAGGGCGGACACGCCGGGGCCGTGCTCATGCCCGACCGCCGCGACGCCCTCTGCGCCGCGGCCGAGGCTGTCCACGGCATCGAGCAGCTCGCCCGCTCCAGCCCCAGCCCCGACCTCGTCGCCACCGTCGGCGAGCTCGACGTGTTCCCGGGGGCGGTCAACTCGATCCCCTCCCATGTCCGCTTCACCCTCGACCTCCGCGACACCGACGAGGCCAACCGCAACGGCATCGCCGAGTCGATCGACGCCGAGCTGGCCAACATCGCCCGGCGCCGCGGCGTGCGCTTCGACACGCAGAAGCTCAACGCCGACGCCCCGGCCGCCTGCGACAAGCGGGTCAGCGACGCCGCCGAGGCCGCCTGCGACCGCGCCGGGCTGCGCTGGTGGAAGATGGTCAGCCGGGCCTACCACGACTCGCTGTTCCTGGCCCGCCTCGCGCCCACCGGCATGGTCTTCGTCCCCTGCCGCGGCGGGGTGTCCCACCGCCCCGACGAACACGCCGAGCCCGCCGACCTCGCCGCCGGCGTCGAGGTGCTGGCCCACACGCTGGCCGAGCTTTCAAGGCGGTAACCGCCAAGGACGCCAAGAGCGCCAAGGAAGGCAAAAAGTTTTTATGTGTAGCGGGCGGACTTGTCCGCCCGGCCCCATTTGTATTGCCTTCCTTGGCGTCCTCCGCGTCCTTGGCGGTTCACTCCTTCACGACCGCGAGACCGTCCCCGTGATGTAGCCGAACGGCTCGTCGGTGACGTGGAACACCTCGTTATCGTTGCTCCGGCCGAACGGCGCGAGGTTGAACTTCAGGTGGTGCTTGTTCGGCATCGTCAGCGTCACCGACCCCGCCGCCGGGCACGCATCCAACGCCGCCCGCCCCATGAGGTACAGCGTCTCCTGCACCGACCGGCTGTAGTGGTCGATGAACTTCGCCAGTATCGCGTCACGCACCGCGGCGCGGGCTGACGTGTAGTCCTCGGCCGAGAGCGCCGGGTCGAGGTACGACCACGACGCCGTGAGCACCGTGGCAAACACGCGGTCGTCCGTATCCGGCAGCGTGCGGAACTCGTCTCGATAAAAGCCCTCGAAGCCGCTCTGCGTGGTCTTGGCGACCATCAGGTCGTCGAGCCCGGCCACGACGCCCGGCTCGACGCCGCGCTCGGCGGTGACGGTCGCGGTGGGCGTCTCGCCGTCGCTGCCGGTGAACGCGTGCGGGCAGCCGTTAAGTCGGTGCCAGGTGTGTTGACGCAGGGTGACGGTCGCCTTGCGCAGGTGGTCGTACTGGCTGAGGAAGTGCCGGGCGATCGTGAGGCCGAAGGTCTCGATCGTGTCGAACGGGTCGTCCTTGGCCAGGACGTACACGGTGTTGCGGACGGTGTCGGTGGCGACGACCTTGGTGTTGTCCCCCTCGGTGTAGGCGGTCTCGAGGTCGCCCTCGAGGCTGACGTCGACGGCGGCCTCGATGAACTCATGAGTGGCCTTGGGGTCGGAGCCGGCGCCGTCGGGCCTTTTCACCTTGCTGACGCGGACCCGGTGCTTGCCGTAGGCGTTGTGGGTGAGCGAGACATCCATTGACATACTCCGACTGCACGTTCCGGGGGCGGACCGGGGTTAGCATATCCCGCGATGACCAGAGTTCCCGCCGATCCGACGGCCCGCCTGCTGCGGAGCCGAACCGTGGTCACACCCGACGGGCAGCGACCCGCGGCGGTGCGGGTGCGCGACGGGCGGATCGCGCAGGTGCTCGACATCGACGCCCCGGCGCAGCCGGACGAAACCACCGAAGACCTCGGCGACCTCGCGCTGCTGCCGGGGCTGGTCGACACGCACGTGCACCTCAACGAGCCGGGCCGGGCCGACTGGGAAGGCTTCGCCGCCGGCACGGCCGCGGCGGCCGCGGGCGGGGTCACCACGCTGATCGACATGCCGCTGAACTGCGAGCCGGTGACGACGGACGCCGAAGCGCTAAGCCGCAAGCGGATCGCAGCCGAGGGGAAGCTGGCGGTCGACGTCGGGTTCTACGGCGGGCTCGTCGCGGGCAACGCGGCGGCGATGCCGGGGCTGATCGAGGCGGGCGTGGTGGGGGTCAAGGCGTTCCTCTGCGACAGCGGGATCGACACGTTCCCGCCGGCCACGGAAGACGACCTCCGCGCGGCGATGCCGGTGCTGGCCGAGGCCGGCTTGCCGCTGCTGGTCCACGCCGAGCTGACCCGCGACAACGTGCCGGCCATGCGCAACCCGCGGGGCTACTTCGACTACCTCGCTACCCGGCCGCCGTCGTTCGAGCGCGACGCGGTCGACATGATGATCCGCCTCTGCGAAGACACCGGCTGCCGGACGCACGTCGTCCACCTCGCCGACGCCGGCTGCCTGGACCCGATCAAGGACGCCAAGGACCGCGGCCTGCCGCTGACCGTCGAGACGTGCCCGCACTACCTCGCCTTCGCGGCCGAGGACATCCCCGAGGGTTTCACGCTGGCCAAGTGCGCCCCGCCGATCCGCGACGAGACGAACCGGCGGACGCTGTGGGACGCGCTGGTCAAGGGCGTGATCGACCTCGTCGCGTCGGACCACTCGCCGTGCCCGCCGAAGCTCAAGTCGCTCGACGCCGGGCGGTTCGACAAGGCCTGGGGCGGGATCAGCTCGCTGCAGCTCGGCCTCGGCGTGGTCTGGAAGATGGCCCACGAAGCCGAGAAGACGCTGTCGGACGTCGTGAACTGGATGGGCGCGGCACCGGCCAGGCTCGTCGGCCTCGAACACCGCCACGGGATCGTGCCACGCCGCCCGGCCCACCTCGTCGCGTTCGACCCCGAGGCGGTCTGGGCCCCGTTCCCTGACGAGCTGCGCAGCCGGCACCCGGTCACGCCGTACCTCGGCATGGCGATGCGCGGCCGGGTGGTGCGGACCTACGTCCACGGCACGCCGATCGACGACGACACCACCCGCCCGGGGGAACTCATCCGGCGATGACCCTCGACGAACTGAACCGGCTGACGCAGGACGACGCCGCCGCATCGCTGCGCGGCTGCTGCGGCTGCGGGTGGTGGGCCGAGCAGCTCGCCGCCGCCCGGCCGTACGGCGACCCGGCGACGCTGCACGACGTCGCCGACGCCATATTCGACGTGATGGCCGAGGCCCACTGGCAAGAGGCCTTCGCCGCGCACCCAAAGATCGGCGAAACCAAGTCCGCCAAGATGCGCGACGCGGGCAACCGGCAGTGGTCCGCCGACGAACAGGCCGGCACCGCCGACGCCGACGACGCGGCCCGCGACGAACTGGCCGCGCTCAACGCCGAGTACTTCGAACGCTTCGGCTACATCTTCATCGTCTGCGCGACGGGCCTCTCGGCCGACCGGATGCTCGCCGACCTCCGACGCCGGCTTCGCCACGACCCGCGGACCGAGGCCGAGATCGCCGCGGCCGAGCAACGCAAGATCACCCACCTTCGGCTGGACAAGCTGCTCGCCGACGGCGGGTAAACTGCCCGGCGACATGGCCGACTCTCCCATCACCACGCACGTCCTCGACACCGCCCGCGGCACGCCCGCCGTGGGGCTGCGGGTTGTGCTCGAACGCAAGACCGACGCCGGCTACGCCGAGGTCGGCCGCGGCACGACCGACGCGGACGGCCGCATCGGCGACCTGCTGACTCCCGACAAATTCCGCCCCGGCGTGTACCTGCTGCACTTCGACACCGGCCAGTACTTCGAATCGACCAAACGCGAGACGTTCTACCCCGAGGCGGCCGTGCTCTTCCGGGTCAAGGAGGGCGACCAGCACCTGCACGTCCCGCTGCTGGTCAGCCCGTTCGGCTACTCGACGTACCGCGGCAGCTGAAGTCGCTCACCCCCACAGGTCGGTCGGCGCGAAGGCCTCGCCGTCGAACAGCCCGCGGTCGCTGAGCTTCAGCGACGGGATCACCAGCAAAGCCATGAAGCTCAGCGTCATGTACGGCGCGGCGAGCGGGCTGCCGAGCGTCTTGGCCATCTCGTCGAGGGCTTCGTAGCACGACGCCACCTCGGTACAGGGCAAGAGCGACATCAGGCCCGCGACCGGCAGCGGCAGCGTCTCGACCCGCCGCCCGTCGACCGCCGCCAGCCCGCCACGCTCGGCGACCACGGCGTTGACCGCCGCGGCGAGCGACGCGTCGTCCGCTCCGACCGCGACGATGTTGTGCGAGTCGTGCCCGACCGACCCGGCGATCGCGCCGCGCCGCAGCCCGAACCCCCGCACGAAGGCGACCGCCGGCGATGACGGTTCCTCGTAGCGGTTCACCACCGCAAGCTTCAGCACGTCGCGCGACACGTCCGCCACGGCGCAACCCTCGACGACCCTGGGTTCGACAAGCGACGAATCCGTCACGAGCTGGCCATCCTCCGCCTCGATCACGCGGAGGCGCTTGCCCGCCACGGCCGGCACGCCGAAGTCGTCGCGCGACTGCGGCGAACCAACGAAACGGTTCACCGCGTCTTCGGCCGGGACCGTGATCCGACTCTCACCACCCGCGCTCACCTCCGCCCCGTCGAGGTACGTCGCCACTATTCCGAAGCGTTCGAGGTTGTCGACGAGCACAAAGTCCGCCGGGTCGCCGACACGCAGCCGTCCCACGGGCAGGCCGTAGTGCTCGGCCGGCGTGAGGCACGCGGCCCGCAGCACATTGAAGACATCCGCCCCGTCCGCCACCGCGCGGCGGCACAGCCGATCGATGTGGCCTTGCCGAAACGCGTCGGGGTGCAGGTCGTCGCTGCAGAACATCACCCGCCCGGGATAACGGTCGATCAGCGGGAACAGCGCCGCGTAGTTCCGCGCGGCCGAGCCCTCACGGATCAGAATCTTCGCCCCGGCCGCGAGCTTGTCCTCGGCCTCATCCAGGGTGAAGCACTCGTGGTCGGTCGTGATGCCCTCGGCGAAGTACCGCCGGGCGTCGTCGCCGCGCAGCCCGGGGGCATGGCCGTCGACCGGCTTGCCGCGCCGCCGCGCCGCCGCGATCATCGCCAAGAGGTCGGCGTCGCCCGCCAGCACCCCCGGGAAATTCATCACCTCACTCAGGTAGCCGATCCGCTCGTCGTCGAGCAGGCGGGTCACGTCGTCGACGCGGAGCTCCGCCCCGGCGGTCTCGAACGCGGTGGCGGGCACGCAGCTCGGCGCGCCGAAGCAGAACTTGAAGGGCACCGCCGCGCCGCTGCGGAGCATGAACTCGACGCCGGCGAGCCCGAGCACGTTGGCGATCTCGTGCGGGTCGCTGACCGTGGCGACCGTGCCGTGCCGCACCGCCTCGGACGCGAAGTTCGCCGGCGTGAGCATCGAGCTCTCGACGTGGACGTGCGCGTCGACGAAGCCGGGGATGGCGAACACATCGGGCTCGCCGCCGCACGGTTCTAGTTTCACGATCCGTCCGCCGGCGACCGTCAGCGTCGTCGGCGTAACGGCGCGGGCGTCGATGTCGATCAGATTGACGAAAAGCTCAACGGCGGGCGGAGGCACGACGCAATCTAGCACGGCCGACCGCGGCGGCCCACTTCCGCGTTAGGATGACTCAATGCACACGACACACCCGACCGGACACCGCGGAGCCCTCTGCGTGGCGATGCTGTTGGTCATCGCGGCGGGCGGGCTGCCATCCCGAGCGTTAGCAGAACCCGGACCGGACGCGGCCGCCGGCTGGCTCGACCGGGCCCGGGCCGAGGTCCCGGCGATGCCCGACGAGGACGCGGCGTACACCCAGCTCGACCTGGTGTGGGAGTTGATGAAGGCCCGCGCCGCGCTGGGACAGGTGCAGGAGGCCGCCGAGCTGCGGCCAATGATGCAGACGGCGGTGATGCGGGTGAACCTGCTGGACGGCGACGCCTGGGCGACGGCGTTCCTGCCGGGCGCGGCGCTGCTGGCGGGCAAGCCCGACGAGGCGGCGACCGGCGTCGAGGGCCTGGCGTTCGCGGCCACGAC
>JBCCRT010000094.1:0-11248 GCA_039201235.1 Planctomycetota bacterium
CCACGAGGGGTATCTCACCATCGGCCTGTTCGACGACGGCACGCCGGGCGAGGTGTTCGTGAAGATGGCCAAGGAGGGCTCGACGCTGTCGGGCCTGATGCAGGCGTTCTGCCGGGCGTTCTCGCTGGCGCTGCAGTACGGCCTGCCTCTGGAGGAAGCGGTGCGGCGGTTCAAGGACATGCGTTTCGAGCCGATGGGCCCGACGGGCAACCCGGACGTGCCGGAGGCGAAGTCGATCATCGACTACGTGGCGCGGTATCTGGAGACGGAGTTCTGCGGGACGGCTTCGGCCCGCTAAGCCGCAAGCGGCTCTATTCCCACTCGATCGTGGCGGGGGGCTTGCTCGAGATGTCGTAGACCACGCGGTTGACGCCGCGGACCTCGTTGATGATGCGGTTGCTTACCGTGGCGAGCACGTCGTAGGGGATGCGCGCCCAGTCGGCGGTCATGAAGTCCTGGCTCTCGACGGCCCGGACGGCGACGACCTGCTCGTGCGTCCGCCCGTCGCCCATCACGCCCACCGCCTTGACCGGCAGCAGCACCGCGAAGACCTGCGCCGTCTTGCGGTAGAGCTGGTTCGCCACGATCTCTTCGAGCAGGATCTCGTCGGCCTCCCGCAAGAGCTCGAGCTGCGGCCGGGTGACCTCGCCGAGGACGCGGACGGCGAGGCCCGGCCCGGGGAACGGGTGGCGCCACACCATCGCCTCGGGCAGGCCGAGCACGGTGCCGAGCTTGCGGACCTCGTCTTTGAACAGGCTGCGGAGGGGTTCGATGAGCTCGAACCCGAGCTGCTGCGGCAGGCCGCCGACGTTGTGGTGCAGTTTGATGTTGGCGGCGGTACCGGCGTAGCCGTGGCCGGATTCGATGACGTCGGGGTAGAGGGTGCCCTGGGCGAGGTAGCGGATACCAGACGCTTTGTCGCTGCGCTCCGCGGCGTCGGCGTGGGTGAGTTCTTGTTGGATTTTTTCCGCGGTCTCTTTGAATACTTCGATGAAGCGGTGGCCGATGCGGGTGCGTTTCTCCTGCGGGTCCTCGACGCCGGCGAGGTCGTCCAGGAACTGCGCCTCGGCGTCGATCACCCGCAGGTCGAGGTCGAAGTGCCCCCGGAACGTCTGCTCGACCAGGGCCCGTTCGCCCTTACGCAGCAGGCCGTTGTCGACGAAGATGCAGGTGAGCTGCTTGCCGATCGCGCGGGACAGCAGGGCGGCGACGACGGACGAGTCGACCCCGCCGGAGAGCCCGAGGATGACGTGGTCGCCGCCGACGAGCTCGCGGATGCGGGTGGTCTCGGAGGCAAGGAAGTCGGCCATAGTCCACGCCCCGCGGCAGCCGCAGGCGTGGGTGAGGAAGTTGCTCAGCAGGTCGATGCCGTGGGGGGTGTGGGTCACCTCGGGGTGGAACTGCAGCCCGTAGAACGGCTTGTCGCGGTGACGCACGGCGGCGTAGGGGCAGGTCGGCGTCGTGGCGGTGGGGACGAAGTCGTCCGGCAGCGCATCGACCTGGTCGCCGTGGGACATCCAGACGCTGGTGTGTCCGGGCACGTCGCGGAACAGGTCCGCGTGGTCGGCGACCCGCAGCTCGGCCCGGCCGTACTCCCGGGCGGTCGCGTTCTTGACCTTCGCCCCGAGCAACTCGCAGCCCGCCTGCATGCCGTAGCAGATACCCAGCACCGGCACGCCGAGCTCGAACAGCCGCGGGTCGGGCTTGGGTGCGCCCTCGTCGTAGACCGACGACGGACCCCCGGAGAGGATCACGCCCTTGGGTTTGAGCTGCCGCAATTGCTCAACGCTGATTTGCGGGGGTACCAACATCGAGTACACGCCGGCCTCGCGGACCCGGCGGGCGATGAGCTGGACGTACTGGCTGCCGAAGTCGAGGATCGGCACGACCTCGTCCACCCCCGCGGGCAGGGCGAAGACGTCGTCGGGGATGGCGGGGGCGTCGGGCATCGGCGGGGCGGGGCGGTTGGTTGGGGCGGGCTGCGGCGAATCCGCGAGTTTACCGGATCGCCGATCCGCCTTCAGCCGCCCGCCGCGAGGCCCGCGGGCCGAGCCTCACCAGTCTTCGCCGTCGGGCCACTTCGCGCGCCAGGCGTCGTAGCCCTCGACCTCCGCCGGGTCGGCGGCGCGGGCGACGAAGCCGCGTTCGTAGGCGTCGGGGTGCGCGGTCGCGACGGGGACGAACCGCATGTCGATGGACCAGCGCATGCGGTCGGTGCGGTTGGGGGTCGCGCCGTGGGGCGTGAGGTCGGTGAAGCAGAGCAAATCGCCGCGTCGCATGGCGATGGACTTACGGGTCAGGTGCCTGGCGTCCTCCGGGCGGATGCCGATGAACCCGGTGCCGGTGGACGCGTCGTCGTCGAAGAGGTGGCCGCTTTCGTAGCCGGGGGTGACCTCAAGGCAGCTGCGGTTCTCGTCGACGTCGTGGAGGGGGAACCAGGCGGACATGACGCGGGTGCGGGCCTGGGACCGGAAGTACTGCGCGTCCTGGTGCAGCGGGGTGTCGGTGAACTTGGCGCTGGGGCACTTGGGCCGGACGTTCCACACGCCGTGGCTGACCAGCTCGTCGGTCTGGAGCAGGGCGGCGGCGGCGTCGAGCAGGGCGGGGTGGCGGAGCATGTTGAAGGTGGTGCGGGCGTCGAGCCGGACGATCTCGGCCCGGGGGCTGCGGTGGTGGCTCGGCCGGCCGGCGTCGTTCCACAGCGTGTTGAACCGCCGGTCGAACGGCAGGTCTGACCGGGCGTCTTCGATCAGGCCGCGGTCGCGCCACTGACGCAAGTAGCCCTCGACCCACTGCTCGCACAGGCTCTGGGCCGACGCGAGCAGGTCGTCCGGGAGCACCCCGCGCAGGAGGACGTAGCCCTCTTCCTGGTAATGTTTCTGGTCTGCGGGGCCGACGGTAGCGAGGGTGGCGGACATGAGGGGGTCTCCGTGAAGCGGGTATCGGTCGTGATATGAACCCAATCTATGCGAAGGAAGTTATCCGCCGGCCCGCGGAATGCTATGGCCCGTTTTCGCTATCTTTGGTAAAAATTCACCGTGGCGACCAGCGCGAAATCCGACCGGGCGACCCTCGCACTGGACGCGCCGCCTCGGCTGCAGGCGGCGGGGCGGGCGGTCCACGGCGAGCCGCCGGTCGAGCGCTACCGCTTCGCCGACCAGTGGTCGCTGCACCACTACCGCTACCGGGCGGTGCTGGAGCTCGACGGGCGGGCCCACCCGATCCGGCCCGGGGCGGTCAGCCTCGTGCCGCCGCGGGTGCGGATGGTCTACCGCTTCCCCCGGCCCGGCTGCCGACACGACTACGGCCTGTTCATCCCCGGCCGCGCCGTCGGCCGACCGCCGGCGGGAAGCGGCGAGCCGGTGGCGGTGTGGTCCGACGCCGCGGCGCTGGGGCCCGCGTTCCTGGAGCTGTTCGACCGGGTGATCGACGAGCACGGCCTGCGGCCGCGGCGGGCCGAGGCGGCGCTGTGGGAGATGCTCTGGCGGCTGGGCGACGGCCGACGGCAAAATGAAGCCGCGGCCGGCGACCCGGCGGAGGTGGTGGCGTCCCGCATCCGCGCCCGGCTCGGCGAGGTGCTGCGCGTCGCGGACCTCGCAGAGGAGGTCGGGCTGTCGCACAACCAGCTCACCCGGCGGTTCCGGGCCCGCTTCGGGAGCACGGTCGTCGCCTACATCCGCCAACGCCGCCTCGCCGCCGCCAAGCGGATGCTGCGGCACACCACGCTGCCGGTGAAGGTCATCGCGATGGAAGTCGGCCTGCCCGACGCGCACCAGTTCAACAAGGCCGTCCGCCTCGGGCTCGGCGCGAGACCCACCCGCATCCGGGCGGATGGTGTCAAGCGTCAGTCGTAACGCAGCTCGACGATCTGGTGGCCTTCGAGCTTCGGGACGGTGAACGTCACCGCGTCGCCTTCGGCCTGGTGCGGCAACGCCCCGCCATCGGGAACCAGGGTGACGGACTTGACCGTCTGCGGCGGGCGGACTGTCAGCGTCAGGTCGTGCAGCGGGATGACGTCCTCGACGGTGTCGAACGCGTCGCCGCGGCGCTCGGGGATGTAGTGCTGCAGGTGCAGGGCGTAACGCGACGCGGCCGGCTGGTCGTTGAGCGTGGCGATGACGGTCGAGGGGCCGTCGTGGCTCACGAGCGTCGTGTCCAGCAGCAGGCCGATCGCGTTGCAGACGATCCGCTTGACCCACCGGCAGGCCTCGTGGTCGTACATGCGGAACACCGGGTGGGCGAAGTAGACGACCCGGTCGCGGCGGACGGCCGAGGGGTAGACGAACTCGCCGCTGGTCGGTGCGTACTGGTGCGAGCAGAATTCGTTCCAGGTGCGGTTGAAGAACGGCCGCTCGGTTCGGGCGAGGACCTCGGCGTCGCCGGTGGGCCGCACCTCGAGGCCGCGCTGCGCCATGACGTAGCGGGTGTCTTTCAGCCCGTCGCGTAGCGGCAACTCGGGGCGGAGGAAGTCGGGGTTGAAGCCCGCGTCGCCGACGTAGTTGACGCCGAAGAGTTCGGGATCGGCGAAGGCGTCGCCGGCGGGCGTCAGTCCCGAACGGTGGGACAGGATCAGCGACCCGCCGCCGTCGACGTAGGCCCGCAGCTTGGCGGCCAGGCCGGCGTCCACCGGGATGTTGTCCGGCAGCACGAGCAGGCGGTAGCCCGAGAAGTCGCGGGTGCTGTCGATCAGGTCGAACTGCTGGCCAAGCTCCTGGAGCAGGCGGACGACGCCGAAGTCGGTGCGGCCCTTGATGTCGTCGTCCTGGTCGTGGAACACCCCCTCGGACCGCTGGAACTCCTCGGGGTGCAGCACCGCCACGTCGGTGACGGCCGCGGCGTCGGTGCACCACGGCTCCTTGGCCTCGAGTTGCGTGAAGACGCCGCCGATCAGCTCGTAGGTCGCCGGGTCGAGCACGCCGCGGGGCGGGAGCTGGTCGCCGATGCACGTCACGGCCCCGAGCGCGAGCATGTTGTTGACCTCGAACTCCAGCGACGCCTCGTTCTTGTAGCCGTGGAAGTCGCCCCAAGACGAGTGGAACTTGCCGGTCATCCCCAGGGTCTGCGGGCCCAGGCCGCGGGCGTAGCGCTGCGCGGTCGGGAAGTGCATGTATCCCCAGCCGCCGCCGGGCAGCGACTCGAGCTCGAAGTGGGTGTAGGTCTCGGTCTTGTCGCGGTGGCGGACGCCGACGTGGCCCGAGTTGTAGAAGATCACGCAGTCGTCGGTGAACGCGGGCTGCGACCGGGCGAAGTCGGTCATCGTCTGCTCGAAGTCGGTGATCACCTTGCGGGAGAATTTCGTGCGGTCGTCGGCGTCGCGGACATCGAGCCCGGCGTCGTCCATCGCAGCGAGCCAGCGCGGGTCGTACGAGAAGTACGGCACGACGATATCAAACCACAGCCCGTCGACCGGCATGAGCGTAAAGATCTCGCGGACGTGTTCCTGGAGGAAGGCGACGAAGCCGGGGTGCGACACGTCGAGGCGGTCGTAGAAGCCGTGCATCGGGTCGAACAGCGGCTGGCCGTAAGGCTTGAGTTCTTCGTCGCGGAGCAGCCACTCGGGGTGGGCGTCGGCGGTGAACTTGTCCCACTGCACGGTGATGTAGATCGGAACGCGGATGCCGCGCCGGTGGCAGGCTTCGATCTGCTCGGGCAGCAGGTTCGGGCGGTCGAGGTGGGGGTGGATACGCTCGGGGAACGCTTTGGATGGGTAGTAGAGGTGCCCGTGATGGCAGCGGGCGAAGCAGTTGATGGATGTGACCTTCGCGCGGTGCAGGGTTTCGGCGAATGCGTCGGGGTCGAAGTCTCGGCCGATGCCGTCGATCAGGGGCGAGGTGTGGAAGTCGAGGTGGACGTGACGCTGGGAGAGCTTCATGGGCGTAGCCGAGGAGGGTGAGAGTCGGGGTCGAGCCGCGTAGCCTAGCGGATCGCCGACCCGCGTCGCCACGCCGCGGCCGCCGGCCCGCTCACGGCGTAGGCGACGAACCCCACGGCCGCCGCGGGCTGCGGCCAGACCAGCAGCAGCAACGCCACCACCACCCCCAGCGCCACCGTCGGGAACGGCGCCCGACCGCGCACGTAGCGGTTCATCACGTGCACGTACTTCACGCGGCTGACCATCGTCAACGCGCACAGCAGCGACGCCGCCAGCAGGACGTAGGCTGCCAGCCCCGCCCCCAGCGAGAGGTGGTCGTCGGCCCAGATGTGCTGGTGCAGCAGCGCCAGGCTCGCCACCGCGCCCGCCGCGCCGGGCGAGGGCAGGCCGTCGAACCACCGCGTCGGCCCCGCCGCGGCGTCGCCCTTCTCCAGGTTGAACCGCGCCAGCCGCAGCCCGGCGCAGGCGACGTAGATCCCCGCGATCACCAGCCCCAGCCGGTCGTACGGCGTGTCGCCGTCGGCCGAGAGGAACGGCGACTGCACCCCGATCGTCTGCACCAGGATGAACGCCGGGGCCACGCCGAAGCTCACCATGTCCGCCATCGAGTCGAGCTGCTCGCCCAGGTCGCTGGTGCTGCCGGTCAGCCGCGCGACCCGGCCGTCGAGCGCGTCGAACACCATGCCCAGCAGCACCAGGCACGCCGCGACGGTCAGCGGCGTCCAGTCGACCAGCAGCATCGGCGTGTCCATCGGCCGCGAGGCGACGAACACCGCCAGGAACCCGCACAGCAAGTTCGCCAGCGTCAGCAGCGTCGGCAGCACCGCGATGCTGCGCAGCCGCCGATGGCGCCGGCCGCGGCGACGCGTGCGCCGCGGCACCGACGGCGTCTCTTCGATCAGCTCCGGCAGGCGGAATCCCATCGGGTCAGTCTAACCGCGGCTAGCATGGGTCGATGGACGTCAACGCCCCGCCGCCGTCGGATGCTCCGCGAGACCGGATCGACCGTCCGCCGCGCGCCGCGGCCCGGCCCGGCATTAACCGGCTCGTCGGGTTCGCCGTGGCGTTGCCCTGCCTCGCGGTGCTGCTGGTGGCGGCCGGCCTCGACGCCGACCCGGCCGGCTACGGGACCCATACCCAGCTCGGGCTCCAACCCTGCGGCTTCCGCGCGGCGACGGGCATGCCCTGCGCCACCTGCGGTATGACCACCTCGTTTACCCACGCCGCCGATGGCCGGCTGGCCCGCGCCTTCGTGACCCAGCCGGCCGGTTCGCTGCTGTCGCTGGGGCTGGCGATGCTCACGCTCGTCGGCGGCTGGGCCGCGGTGTCGGGCATGCCGCTGCGGCCGCTGGGCGCGGCGCTATGGCGGCCCGCGACGGTCGTGATCGCCGTGGCGGTTGTGCTGTCGGCCTGGGCGTTCACCGCGCTCCGGGTCGTGTGGTCGAACGGTGGGATGTAGCGGCGTCCGCCGCGGCGGCCCGGCCCGGCCGGCGGTAAACTGCGGTGCCGTGGCGCAAGACCTGACCAACCCGTACCGCCACCGCCGGGCCCGGCTGGCGCGGCAGTACCGATCGCTGGTCGGCCGCGTCGCCGCGCTGTTCGTCCTGCTGTGGCTCACGATGCTGCTCAGCGGCTGTAACGTGATCGCCTGGGGTGCCCAGGCGGCCCGGGGCGAAGAGGACGCGCCGGTGCCGGTCGCGGCGCAGTACACCGACCTGGTCGACCGACGCGTCGCGGTGATGGTCTCGGCCGACGAGTTCACGCTGTTCCGCTTCCCCCGCGCCACGTCGCGGGTCGGCCAAGCGGTGAGCAACGGCATCGTGGCCAATGTTGAGGGGGCGGCCGTGTCGTTGCCGTCCCAGGTCGACGAGTTCCAGCGCGGCAACCCGTACTGGATTACGACCCGGCCGAGCCGGCTGATCGACCGCCTCGGCGTGGACCGGCTGGTCGTGATCGACCTGCACGAGTATCGCACCCACGAGGCGGGTAACGCCAACGTCTGGCGGGGCGTCGTCGACGCGACGGTCTCGGTTTACGAGGCCGACGGCGAGGACCCGGACAACCGCACGTTCGAGGCGCAGGTCCGAGCCGAGTACCCCGAGGGCAGCCAGTTCGGGCTCGTCAGCCAGACCGCCGACGAGGCGAAGATCGAGGCGGCGGTTCTCCGGGTCTTCGCCCTGCGGGCCGGCGGCCTCTTCTACGACCACGAGGACACCCCCCGATGACCCCCCCCAGAAGTTTCAACCGTGCGTGGGGGAGATGGGTTGGTGGTCTGATGTTGGCGGTCTTGGTTTCCGGGGGTGTGGGTTGCCAGGGCCCGGCCGTGGTCGCGGCGGCGATCGCGGGCGGCGAGAAGGTCGAGGCGGCGTACCGCCTGCCCGACGCCGCGACCCTGGTCATGGTCGACGACCCGCAGAACCTGCTGAGCAACCCGCGGCTGGCGCGGCAGGTGGCGACAACGGCGATCCACTACATGACGTTTCACGAGGCGCTAGGGTCGGCCGAGTTCATCGACCCGCGTCGGCTCAACCGGCTCGAGGCCGAGCTGGACCGGCAGTGGGAACAGACCCCGATTGACGAGGTCGCGCGTCGGCTTGGGGCCCAGCAGGTGGTTTATGCCCGGGTCGAGTCGGTGACGATGCACGTGGCGGACACGCTCTACCGCCCGGAGGCGACGCTGGAGGTCAAGGTGCTGGCGACGCCGAGCGGCGACGACGCGGCGACGTCGCGGTTGTGGCCCGAGGCTCCGGTGCTCGGCACGGCCGACGGCGAGCCGGCCGCGCCGGGGCACCGCGTCCGCGTCGGGCTGGATTACGTCAGCCGCGACAGCCGGTTCGTCGGCGACGCGACGCCCGACGACCTGGCCCGCCGGCTCGCCGACGAGGCGGGGCTGCACCTCGGCCGGCTGTTCTACGACTGGAAACGGCCCGAGCCGGGGTCCACGCTGTGACCGTGACTTCGGATCGCGTGTTTCAGATTTCGGATGGACGTGAAGGCCGGTCTTGATCGCCACGGCACCGACGAAGACGAGCGAGCTAGGGGAGCCTTGGCACGTGATCGACACGGCGGGTCCGTGGGCCAGCCCGGTGACGCTGGCGGAGATCGCGGGCCGTGACGAGCCGACGCTGCTGATCGGCGGCCGTGATTTGGCCGTGGCGGCGTCGACCGCGGGGCTGACGCGGGCGGTCCGCCTCCCCGCGACCGGGGGCGATGCGCGGTGGGCGGTTGCGGACCTCCGAAGGTTCTTCCGGTCCGCGGGCCCGATCCGTTCGCTGCACGCCTGGTCGCCGACCGCCGCCGCGGCGTTGCGGTGGGCGGGGTTGCCCCGCGGGTTGCGTCGGACCCTGCACCTCACCGCGACGCCGGACGCCCGTCGGCTGAGGCTGATCCGTCGGTTGGCCCGGGGCTGGGACATTCAGACCGCTTCGCCCCGCGCGGCCCGGCGGCTGCGGGGGGTCGGCGTCGAGGCGGCCATCCGCGACGCCATGCCGGCCGCCGGCGTCCGGCCCGCCGATGACGGCCACACGCAAGAGGCGCGGGAGGCGTTGCGTCGGCGGTGGGGCGTCGACGACGACACGCCGGTCGTCGCGGCGTTGGCCGACCCGCCGGCCGCGGCGGACACGATGCGGGCGGCGATGGCGGTCAACCTCGTGGCCGAGGCGGCGGGGCGGGAGCTGCGGCTGCTGGTCCATCCGTTGCAGCACAGCCGGGCGCGGACGCAGGACCTGCTGGACCGCTACGGCCACCCGGATCGGCTGATCCAGGACGCCGGGCTCGCCGCGCCGTGGTCGGTGTTGCCGGGGCTCGACGCGGTGATGCTGGGGGAGGACCCGGCCGCGTTGAGTGTGCGTTACGCGCTAGCGGCGGGGGTGCCTGTCGTGGCGCCGGACACGTCCGACCACCGGCGGGCGGCCGGGGACGCAGGCGTGAGCTACGCGCTGACCGCCGAGCCTAAGCGGCTGGCGGACCGGCTGTTGCACCAAGCGATCCGGTTTTGATCCGTAGATTTAGGCCACGCCGGCTTCGCGGAGGGCCTTGGCCTCGTCGTTGCGTTGATCGCGGAGGTCCGAGAGGTAGCCGGCGTCGATGTCACCGGTGACGTACCGGCCGTCGAAGACCGAGCACTCGAAACGCTCGATCGACGGGTTGCCCTCACGGGCGCAGGCGACCAGGTCGTCGAGGTCCTGGTAGAGCAGCCAGTCGGCGCCGATCTCGGCGGCGATCTCGTCGACGCTGCGGCCATGGGCGATGAGTTCGTGGGCGGCGGGCATGTCGATGCCGTAGACGTTGGGGTGGCGGACCGGCGGGGCGGCCGAGCAGTAGTAGACTTTTTTGGCGCCGGCCTGCCGAGCCATCTCGATGATCTGCCGGCAGGTGGTGCCGCGGACGATCGAGTCGTCGACGAGGCAGACGACCTTTCCCTTGAACTCAAGGGAGATGGGGTTGAGCTTCTTGCGGACGCTCTTGCGCCGCTCGGTCTGGCCGGGCATGATGAAGGTCCGGCCGATGTAGCGGTTCTTGATGAAGCCCTCGCGGTACTTCACGCCCAGCTCGATCGCCATCGACAGGGCGGAGGTGCGGCCCGAGTCGGGGATCGGCATCACGACGTCGATGTCGTGGTCGGGCATCACCCGGTGGACCTTCTCGGCCAGCTTTTCGCCCATGCGGAGGCGGGCCTTGTAGACGTTGACCTCGTCGAGCTGCGAGTCGGGGCGGGCGAGATAGACCTGCTCGAAGATGCAGGGGGTCAGCTCGGTGTCGGGGGCGCAGACGCGGTGGTGGACCGCGCCGCCGCGCTCGGCGTAGACCGCCTCGCCGGGGGCGACGTCGCGGACGACGTCGAAACCCAGGGTGTCGAGGGCGACGGACTCGCTGGCGAACATGGTCTCGACGCCGTGGAGGGTCCGCCGCTGGCCGTAGATCAGCGGGCGGATGCCGTGGGGGTCGCGGAAGGCGAGGACGCCGTGGCCGTTGATCATGGCGACGGCGGCGTAGGCCCCGCGGCAGCGGCGGTGCAGCGCCTCGACGGCGCGGAAGACGTCGGCCGGCGTGAGGTCCGAGCCCTGCTGGACCTGCAGCTCGTGGGCGAGCACATTAAGCAGGACCTCGCTGTCGCTGGAGGTGTTGACGTGTCGGCGGTCGGTGCGGTAGACGGCGTCGACGAGGCGGTCGGCGTTGGTGAGGTTACCGTTGTGCGCCAGCGACACGCCGTAAGGCGCGTTGACGTAGAACGGTTGGGCCTCGGCGGAGCTGGCGCAGCCGGCGGTGGGGTAGCGGCAGTGGCCGATGCCCATGGTGCCCATGAGCTTCTTCATGTGCTTGGTGCGGAAGACGTCGCGGACCAGGCCGTTGTCCTTGCGGAGGCGCAGGTGCCCG
>JBCCRT010000095.1:0-11230 GCA_039201235.1 Planctomycetota bacterium
CGCGGAACCGGCCGAGGCACGGGATCTCGAAGGAGAAGTCCGAGTCCAAGATCTTGTCGAAGAACCGCATCAGATCCTCGGTCGCCATCGCCTTGAGCATCCGCATCGCGCCCTCGGGCGTGATGACCGGGTAGTCCAGCGGCGTCATCGTCGTGTGGACCCGCGCCATCGGCGGGTGCCCGGAGATCAGGTGGATGTCCGAGCTGCCCAGGTCCAGGGCCGTCTTGAGGATCGTGTCGAGTTCCATGCGGCTGCGTCTCGATAGAGGTTGACGGTCGATCACCACCGCGGGCCCACAACTCGGCCCGCCCGCTTCGCTATCGACCGCCTCGCCCCCCCAGATAAGCGCGTCGGCCCGGTCCGCCGCGATACCCCCCAAACCGCACGACCGCCCCGACCCTTACGCTTAGGACCCGCCCCGCGCCAGCTTCTCCATCAGCAGCTCCGCCGCCACGCCGTGCAAGGCGACCGATAACAAGATCGCCAGCACCGCCGTCCGCCACACCGCGTCGACCGCCGCGAAGTCGGCGTGGCCCTGCGCGTAAGCCAGATAAAACACCGTCCCCAGCCCGCGGATGCCCAGCATCGCGATCGCCGCGTGGTCCCACCGGCTGCCCCGCGTCGGGAGCAGGGCCACCCACCCCGCCGCCGGCCGGACCACCAGGATCAGCGTCGCCGCCACCGCCAATTCGCTCCACCGCCAGCCGTCCAGCAGCCCCGTCACGCTCACGCCCCCCAGCCACAGCAGCAGCAGCGCCAGCAGCACCTTCTCCACCTGATCCGAGAAGCGGTGCGGCAGCCGGGCGTACAGGTCGTCCGCGTCGTCCTGTTCCCCGCGCCGCCGGGCGAACGCCCGCCCCGACCGCGCCGCCACGAACACCGCCAGGAACCCGTAGGCGTCCACCGCCTCGGTCAGCCCGTACGCCAGGAACGTCGCCGACAGCAGCACCAAACCCGCGTTCTCCCCGCCCCGCCGCGCGTCGCCGAAGCGACCGAACACGAACCGCGACATCAGCCGGCCCACCAGCCACCCCACCCCCACCGCCCCCGCCAGCCGGTACCCCACGTCGAACCTCACCCACCCCCAGGCATCGAAACCTTCTGCCCCACCCGCCGCCGCTGCCAGCCCGATCGCCAGGTACACGAACGGGAACGCCAACGCGTCGTTCAGCCCCGCCTCCGTCGTCAGCGACACCCGCACGTCCTCGCCCTCGCCCCGCCGGTGCTCGCCGCCGGCCTCGACTTCTCCCCAGCTCTCGCCCTCGCCCGGCCCCTCGACCTGCACCGACCGCGCCAGCACCGGGTCCGTCGGCGACAACGCCGCGCCCAACAGCACCGCCGACGCCACCGGCAGCCCCAGCCACCACACCCCCAAGCCCGCCAACGCCGCGATCGTCGCCGGCATCGCCACCGCCAGCAGCACCCACGTGTGCGACCACGCCCGCCGGCCCATCGGCCGATCGACCGCCAGACCCGCCCCCGCGATCGACACGATCACGATCAGCTCCGCCGCGTGCTCCACCACCTTCAGCGACAAGTCCCCCGACCCCGGGTCCACCCACGCCGCCGACTCTCGCCACACCCACGCCAGCCCCATCCCGGCCGCCACGTACACCACCGGCACGTTCAGCCACGACAGCCACGCCCACCGCCACCCCCGCCCGCACCGCGCCCCACGCAGCGTCGGCAGCACCATAAACCCCAGAAACCCCAGCCCCGTCACCACGTAAAACACGTCCCGCGCGTCCAACCCGATCATGCCGTCATCCTAAACCCGCCACGGCCCCGCGTAGCGGACGAGCTTGCTCGCCCGGCGAAACGATGCGATCGCCGCGCCCCGGCGGGGCCGGTAAGCTGACCCGATGCCCGGCGACACCGACACCCGGCCCGACCTCGAGGGCCTGCTCAAACAATTCTTCGGGCACGAAGCCTTCCGGCCGCGGCAGCGGGCGATCGTCGACGACGCCGTCGCCGGCCGCGACGTGTTCGTCATCCTGCCCACCGGCGGGGGCAAGAGCCTCTGCTATCAGCTGCCGGCCCTGGCGGACGACGGCGGCACCACGGTCGTCGTCTCGCCGCTGATCGCGCTGATGCAGAACCAGGTCGATCTGCTCTCGGCCAACGGCGTGCCCGCGACGTTTTTCAACTCGACCCTCGACCTCGACGAGCTCTACCGACGCGAGCAGGACGCCATGGCCGGCCGTTACCGGCTGGTCTACCTCGCCCCCGAACGACTCATGGCCGCCCCCGGAAGAAGCCTGCTGGCCCGCATGGACGTCAGCCGCTTCGCGATCGACGAAGCGCACTGCATCAGCGAGTGGGGCCACGACTTCCGGCCCGAGTACCGGATGCTCGGCCAGCTCCGCACCGGCTTCGACGGCAAATTCCGGGACACCCCCGTCATGGCGCTCACGGCGACGGCGACCCCGCGGGTGGCCGGGGACATCGTGCGCGAGCTCGCGCTGCGCGACCCCGCGGTCCACCGCGGCGGGTTCGAACGCACCAACCTGTACTACGAGGTCCGGCCGAAGCGCGACGTCGTCGGCCAGATCCTGTCCCACCTGGAGGCCAACCCGCTCGCGGAGGGGATCGTGTACTGCTCGTCGCGGAAGCGCTGCGAGGACATCGCGGCGAAGCTGCGGTCGGCGGACGTCGCGGCCCTGCCCTACCACGCCGGGCTGCCCGCGGAAGAGCGCGAGGCGAACCAGCACGCGTTTATCTTCGGCGACGCGCGGGTCGTGTGCGCGACGATCGCGTTCGGCATGGGGGTGGACAAGCCCGACGTGCGGTTCGTGTTCCACGCCGACCTGCCGCGCAACATCGAGGGCTACTACCAGGAGACCGGCCGGGCCGGACGCGACGGGCTGCCGGCCGACTGCATCCTGTTCTATTCCGGGGGCGACCGCGGCAAGGTCGAGTACTTCATAGAGCAGAAAGAAGACGAGGCCGAGCGCGAGCACGCCCGGGAGCAGCTGGCGCAGGTGGTGAAGTTCTGCCACGACACCGGCTGCCGGACGGCGGCGTTGCTGCGGCACTTCGGCGAAGACCACCCCGGGGCGTGCGGCCACTGCGACAACTGCGTCAAGCCGCCCAAAGTCACCGACGCGACCGAAGACGCGCAGAAGCTGCTCTCCGCCGTCGCCCGGACCGGCCAACGCTTCGGGATCGGCCACGTCGTCAACGTCCTGCGCGGCAGCGCCGCCGAGCGGGTCACCAGCCGCGGGCACCACGAGCTGAGCGTCCACGGCATCGGGAAGCACCAACCCACCGGCTACTGGCGGCAGCTCGCCGAGCGGCTGATCCACGACGGGCAGCTGGGCGTAACGGCGGACGAGTACCGCACGACTTTCCTGACCGCGGAGAGCAAAGCCGTGCTTAAGGGCGAGACGAAGGTCGAGCTCGCGCAGAGCCGGGCGACGGACGGCGGTGGGTCGCGCCGCGTCCGCAGCGCCACCGCCACGGGCCTCGACCCCGACCTGCCGATCGACGAGCGGCTGTTCAACCGGCTGCGCGAGCTACGCCTCTCTCTTGCGCAAAGCCAGGGCGTGCCCCCCTACGTCGTCTTCGGCGACGCGTCGCTCCGCCAGATGGCGCAAGCGCTGCCGACCACCGACCAGGCTTTCCTCGCGATCAACGGCGTCGGCCAGACCAAGCTCGACCGCTACGGCCCGCAGTTCCTGGAAGTCATTGCGGATCATTTGAATGGTGCAGGGTGAGATTTTCGATTGCGGTCGCCTGCGCTGCGAGCGGCAAGGGCTCCGCCCCTGCACCCCGGAAGGCAACCGAGCCACAACGTCACTCACGTCTTTTGCCTTTGGGGGTGCAGGGGGCACCCCCCTGCCGCCCGCCGCGCAGGCGACCGCAACCAAAAACCCCATCGGGTTGAAGGGACATATTCGATCGCGGACAATGCAAGATCTCCATGCTCTGCGGCTCTCACCTGACCAAGACCTACGGCCCGAATCTGGCCGTCAACGACGTGTCGCTGGAACTAGAACACGGCTCGGTCGTCGGGTTCCTCGGACCCAACGGGGCGGGCAAATCGACCACGATCCGGATGCTCACCGGCTGCCTGCCGCCGACGTCGGGGCGGGCGACGCTCGACGGGCACGACGTGATGACCCAGCCCGCGGCGGCCCGGCGGAAGCTCGGCTACCTGCCCGAGTCCAACCCGCTGTATCCCGAGATGCGGGTCGACGAATACCTGCACTTCTGCGGCCGGCTCCACGCGATCCCCCGGAAGCCGAGACAACAACGGATCGGGGATGTGACCGAACAGTGCGGGCTATCACACCTGCGGCGGCGGACCATCGGCCGGCTGAGTAGGGGCAACCGGCAACGCGTCGGGCTCGCCGCGGCGCTGCTGCACGAGCCGCCGGTGCTGGTGCTCGACGAGCCCACGGCCGGGCTGGACCCCAACCAGATCACCCACGTCCGCCGATTGATCCGCGACCTCGCGGGCAAGCACACGGTGCTGCTGAGCAGCCACATCCTGACGGAGGTACAGAAGGTCGCCGACCGCGTGGTCATCCTCGCTCGCGGCAGAATCGTCGCCGACGGCACGGTGGCGGAGCTGCAGCGGCAGAGTCACGCGCAGGACGACCGGGCCCCGCTGCACGTCGAAGTCCGCGGCGACGGCGACACGGTGCGGGGAGCTTTGGAAGCGTTGGCGTGCGTCGAGTCGGTGGCGGTCACGGGGGCGTCGGGCGGCTGGTGCCACGCGTGGGTCGTGCCGGACGGGCCGCGCGACCTGCGGGAAGCCGTGGCCGAGGCGTTGTCCAACCGCGGCCTGCCGGTGCGGGAGCTGCGGCGGGAGCTGGGCACGCTCGAAGAGTTCTTCGTCCGCGTCACCGACGCCGAGGCGTCATCGCCATGAACGCGACGCTGACCCTGATGCGCCGCGAGCTGGCGTCGCTGTTCCGCTCGCCGATCGGCTACGTCGTGCTGGCGCTGTTCGCCCTCGGCTCGTCGCTGGTCTTCTACATCGGCTTCGCCCCCGGCAACCACGCGACGATGCGCGACACCCACGCCGGCGTGGTCTGGCTGCTGGTCTTCCTCGCCCCGGCCATCTCCATGCGGCTGCTCAGCGAGGAGTACGCCCGCGGCACGATCGAACGGCTGACCGCCAGCCCGGTCACCGACGCGCAGGTCGTCCTGGGCAAATGGCTCGCGGCGTGGGCGTTCTACGCGGTGCTGCTGCTGCCGCTGGTTGCGCAGATGGTGGTGTTGTTCCTGACCGCCGATCCCGACGCCGGGCCGATGCTCGCCGGGCTGCTCGGGCTGCTGCTCGTCGGCGGGCTGTACCTGGCGATCGGCACGTCCGCCTCGGCCGCGACGCAGAACCAGGTGATCGCGTTCCTGCTGGCGGTGTTCGTGATCTGCGGCCTGACGTTTTTGCTGTACTTCCTGCCGGAGGCGGGCTTCCTGCCGCCGGGCGTGCGGGCGGCGATGTTCTACGCCAACGTCAACCGCCGGTTCGAGCCGTTCAACCGCGGGCTGCTGGACCTGCGCGGCGTGGTCTACTTCGTGACGGTGACGGCGTGGTTCCTGTTCCTCGCGGTCAAGCTGCTGGAGAGCCGGCGGTGGCGTTGAGCGAGAACGCGTCATCTCGACCGCGGCACGGCCGACGCCGGCTGCTCTACACCACCAACGTCGTCGCCGCGGCGGCCGTCGCGCTCGCGGCGGTCGTGGTGGTCAACCTGCTGGTCGATCGTCAGGTCCGACGCCTGCCGGCCGGCGTCCAAGACTGGGTCCGCCTCGACCTCAGCGCCGGGCGGGCCAACACGCTGTCGCCGCAGACCCGACAGGTCCTCGACGGCTTCGACGCGCCGCTGCGGCTGGTCGCGCTGCTCCGCGTCGAGGACAAGCACGCGCAGGACCTGGCCGACCTGCTGGCCGCCTACCAGCGGGCCAGCGTTAACGTCGCGGTCCGCAGCATCGACCCCGGCCGCGAGCCGGGGCGGGTCGAAACCTTTTTTCGCGAACTCGAGACTCGCTTTGACAACGAGACCGACGCGCTGCGGTCGGCGGTGAACGACACGCTGGACACCACCCGCCGGCTGACGGCGACGCTCGATGATGTGCGAACGCAAGTCCGGGCCGCCGCGGCGGGCGACGGGCTGACCGATGGCGACGTGCGGGCGGAGCTGAACCTGCTGGGCAACCAGCTCGAACAAGTCGCGCGGACCTACCGCGACGCGGCGGCGCAGATCGGCGCGGCGGTGGCCGAGCCGCTGCCGCCTTGGGCCAGCGCGAAGCGGGACCTCCTCGGGGCGCTGCGGCGGGCGGACGCCGAGGTGTTGCAGCCGTTCGCGGCGCGGATGCGGCGGCGGGCCGAGGACCGCGCCGCGCCGCTGGCCGTACGCGACGCGATGCTGCGACTGGGAAGAGAGCTCGAAGCGCTGCGGCCGACGGTGCGCGAGGCGGTCGAGACGCTGGACGCCGCGCCGGGGTCGGTGGCGTACGACCGGCTGCTCGCGTCGCTGCGGGCCGGCGAGGGCGTGGTCTTGCTGACCGAAGAACGCCTGCGTTTCGTCGCGCTTGCCGGCATGGTCGTGCCGGGCGAGCCCGACGCGGAGGGTCGGCCGACGACGCGGTTCATCGGCGAGGACCGGCTGACCGGCGCGCTGGCGACGCTGGGCCGGGCGACGCCGCCGCGGGCGGTGTGGGTCCACGACCGGCCGGCCGAGATCACCGACCCGCGGGCGGGCTACAGCCACGCCGCGGGCCGGCTGACGCTGGCCGACTTCGACGTGCAGGAGTGGCGGCTCGGGGGTGATCACTCCGAGCCTGCGCCGCCGCCCGCCGCGTTGGACCAGGACACGGTCTGGGTCGTCACCGGGCTGTCGCTGCGGGGCACGAGCGCCGACGAACGCCGCCGCGTCGCCGACGTGATCGGCGACGGGCTCGAGGCCGGCGACGGGGCGCTGCTGTGTTTCAACTACGACCCGGACGCGTTGGTGCGCGAGGCCGACCCGCTCGCGGAGTTGGCCGGGGCGTGGGGCCTGGTGCCGCGGGAGCACGAGCTGGTGTTGCGCGAATCGCTCGGTCCCGACGGGCGGCCGCGGGGCGAGGCGGGCTGGGTGCTGGACGCGCCGGCCGCGGGCTCGCCGATCGAGCACGCGCTGGCGGGACTAGCGGTGCACATGGTCGCGCCGACGCCGCTGCGGCTCGAGCCGCGGCCGGGCGTGGCGGCAACGCCGTGGCTGACGCTCGACGACCGGCGGGGGTGGGTCGCGGACGGGTTGACCACCCCCGAGCAGATCGCCGCGGCGCGGTACGACGCGGGGGCCGACGCGGCGGGGGTGGCGGTCGCGGCGGGGTCGCGGCGGGTGGCCGAGGGCTCGGACGAGGCCGAGGCGATCGCCGCCGACCCGGGCCGGTTGGCGGTCTTCACCGAGCGGCACTGGCTCGGCGACCGGCAGGCGCCGCGGCGGCTGGGCAACAGCGAGCTGCTGCTGAACACGGTGTACTGGCTCGCCGACCTGGACTCGGCGATCGCGGCGACGCCGCGGAGCGCGGCGCTGCGGCGCGTCGGGCCGATGGGCGACGGCGAGGCTTTGGCGTACCGGCTGTCTTTGCTGGCCGGGCTGCCGGCGGCCGCGCTGCTGGCGGGTGCCGTCGTCTGGTGGGTGCGGCGGCGCGGTTAGCCGCGGCCTCGGCGTTACCATGCGGAGGCCGGCCCGAACCGACGTCCGAGACCGCCCCGCTTGAACTTCCGAACGACCCTGGTGCTGTTGGCCTTGCTGCTGGGCCTGCTGGGCGGCTACCTGCTGCTGGGCGGTGGGCCGTCGTCGACGACGCCTCCCGCGGGCCCGGCCGCCGAGCCGTGGGTCACGGGCCGGGCCTTCTCTCGTATCGAGATCGATCGACCCGACCACCCGACGCTCGCGCTGGAGGCGCAGCCCGACGGGTCGTGGCGCCAGGTCACGCCGGTGCGGTTCCCGGTCACGGACGCGGCGGTCGAGGCGATCGTGAACGCGGCGTTGTCGCTCGACACCCGGCGGGTGCTGTCTGAAGAAGACGCAGCCGGGGTCGACCTGGGCCTCGACCCGCCGCGGGCCGTGCTGACGCTGATGAGCGAAACGGGGACGCACACGCTGGAGGTCGGCCGGGTCACGCCGGCGGGCACGGTCGCGGTCCGCCGGGCGGGCGGCGGCGACGTGGCGATGGTCGACCCGTCGCGGTACGGGCCGGTGCTCGACGCGGACCCAACGGGTTGGCGACCCGAGGCGTTGCCGGGGCCCGAGCCGGGGAGCGTCGTGCGGGTCGAGTCGCCGCGCTGGACGCTCTACCGACGCGACGGCGGGTGGTACCTGCACGAGCGCGACGGCGAGCGGGCCGACGCCGCGGCAGCCGAGGCGTTGGCCGGGGCGTTGACGGGCCTGCGTCCGCTGGCGTATGTCGCCGAGGACCCGGACCGGCTCGCGGACTTCGGCCTCGAAGTGCCGGTCCTTACGCTGCGGGTCGACGACGCGGCGGGGCGACGGGTCACGCTACGGGTCGGGCAGCCGGCCGACCTCGCGAGGAGGACGGTCTACGCCACCTGGTCCGAGACGTCGGGGCCGTCGCCGGTGGTCTTCACGCTGCCGGCCGCGCCGCTCGAGGCGTTGCGGATCGAGCGGGAAGCGCTGCGCGACCCGCGGCCGGCGCTGACGCCGGCCGACGCGGTGCGGGCGGCACGGGTCAACCGGGTGGGACGGAACGTGCTCTCTCTGTCGCGCGCGGACGGGGCAGCGAGGTTCGTCGAGCCGACGCCGGGTTACCCGCCGGACCCCGCGGCGGCGGCGGCCTGGCTCGAGGCTTTGCCGCGGGCGGTCGCGTCGGCGTGGGTGCGTTCGCCCCCCGAAGCGCAGGGCCCGCTGGCCATCGTCGAGCTCACGGCCCCGGCCGGCCGGGACGAGCGCATCCGGCTGTACGAAGACCGCGACGGACGCGACGACGCCCTGCTGGCCGTGCGCGAGGACGAGCCCGTCGCCGCGGTGGTGCCGCGGTCGGCCCTCATGACGCTGCTCGACCCGGCGGTGACGCTACGGCGGCGCGACCTGCCACCCACCACGCCGACGGATGGGTTCACCCAGGTCCGGCTGGAGCGCGACGACGGGCACGTCTTCGCGTTCAACCGGGACGCCGACGGCGCGTGGTCGTTGGCGGGCCACGCCGACGCCGTGTGGGAACGTGACGCGTTCGCCGAGCTGTTGGCGTGGCTCGAAACGCCGCGGGCCGAGGCGTGGACGGCGCAGGTCGAGCTGCCCCGCGGCCCGGTCGCGCAGCTCAGCACCGGGCCGCAGGCCCCGGCGTACAGCGTCAACGTCGAACTCGGCCTCGCCCAGCGGACCGACCTCACCGGCGTGTTCCGCGTGCCCCGCCGGGTCGCCGACCTGCTCGCCGGCGAGTACCGGCCGCGGCTGGTGCTGCCGTACCGCGTCGAACAGCTCCGGCAAGTCACGCTCGGCGTGTCGGACCCCGGGCCCGACGCCACCGCCCCGCCGACCGCGACGATCCGACGCGGCGGCGACGGCGTGTACCGCGACGCCGACGGGCAACCGCTCGCCGACCCCCGCGCCGCCGCGGTGCTCTTCGACACGCTGGCCGGGCTGACCGCCAAGCGGTTCGTCCCGGATTCGGTCACGGCCCGGCCGACGCCGGTGAAGTCATACGACCTCACCCTCGACGACGGCGCGACGCTCCGCCTGCGGCGGTACAACCAGGGCCTGTGGTCGCTCGACGACGGGCCGGCGTTCTTCATCGACGTGGGCGCCGACCGCCGATTGACCGACAAGGATGCGCCGTGGGGCGGCGCGCTGGAGATCGTCGCCGACCCCACGCCGTGAGATACGGGAAGGAGCCCGCATGCCCAAGTCCATCTTGTTGACGCTCGGGGTGTCGCTGGTCATCGCCGCCGGGGCGGCGTACGTGCTGCTGCGGCCGACGAACGTGGTGCCGCCCCCGGAAGCGAGCGAGCTCTACCCGTTCCAAGACCCCGAGACGAAGCGGTGGGGCTACCTCGACCGCGACGGGTCGGTCGCGATCCCCGCGCGTTTCGACCACGCGGACCTGTTCCACGGCGTCGGGCTGGTCGAGTTCGAGGGGCTGGCGGGATATATCGACGCCGACGGGCAGTGGGCGATCGCGCCGCGGTTCGTGCTCGACCCCGACGTGTCCAACGACGTCGCGGCCCGGCCGTTCTGGGGCGGGCTGGCGGCGGCGCGGATGAACGGGGCCTGGGGTTTCCTCGACCGCGAGGGGCAGTGGGCGATCCTGCCGCGCTTCGAGGGCGACGACGGCTTTGGGGTCGTCGGCGACTTCCACGACGGGCTCGCGTGGTTCGAACAGGGCCGGCGCTACGGCTTCATCGACCCCGAGGGCGAGATCGTGGTCGAACCGGCTTACGACGCGGTGAACGATTTTTCCGGGGGCAAGGCCGGCGTGCTGATCAAGGACGAATGGGGCATGATCGACACCCGCGGCCGGCTGCGCATCCGCCCCGATTTCGACGGCATCGGTACGTTCGGCGACGGGCTGTGCCAGGCGAAGAAAGATGACCTTTGGGGCTACATCGACCGCGACGGCGACTGGGTCATCCCGCCGAAGTACGCCGCCGCCCGCGCGTTCGCCGAGGGCTTCGCCCCGGCGTCGAACGGGCAGGCCTGGGGCTACATCGACGCCACCGGCAGCTACGTGATCCGGCCGCGGTTCGACGAGGCCTGGCCGTTCGACAACGGCCTCGCCGCGGTCGAGGTCGATGGCGTGGCGCGGTACATCGCGAAAGACGGTCGGGTCGTGTGGCCGAAACCCGAGCGGTAGATGTTGGCTTGGTGGCACAGGCTTCCAGCCTGTGATTTCTTCTTCCCCCACAGGCTGGAAGCCTGTGCCACCAACAAACTACACCGCCGCGCGGCTGACGCCGCCGCCGGCCGCCTCGCCGCGGGCCAGCCGAGCCGCGAGGCGGATCGCGGACTTCATCGAGCCGGGGTTCGCCTGGTTCCTGCCGACCAGGTCGAAGGCGGTCCCGTGGTCCACGCTGGTGCGGATGATCGGCAGGCCGAGCGTGACGTTCACCGCGTCGTCGAAGGCGAGCATCTTGACCGGGATCAGCCCCTGGTCGTGGTACATCGCGACGATCAGGTCGTACTTCTCGCGCAGCCGGGGCGTGAAGATCGTGTCGGCGGGGAACGGGCCGCGGGCGTCGATGCCCGCCTGCTGCGCCATCTGGATGGCGGGCTCGATC
>JBCCRT010000096.1:0-11178 GCA_039201235.1 Planctomycetota bacterium
GCAGCCCTTGTTTTGCAGGGCGTTTCCGACCGCCTCGACGGTCCCCGCGGCGAGCAGGTCGTGGTGGAACAGGATGGTCTCGGCGGCGTTGCAGACGCCGGTGCGCTGGGTCTTGGCGTTGACGCAGACGGCGACGGCCATGTCGGGGTCGGCGTCGCGGTGGACGTAGACGTGGCAGTTGCCGGTGTAATGCTTGATAACCGGGACGCGGGCCTGTTCGACGACGGCGCGGATCAGCGACTCGCCGCCGCGGGGGATGCAGACGTCGATGAGCTGGTCCTGCCGCAGGAGCTCGCCGACGGCGGCGCGGTCGGTGGTGCCGACCAGCTGCACCGCGTCTCCCGGAAGCCCGGTGTCGGCTAAGCCTTTGGAAACACAGGCGGCGATGGCGGCGTTGGAGAAGCGGGCTTCTTTGCCGCCGCGGAGGACGGCGGCGTTGCCGGACTTGAGGCACAGCGCGGCGGCGTCGGCGGTGACGTTGGGCCGGCTCTCGAAGATGATGAGCACGGTGCCGAGCGGGACGCGGAGTTTTTCCAAACGGATGCCGTTGGGCAGGACGCGTCCCTCGAGGACCTGGCCGACGGGGTCGGGCTGGTCGGCGACCTGGCGGACGCCGTCGGCCATCGAGGCGATGCGGGCGTCGGTGAGCTCGAGTCGGTCGAGCATGGCCGCGGCGAGGCCGGCGGATCGGCCGGCGTCGAGGTCCTTGGCGTTCTCGGCCTTGAGGGTCTGGGCGTCGGCGAGGATCGCGGCGGCGACGGCCCGCAGGGCGGCGTCACGCTGCCGGCCCGGGACGGAGGCGAGGTCGAGGGCGGCGCGGCGGGCGCGGGCGGCGAGGTCGGCGCAGTAGGCCGGGACGTCGAGCGGGGGGGACGCGGGGGGGGCGGTGGTCATAGAAGGGGCATGGTAACGGCGCGCGGGATACCAGCGGCTTCGCTTCGCTCAGCCGCGGCGTGCGAACGGGGGGTGGTCAACTTCCGGGGGGGGTGCGTCGGCGGAGGGTGATGGTCATGGCGTCGGGGAGTTGGACGGGGGTGACGCCGGGCGGGGCGAGGACGGTGGGGCGTTCGCTGGCGGTGGGCTGGTCGATACGGGTGAGGTCGGTGAGGGTGAGTTCGGCGCGGACGGGCAGCTCGCCGGCGGCGATGTCCTGTTCGATGCGGCGGATGGCCTCGGCCGGGCCTTGGAGCTCGACGTCGGAGAGGAAGTTGGTCTGGTCCGCCGGGGCGAGGGTGTAGCGGAGCTGGAGATCGACGGGCAGGCTGACGTAGAGCGGCACGCGGGAGACGACGGTGGTGGCGTTGTCGTCGGCCAGGGTGTAGTTGACGCGGGCGGTGCGGTCGCTGGCGCGGGTCCACCGGCCGCCGAGGTCCAGGGCATCGGGGAACACGAGCGGGACGTTGGTGGCGACGCGCTGGCGTTCGACGCCCTCGCTGGGGGCGGGGGCCTCGGCGAGCATCGCGACGACGGGCTGGCCCGCGATCGCTTCGACCACGTCCAGCGGGGCGGTGACGGTGACACTGGCGGGGTCGGCGACGGGCACGCTCGAGCCGACGTTCAGCTCGCCGGGGTCGACGACGACGGGGAGGCTGACGTCGCGGAGCGGCCGGAGCGTGACGCCGAAGGTGGGGGGCTCGACCTCGAGGTCGGTGATGCCCAGCTCGCCGAGGCCGGCTCGCAGCAGGGCCTCGCCGAGGATGACGGTGCGGGTCTGCACGGTCTGGACGTTGGCCGGGTCGAGCTCGACGGTCAGGGGCAGCGTGGTGAGGTCGCGGAAGTCCTGGATCTGGCTGCTGCTGGCGCGGAAGGTGACCAGCACGTTCGCCGGCGTGTCGGGGGATAGCGCGTAGCCGCCGGTGGGTTCGACGAAGTTGACCTGGATGCGCTGCGGCGGGGGCTGCTGGAGGACGGTGGCCTCGGCGTAGAGCCAGACGAGCACCGAGATGACGGTGACGACGATCCAGGTCTCGACCTTTTCGTGGAACTTGCGTTGGGCCATGGCGGTCCGGGGGTGACCCCGGGGGTCGGGTTAGGCGGCGGACTTGGTCGGGGCAGCGGCGGCGTCGTCGGCGGTGTCGGGCTCGGCGGGCTCGAGGGTGACCTGGGTCATGCCGCGGGACAGCGCCTTGCGCAGGTCCTCGGTGGTGAGGCCGCGGGTGAGCTGGCCGCGTTCGGCGACGGAGATCGTGCCGGTCTCTTCGGAGACCACGAGGATCAGGGCGTCGACCTCGCCGGAGAGCCCGATCGCGGCGCGGTGGCGGGAGCCGAGCTCCTGGGGCAGGCCGTCGCCCTCGGCCAGGGGGAACTGCACGCCGGCGGCGACGATGCGGTCGCCGCGGAGGACGACGCCCATATCGTGCAGGGCCGAGCCGGGCCAGAAGATCGTGTTGAGCAGTTCTTCGCTGACCTCGGCGTCGACGCGGACGCCGGCCTCGACGATCCCGCCCAGGCCGACCTGCCGCTCGATGGCGATCAGCGCCCCGACCTTGTTGCGTGAGAGGTAGGCGATCGAGCTGATCAGCTCCTCGACGACGCGGGCCTTGCGCAGGCCGCTCTGGCGGAAGAACCGCGCCTCGCCGAGGCGGACCAGGGCCCGCCGCAGCTCGGGCTGGAACACGACCAGCAGCATGAACGACGCGATGGTCAGGAAGCCGGAGTAGAGGTAGCTCAGCCGCTCGAGCTGGTTCGCCCCGCCGAAGACCTGCACGGTCAGCGTGCCCATGATCAGGATGATGGCGACGCCCTTGATCACGCGGGCCCCGCGCGTGCCGCGGAGGAACCGCAGGATCAGGTAGACCACGACCCAGATCACCGCGAACTCGAAGAGCACGGCGTACCACTCGGTCGCCCAGTAGCTCTGGACCCGGGCCCAGACGTCTTGCGCGTTTTGGAGCAGGCTGTTGAGCACGGGCGGGGGGGTGGTTTGAAAGTCGAAAGTCGAAGGTTAAAAGTCGAAACGCACGTCGGTCATCATCGGTCGGGTCGGTCGCGGGCGGGCCGGGGCCGAGAATAACGGGACCGTGACGATGATATCCGCCGCGGGCGGGGACGCCCCGCCGATATACTCCCGGCCGCGCCGCGTCGCTCCGCCACCCCGCCTTTCGACCCTCGCCTTTCAACCTTCGACCTTTCCGCCATGCCCCGACTCGAACGCCTGCGGGCCAACATCCAGTCGTGCTTCCTCGGCAACCAGGCGGCGATCGACCGGGTCATCGTCTGCCTGCTCGCCAAGGGCCACGTGCTGATCGAGGACGTGCCGGGGGTGGGCAAGACAACGCTGGCGATCGCGCTGTCCAAGAGCCTCGACGGCACGCTGACCCGCATCCAGCTGACGCCCGACATGCTGCCGGCCGACATCCTGGGCGTGAACGTCTGGGACCGGCAGAAGTCCGAGTTCGTCTTCAAGCCCGGGCCGATTTTTTCGAACGTCGTCCTGGCCGACGAGATCAACCGCACCACGCCGCGGACCCAGTCGGCCCTGCTCGAAGCCATGAACGAGGCGCAGGTCTCGATCGACGGCACGACGCGCCGGCTGCTCGAGCCGTTCCTCGTGATCGCCACCCAGAACCCCGTCGAGTTCGAGGGCACGTACTTCCTGCCCGAGTCGCAGCTCGACCGCTTCCTGATGCGCATCAGCCTGGGCTACCCGAGCCCGGCCGATGAGGCGCGGGTGCTCACGCTCGACCCCCGCCGCACCGCGTTGGCGGAGCTCAAGCCCGTGATGACCGCCCAAGAGCTCGTCGAGCTGCAGAAGCAGGCCGATGCGGTCAGTGTCGACGCCACGCTGGTCGAGTACGTCGTCGCCCTGGCGAACGCGACCCGGACCCACGAGCAGCTGCAGATCGGCGTGAGCCCCCGCGGCTCGCTCGCCCTGATCAAGGCGGTCAAGGCCACCGCGCTGCTCCACGGCCGGGATTACGCCACGCCCGACGACGTGACCGCCAACGTCCAGAACGTCTTCGCCCACCGCTGCGTGACCAAGACCTACCTGCACGAGGCCGACGGCGTCGCGTCGCACCGCGTGCTCAAGGACATCCTCGAGTCCGTCCCCAGCCCGGCGTAATGCGTGGCGGGCGGCCTTGCCCGCCCACTTTTTCTTCCTCGACCGGAACCCACGGCCCGCCGCCGCGTCGGTATCGGTATGCCCCGCCTCAACCGGAGAACACCCGTGAAACCGTCCGCGATCCTCGTCGCCGTTCTGCTCGCTCTGCTCACGCTCCCGCCCGCCCCGGCCGAGGCGCGGATCAAACTGATCACCTTGCCGGTCCGCGAGCGGGTCGAGGTCCAACTCGACCACCCGGATTTCACGCTGATCGAAGAAGAACGCGTCGTCCCGCTCGTGGCCGGCGTCAACCAGGTCGACTTCTCCTGGGCCAACACCCAGATCGACCCGAGTACCATCGTCTTCCGTCTAGTCGACGACGACGGAGACACGGCCGAGGTGAACGTCCTCTCGGTGACCTACCCCCCGAACGAAAACGCCCTGGTGTGGCAGGTCGCCAGCGACCGCTCCGCCTCGGCCCGCGTGCGGATCAGCTATCTGCTCGGCGGCCTCACCAAAGACTTCCACTACCGGGCCGTGGCCGAGCACGACGAGTCGACCCTCACGCTGAGCCAGTACGTCCGCGTCCGCAACTTCGCCGGCGAGGCCTACGCCGACATCGAGATCTTCGCCGGCCTGGGCGAAACGTTCCTCAAGCCGATCGGCGTGAACCAGACCAAGCAGATGCTCGTCCAGCGCTTCGCCGACGTCCCCGTCACCAAGACCTACACCGCCGACCTCCACCGCTTCGGCTGGCTCGACACGGCGCAGTTCAAGCTCCGCGTGCCGATGCACTACCGGGTCGAAAACACCACGGAACACGGCCTGGGCAACGAAGCCTTACCCGCGGGCAAAGTACGCATCTTCCAACGCGACGCCCCCGGAAGCGACGCGACCACGGCGTTCCTCGGCGAAGACCTGGCGGACCACACCCCCGTCGGCAACCACGCCGACCTATTCCTCGGCGTCGCGCAGGACATCGTCGTCAAACGCACCGTCGAGGCCCGCAAAGACGACCGCGTGGCGGGCAACCTGTTCCACCGGCGGGTCACCCTCAAGTACGAGATCGAGAACTTCAAGGACGAGGCTGTCACCCTCAAGCTCGCCGAGCAGATCGAGCCGCTGCGGCAGGAGCTGGGGCTGCGTTCCGACCAGCCCGCCGAGTGGGTGCTGGGCAACGCCACGAGCTTTGCCGCCGATCCGCTGGCCGACGAGACCGACCAGTCCGTCGTGACCCACACCATCGACCTGCCCGCCCGCGCCGGCGACGAGGCGGAGAAGGTCACCGTCTTCCTCGAACTCGTCTTCCGCAACCAGTGGAACTGAAAACCTTTTGCCGCCAAGGACGCCAAGAGCGCCAAGGAAGGCAGAAGTCATTTTGGTTTGAAATCCCGACCGTTCATTTATCCGCGAAAGACATCATGCCTAACACACACAGAAACAAAATCTTGCCTTGCCTAGTTGCCTTCCTTGGCGCTCTTGGCGTCCTTGGCGGCAAAACCGCCTTGGCCGAGAACATCGACCTCTCCACCGTGCCCGACCGCGACACGGTGCAGCTGACGATCTACAACAGCGAGGACCTCACCCTCGTCCGCGAGACCCGCAAGGTCGTGTTTTGGCAGGGCAACAATCCGCTGCAGTTCTCGTGGGCGGGCACACTCATTGACCCGACGTCGGTGCAACTGCGGTTCCTGTCTCACGCCGATAAGCTCGATGTGCTGGACACCACCTTTCCGCACGACCGGCCGCAGGAGCTGACCTGGAACGTCGGCAGCGAGCACGCCGGCGAGGCGACCATTGAGATCAGCTACTTCACGTCGGGCGTGACCTGGTCGGCCGACTACGTCGTGATCGCCGACGCCGACGAGTCGTCCGCCTCGGTCGAGGGCCACGTCACGGTCCACAACCGCTCGGGCGAGGACTACGACGACGCGCAGGTTCGGCTGGTGGTCGGCACGATCAACCTCGTCGAGCAGATCGCCGAGCTGGCCCGGCGGTCCGGTCGCGACTACGAAAACCTGGGCCGGGACGAGATCCAGATGATGCGTCCCCGCGCCGCGCGGCAGATGCTCGGCGTCGCCGAAGGCATGGTCGCCGACGCAGCCCCCGCCGCTCCGAAGCAGATCGTCAAGCAGGGCCTCTCCGAATACTTCATCTTCACCATCGAAGGCACCGAGGACATCCCGAACCAGATGCGTAAGCGGCTGCCCAGCTTCGCCGCCGAGGCGGTGCCGCTGCGGGTCCAGTACCGCTACCGGCCGCGGCAGTACGGCGACCGGCTCGCCCGGCTGTACCTCATGACCAACGACACCGCGTCCGACCTCGGCGACTCGCCGCTGCCCGACGGCCAGGCCCGCGTGTTCCGCCGCAAAGCCGCCGACGCGCCGGGCCTGTCGTTCCTCGCCCGGCAGTCGATCCGTTACATCCCGGTCGGTGAAGACTTCGAGCTGGACCTCGGCACCGACCCCGACGTCGGCTTCGAGCTCGTCACGCGGCGCATCTACCGCGAGAATGTCTGGCTGCGGCTGCGGGGGGCCAACGTCTTCCGCCGTGTCGGCGAGCCGGGCGTCGCGATCGACGACCGCTCGACCGTCGCCGGCTGGGACCAGCACGCCGTGATGGCCCGCCGCGTCCGCAACGACACCCCCCGGAAGATCGACGTGGAGATACGCCAAGCCGTTCCGGGGGACGCGACGTTCATCAGCCGCCTCGATGCCGAGCGTTTCGACAATCAGACCGTCGTCTACGGCGGCACCCTCGAACCCGGTGAGCGTTACGACGCGGTCTACGAGGTCGTGACACGGCAGGACCGCAACGCGAAGCAGTCCCGGGTCGAGATCGTCGCCGGCGACCCCGGCCCTCGGAAGTAAGCCCGATCACGCCGCGTTTCGAGCGAACGAGGCCTCGAGTTGCTTGAGGTGGGCGCGGACGCGTTGGCGGCGGTCGGGGTCGAGGGGGCGGTCGCCGTAGCGGACCTCGTAGAAGGTATCGGTCAGCGCGACGACGGGGTCGAAGCGCAGGGGGTTGGCCTCGGCGAGCTCGGCGGCGAAGGCGGCGGGGGACTGCCAGGCGGGCCGGCGGTAGCCGTGGCGTTCGAGCAGATCGAGCATGCGGAGGTAGAAGCCCAGGCGTCGGCCCAGGCCGCGGCGTGCGTCGGCGGGCAGGCGGTCCAGCCGCAGCCGGGCGAGCCGCCGCCGGCGGGCCAGGGTTTGTCGGATCGCCACGAAGGCGGCCAGCAGCAGCCCGGCGGAGCAGAGCAGCATGACGAGGGCCTCGGGGCGGTTGAGCCCCAGGGCGGGCAGCCGGCGGGCGGCGGCGAGCAGGCCGTCGAGCCGCCGCGCCCCGCCGTGTTGGGTCGCGCGGAATGTCTGGCCGACGCTATGCAGCACCTCCTTCCGGGTGCGGCTGTCGAAGGCGACGACCATACGGATCCAGGCGAACTCGACGTGTTCGTAGGCCTGCCGCAGCCCGGCGAGCACGCCGTCGGGCGTGCGGTGGATAGCGCGGACCTCGTCGCCCGGTGTGGGGTCGAGCGTGACCCAACCGACGCCGGCGCCGGCGTCGATCTCGGCCCAGGCGTGGGCGTGTGTCGGGCGGACGACGTAATAGCCGCCGAGCGTGTTGAACTCGCTGGCGTGGAACCCGGTAACCATCCGCGCCGGGACGCCGACCGACCGGCAGAGGCCCACGAGCGCCGCGGCGAAGAGCTCGCAGTGCCCGCGTCGGCTCTCGAAGAGGAAGACCGACGTGGGGTCGGCCCCGTCGCGGGCCGGTGGGTTGCCCAGGTCGTAGGCGTACCGCCGGCGCAGGTGGTCCGCCAAGGCGGCGGCGACGCGGAGGTCGTCGGGCGTGCTGCGGGCCGCGGGGTCGCGCTGCAGCCCGGCCTGACGCAGCACCTCCTGCGCCAGCCGGCGGTAACGCTCGGGCTCGACGTCCCAGCGGCGGGCGTAGGTCTGGCGGTCGATGACCGCCGGGCCGTGCGCGCTCTCCCGGGTGCGGGGGGCCGTGGTCCGGGATTCGATGGTGTTGTTTGCGGAGGTTCTGTTTCGGGCGGTTTGATTTCCGGGGACGAGGCGGGGGGGTGGGCCGAGGGTGGCGGTGGTGAGGCGGGGGTCGAGTTCGTCGATGCCGGGGGGCCGTCCGACGCCGTCGCCGCGGTTGGCGTGGGGTCGGGTGATGGGCCAGTCGATGCGGTAGGTCAGCGGGCCGAGGATGGCGTCGGTGGCCCGCATCTGCTGATCGATGGGGCTGAGGGCGAAGGTGCCCAGCCCGTCGGAGCCGAGGTCCAGGAGGTGGAAGCCCGACGAGCCGAGCCGCATCGGGGCGGCGACGACGCCGAAGAGGGTGCGTTGGCGGGTGTCGCGGAGGGCGACCTCGGCGGTGTAGCGGTGGCCGGGGCCGGGGCCGGGGCCGGGGTCGAGGTATCGGCTTGGGGTTGGATCGTCGGGGTCGGGCGGCGGGGCGACGGCATCGTCGGCGGTCCGGCCGAAGCGTGCAACGTCAAACACCCGGTCGGAGGCCAGCGCGAAGGGCGAGCGGTACCAGGTGTGGTTCTGGGGGTCGTAGGCGTCCAGGGCCGCGCCGCGGACCAGCCAGGGGTCGTTCTCCCAGCCGATGTTCTGGTCGTGGCTGAGGACGGTGAGGTTCAGCAGCGGCTCGCGGGAGCCCGAGCCGATGGGCCCGGCCCCGAGGCGGACGGTCTCGGTGAAGCCGGTCTGCGGCGACCCGCCGGCGGTGGCCCCGCCGAGGTCGAGGCTGGTCTTACCCGTCCGCGGCACGGCGAGGAACACGGCGACGGCGACGCCGCCGCTGACCGCCGCGATCACCAACCCGAGGTAGCGCAGTTGCCGCCGCGCCGCCGGCCCCGCGACCGCGGCGGGCCGGGGCGGTGCCGGCCCGCCGGCCGCGGCCCGGCGGTTGGCCTGGTGCACCCGCTCGGCACTCGCGCTCAAGTGAAACAGCAACGCCGTCGCCAACGCCAGCACGCAGTACGCCGCCAGGACCACCCCGTAGATCATCGACACCGACAGCACGCTCGCCCCGATCATCTGCAGCAGGCTCAGCACCAGGAGCTGGGCGTACTCCCGCTCGCTCTTTCTGGCGTAAAGCATCAGCAGCTGCAGCGCCATCGTGAAGTGGCCCATCGCCGCCACCACGTCCGCCCGCCGGGTCGTGAGCTCGAACGCCAACACCGCCACTGCCCCGAGCGCCCCGGCGTTGACCGCCCAGCGCGGGATGGTCCGGCTGCGCGGCCCCTCGGTCACGTACCACGACATCGCCCCGACCGCCCCGGCGACCAGCAGCAGCCCGGGGTTGCGCTCGGCCATGCACGAGGCGGTGATCCCCAACAGCACTTGGGCGTACACCAGCCGGTGGAAGAGCTGCACGATATTCACCCGTCACCCCCAGACCCGTTGCCCCCAGGTGCCACGCTTCCGGGGGCGCTTCCGGGGGCGGCGACCTCGGCCCAGCCGGTGGGGCGGGTGACGTAACGCTCGAAGTCAGCGGCGCCCAGCACGGTCGCCCCGCGGTGGCCGACGTTGGGTCGGGTCGGCAGCGCCGCGCCGCGGCCGGGCCAGACAACCACGTCGCCCGCCGCCCCGGCCCCGGCCGAGGGGTCCCGCCGGGTGAGGTCCAGCTCGGCGAGCGTCTCGAGCATCCGGGTCCGGTGGCTGGGGAGGTGTGCCGGCCGGAACGCCGGGGCGTCAGCCCCCAGCACCCGCAGCGCGACGCGGTGGCCCCTCAGGTGCGCCTCGCAGACCAGCGACGCGGCGAGGCTGATCGCGCGTTCCTCGAGCTGCCGGCCGCTGTCGATGCTCGGGCCGAGCGTGCCGTGGGCCCCGCGCCGCCCGCCCGCGGCGATCGGCGGGGTCTCGCGCAGGTCCAGCACCAGCCGCAGCCGTGGCGGACGCGGCGTGGTCAGCTCCCGGCTCACGGGTTCGCCGACACGGGCGGTCCGCTTCCAGTCGATCGTCCGCGGCGGGTCGCCCGGCCGGTACGCCCGCAGTCCGTAGAACTCTTCGCTTCCGCCCGCCCGTGCCGCGGCTCGCCCGCCCTCGCCGTCCGCCGCCGCCAGCGTCGAGAGCAGCGACCGCCGCACCCGGTATAGCACCGGGAACACCAAAGCCTCGTCCGCGATGTCGAAGCTCCGCCGTTTCTCGATGAAGCTGAACGGGAACGACGTGCTGACCACGACCCGCTCGAAACCGATCCGCCCCCGCCGCCGCGGCCGACACGGCGCGACCGCCTGCGTCGTCTGGCCCCGGCCCAGGTGCATCACCCACGCCTCCGGCGGACCGCCCAGCGGCGCGTGCGGACCCGCCGCCGGCCCTGCCTTCCGCCAGCCCACCGACCCCCGGCCCCACGCCTCCCGCACCGTCAACGCAAACACCGGCCACCACGCCCGGTTCTCGATCTCGTACCGCAGCGGCAGCACCTCGCCCGCCGCCCCGTGCCGCGCCACCACCCGACGCACCCGCAGCCCCGACAGCGCCGCCGCCGCGTGCAGCACCGACACCAACGCCCCGCCCACCATCAGCCCGAACCCCCAGAACAACAGGTTCGCCTGCGTGTAGATCGCCGCCGCCAGGATCACCCCCGTCACCAACACGTACAGCACCCCCCCCGACCCGAGCCGGTAAGACGACCGCCCCCCGACCGTGTTTTTGCTCGCCCGTCGCACCATCGACACGAACCCAAGAGAGCGGCCAGAAGCTCACGGTCTCCGACCGTGGGCCCCACCCCATCAACCTAATCCCGCAAAAACGGCTCCGCCTCCCGCAGCGTCTGGTCCACGATGTTCTCCCGCCCCGGCAGCGTGCCCGCCTCGCCACGTTTCATTGTCACCACGATGCGTCGATCCGCCCCCGCCCCCGGGAGGACGAACGCGTCGCTCACTGATGCGAACCCGTCCCGCCGCGTGTCCAGATGCACGTCCAGCATCAGCAGCCCCGCCCCCTCGGCGTCCACCGGCATCGCGAACCGCCCGTCCGCGTCCGTCACCGCCCGACCCGTCCGCCGAGGCCGCAGCCGGTCCGGGTCCAACCACAGCTCCAGCTCCGCCCCCGGCAGCCCAAAACGCTCCAGCCGCGGGTCACGCCGGTTCACCAGCTCGACCCCCGGTTCGTCGCCCTCGA
>JBCCRT010000097.1:0-10990 GCA_039201235.1 Planctomycetota bacterium
CGACCCCGCCCTCGGCCCCGGCGACGCCGGGCTCACCCTCGTCGGCACCCCCGCCGTCGCCGAGACCGCCGACGGCCGACGCGTCGCCGCCGCCACCGTCGCCTACCAAACCGCCGGCGAAACCCTCGCCGCCCAAGGCTCACCCGCGCACCCCCTCCGCGTCACCGCCCCCGACCTCGGCACCCTCACCGGCCACGACCTCCAACTCCGCCAACGCGACGCCCACGGCCACATCACCGGCCCCGGCCGACTCACCACCGAAGACCAACAACTCGACGTCACGTTCCGCGATCGCCTCAACCTCACCTTCACCCAACCCAAGCCGGGTCCCGAGCGAAGCGAAGACCCGGATACCCCCAACCCGCTGGCCACCAACCTCGCCCTCGACTCCGCCACCTTCCTCGGCAACGTCCGCGCCCTCGCCGCCCCCGACGACCCCGAGCAACGCCTCGACCTCCGTGGCCACTCCCTCGCCCTTCAGCTCGCCCCCGGCCTCGACGGCGACCCCCAGCCCCGCACCCTCGTCGCCCTGGCCGACCCCGACACCCCCGCCCAGCGCGTCCGCGCCACCCAGCCCGACACCACCTTCCAAGCCCGCCAACTCACCCTCGACCTCGCCCCCCCCAAGCCGGGGCCGCTGCGCAACGAAAACCCGGATTCCCCCTCTACCACCCCCGACCTCCAGGTCACCCGCCTCCGCGCTCTCGGCCAAGTCGATGTCGAACTCCGCGACCCCGACGACGGCCCCACCCGCCTCACCGCCCACGCCCTCGACGCCGACCCCCAAGACAAACGCCTCGCCCTCTTCGGCGAAAACGACCATAACCCCGCCACCCTCACCCGCCCCGACGCCGAGCTCGCCGGCGTCCACCTCATCCTCCACGAGACCGACCAGACCGCCGACGCGCTCGGCCCCGGCCGGTTCACTGCCCGCGTCGACCCCGACGACCCCACCGCCCGCCTCAACGTCGCCTGGTCCCGGTCCATGACCTTCGACAACGCCGCCGGCACCGCCCGCTTCCTCGGCGACGTCCGCTCCAACTCCGCCTCCGCCGACGACGACACCTCCCTCGACGCCCACCGCCTCGACCTCACCTTCGCCCCCCAAGACTTGGATCCACCCACGCCGCGGCCTGAGCGCAGCGAAGCCGCTGGCAACCCAACGCTCGACCTCCGCCTCGCCGTCGCCACCGCCGACCCCGACGACCGCGACGACCAGGTCCAGTTCACCGCCCAAAGCTACGCCCCCCCCGCCCCCGGAATCGGCCCCGGCGTGATCGGGCCCGAAGGCGACGACAACCCCCTCACCCGCGTCACCCTCCTCGGCCGCGAACTCCGCTTCATCAACCAGCCCCCCAACCTCACCAACGCCACCACCGTCGACGACCACCTCCACGTCGAACAGGTCCGCATCCCCACCCGCGGCCGCATGCTCCTCGAGGATTATCGCAGCGATGAACAGGAAGCCCAGACCAACGACGCCGTGGATTTCGCCGGCCGCGGCCTCACCCTCTTCGCCTGGGAAGACCAGCTACTCCTCGACGCCCGCGCCAACGACCTCCAACTCACCGGTGACGTCTTCATGCTCCACCGCCCCCCGGAAGTTTCGCGAGCGACGGGGACGGGCAACGGTGAGGCGGACGAGGAACCGCCGCTGAAGCTCAACGCCGAGCGGCTCACCGCCGACCTCACCGAGACCGGCGGCCTCGGCGTCTTCCTCGCCGGCGACGCCCCCGCCGCCCAGATCCGCGCCGTCACCGCCGACGGCCGGGTCCGCGTCGCCCAGGGCACCTCAAACCTCGAGTCCGACCGCATGGTCTATACCGAGTCCAACCGCTCGGTCCTCTTCACCGCCCTGCCCCGCAAACAAGTCCAGCTAACCCTCGACGGCCGCCTCGCCGCCCCCGCCGCCGCCTACCGCTGGGACCTCGACCAAAACCTCTTCACCGCCATCGAACCGAGAAACGGCGTCATCCCCATCGAATAACCGCACCTTTCTCTCCCGGGGTGCAGGGGCAGAGCCCCTGCCGCCCGCCGCGCAGGCGACCGCCAACGTAAGTCTGCCCGGCGTGTCTACTTCTTCTCGACCTGATACCGCGGGAACAACGGCTCGCCCTTTTCGATCGGCGTGCTCGGCTCCAACCGCCCCCACTTCACCCACTCGTCGAGCTTCCCCTTGCCCCCGTTCGCCCGCATCTGCTCGGCGTAGTCACAGCCGATCCGCGACCAGAACTTCTCGCAGGCGTCCGGGATAAACGGCCACAGCATCAGCGACGCGATCCGCAAACTTTCCACGCAGTTATAAAGAATCGTCCCGACCATCGGCAGGTTTCCCGGGTCTTTCGCAAGCTTGAACGGCTGGGTTTTTTCGATGTAGATATCGACCATGTTGACCTGACACAGAGCCGAGTACTCGGCGACCGTGTCGAGCCGCAGCAGCTCGAAGTAGGTCTCGTAATCGCCGATCAAATCCCAAGGCGTGTCCGACGGCGGGACATACTTCGACGTCGGGGTGTCGGTATCAATCACCGGAACGGGCCCCGGCGATGGGGCGACCCCGCCGAAGTACTTTCCAATCATGTTTGTCACCCGCGACACGGAGTTGCCGAAGGTGTTGGCCAAATCGGCGTTATAGACCTCGATAAACAGGTCGGGGCTGAAAGCGCTGTCCGTGGTGCCGAGCGGTCCGCGGGTGGCGAGGAAGTAGCGCAAGGCATCAAGGCCGAACTCTTCGACGTAGTTGTCGATGGCGGCAGGATCGAGGAAGTTGCCCAGACTCTTGGACATCTTCTCGCCGGACTCGCTGACCCAGTAGCTGTGGCTGTAAACTTGCCCCGGAAGATTCAACCATTCGTAGCCCGGGCACTTCTGCAAGGCGAGCAGCATGCCGGGCCAGATCGCGGCGTGGAACCAGAGAATGTCTTTGGCAATGAAATGCGTCGCCCCGCCCCCAGAGGCGAAGAGCTGAAATCGGTCGGGGCCGTTGACGTATGTCCAGTAGTGCCGACGCTCGTCGCGATCGACATAAGTCAGGTAGTTGAACAGGGCATCGATCCAGACGTAGATCGTTTGGTCCTCGTCGCCGGGGACGGGGATGCCCCAGCCGCCCGAGCCCGTGCGGGAGATCGGGACGTCCTGGGCTTCCTTGATGCGGTTGACGATCTCGTTGCGGCGGGCGTCGGGTTGGACGAACTGCGGGTTGGCTTCGAAGTGTTCGAGCAAGGCGGGGACGTACTTGGATAAACGGAAGAAGTAGTTCTTCTCGCTCTTCTTGACCAGGGGCTTGCCGTTGACTTCGGACTTGTAGTCCTGGGCCTGGGCCTTGTTGTCGGGGACGTATTCTTCCTGGCCGGCGTCGTACCAGCCCTCGTAGGTGCCGGGGTAGATGTCGTCGGACGCGATCAGGGCGGCGACGTACTCGGTGACCTTCTGCTTGTGGTGGTCGGAGGACGTGCGGACGAAGTCGTCGTTCGTCATCTCGAGCTTTTCGAACGTACCCCGGAACTGAGCGGCGTTGAGGTCGGCCCATTCTTGCGGGGTTTTGCCGTGCTCGGCGGCCTTGTCGGCGACCTTGGCGGCGTGTTCGTCGACGCCGGTGAGGAAGAAGGTGTCGTCGCCGCGGAGCCGGTGGTAGCGGGCGACAACGTCGGCGACCATCGTGGTGTAGACGTGGCCGAGGTGCGGCTTGTCGTTGACGTAATAGATGGGGGTGGTGACGTAGAACGTGCCCCCGCCCCCGGAAGTGGCCGCGGCGGTGGTGGGTGGGTCGGTCATGGGGGCGGGATTGTAGTTGAACCGGGCCGGCCCACGTCCGCCGGCCGTGGGCTTTAAACGATCACGCTATCATCCGCGGCCTTGGGTGCGATCAAGCGGCAGTATTTTCTTTCGTTTGCGGTGATGGGCGCGGTGTTGCCGTACCTGTCGGTGTTCCTGTCGCAGCGGGGGTTGGGGATGTCGCAGATCGGGGTGGTGCTGAGCCTGACGGGGTTGGGCATCGTGATGAGCCCGGTGTTGAGCACGGCCCTGGCGGACACGCGGGTGTCGGGGCGGGTGCTGCTGGGGGTGTTGCTGGCGGCGACGGGCGGGTCGCTGGCGTGGCTTTCCGGGGTGTCGGGGTTCTGGACGCTGCTGTGGGTACACGGTTTATTTGCGTTGGCGTTCGCGCCGATCACGGCGTTGCAGGACGGGCTGTACTTCGAGCGGCGGGCGGCGCGGGAGGTGGCGGGTCGCTTGTCGCCGGCGTATCACATGGTGCGGGTGTACGGAACATTCGGGTTCATCGTGCCGTCGCTGGGGCTGTACTTCTTGTTGCGGGCCGGGACGGTGGACACGGGGGCGGCGATCGCGGCGGCGGCGGTGTGCGCGGGGGTGGGGGTGGCCAACGCGTTTTCGCTGCCGGGGAGGGAGGTGGGGGTGCAGGAGGAAGATGTCGATGGGCTAAGCCGCAAGCGGCTGCCCACTTTGGCGGCGGCGAAGGCGTTGGCGGAACCGCACGCGTTGGTGTTCTGCCTGGCGATGCTGCTGCTGCACCTTGCGATCGCGGCGTACTACGGGTTCTATCCGGTATACCTGACCGAGCGGATCGGGATCGGGGCCGAGTGGGTGGGTCTGATCGCGAACCTGGGGGTGGTGATCGAGATCGGTTTCATGCTCGGGTTCGGCTGGCTGGTGGCGCGGCTGGGGCTGCGGGGGCTGATGGTGGCGGGGGCGTTGTGTATGGCGGGCCGGTTCGCGCTGCTGGGTTTTGCACCGACGGTGGCGGTGGCGGTGGGGACGCAGGTGCTGCACGGGGTGATGGTGCTGGTGGTGCACGTGGCCCCGCCGATCTACCTGGACGGGCGGGCGGACCCGACGTACCGCCACTCGATCCAAGGGCTGTACGCGGTGGCGGTCTACGGCACGGGCCGGATCGTCGGCAACCTCGCCGGCGGCTGGGTCGCGGAGGCGTCGCTGACGGCGGTGTTTGTGTGGAGCGCCGGGCTGTCGGTGGCGGCGGCTGGGTTGTTTGGGTTTGCGTTCGGGGATCGAGAGGCGGAAGGCACGGGCGGATGAATCCGCCCGCTACTCGCGGCCGAGGAAGGCCGCGGCGGCGAGCGGGGGCATCATGAGGGTTTCGGGTTTCAGCAGGATCATCGGTTGGTTGATCTCGTCGTCGTCCAGCGTGAAACTGAGGCACCGACCTTCTTGTTGCAAGGGTTGCTCCAACAAGAACTGCATCAAACGTACCTCCGTGCTGTTCGGATCGACGTGTTCGTTGGGCGGGTATCGAGACAACTGCTGTCTTAGTTTCTCGAAGTCAGCCGCCGCGTGTTCTTCGGTAAAAACCAAGACTTGTTTGTAGTGGAAACGGGGAGACCAACGCAACGCGAACACAAAGCGTTCGAGTTCCCCCATCGTTTCGATCATGCGGGTAAAGAAGGCATCTCGGTCGTCGTCCGATGATCGCAGATGCTTGGGCTGCAGGCCGATGAGTTCCCAGGGTTCGATGGAGAGTTCCGGGCTGACCACGACGAGCGACATATCGGGGGGCACCAGATCGGCGATCGGCCATCGTTCCCCGGCGTCGGGGCCCGGGGTTGCGGCCGAGGCGTCGGCCGATTCCGGCATATGCGCCGCGTCTTCGGAGCGTTTCCATGCCGCCCGTGACCAAGCACCGTGCGGGGGATCGATCGCGGCGAAGTCGTTGCCCGTGTCGATCATGCGCAGCCCGGCCAAAGCACGGGCGGTCTGGTCGGCTTGCCCGGGCTCGTCGAGACGGACCCACGCGGCGATCCCGTGGTGGCTCAAGTCTTCGCCCTCACCGAACGGGCCGGCGAGGGCGGCGGCGTTGATGCCGTGGTCGGCCAGGATGAACTGCCGGTAGCTGATCTCATCAAAGAGAGCGGACCAGGCGCCGTCGATCATGCCGCGTTGGAACTCGGCCTTATCGGGGTCTTCGCCCCCGAAGTCGAGGTTGTCCACGACACGTCGCAGTGCGGCCTCAAGTTCCGTCTTGGCCAGGTGCTCGAAATTGACCACGATCAGGCCGTCGCCCGAATCTTCGGGATAGCCCGGGGGCAATCGGTCGGCGGCGGACGATACCGGCGTGTTGATCTGCGGCCGCGCATCGGTCGCGGCTTCAGGCACGGTCGGGTCTTGGGATTCGCCGCAGCCGATCAGGGTCGTGGACATCGAGATGAGCCCGGAGAGGAGAATGGCGCGGATCGACATGACGGGTGGCCCCCTTTGATGGAACGAGCGATGCTCTGCCGAGGGGTACAGGGTAACGGCGGTCGGTTGAAACCGCCCGCTACCCCCGGAAGACACCGGCCGGTTCATTGGGGTTTGTCGATCGCCCACGTCAGGGCGGCGTCCCACGGTTCGTCGAGCGGGTCGTGGTCGGCGTCGCGGACGATCTCGAGGCGGTAGGTGCCTTGGGTCAACGACGGGAGGTGAACGTGTTCGACATTGTCGACGCGGCTGACGCTCCGGGCGAGGACCGACTCGGTGCCGTCGTCGGCGAGGGCGACGAGGCGGAGGTCGAGGTCGGCGACGCGGGGGGCGTCGAGCCAGACGCCGACGCGTTGCCCGGTGTCGCGGCGGGTGCCGACGGCGACGCGGCCATCGATCCGGCGGTTCCACACGAGGGTGAACGACGCGGGGCCGGTGTCCCCCGGAAGCTCTAACGAATAACTCAGGGTCTGGCCGCGTTCGACGGTGGGGGCGGACCAGCCGAAGAGGCGTTTGAAGGTGTCGCCGGGCGTGAGGGGCGCGGCGGCGAGGATTCGCAGGGCGCGGTCGACGTTGACCATGCCCGCGCCGAGGTGCCGGTCGAGGGGTTGGTTGTCGGGCGACGCGTCCCAGGCGTCGGGCTTGGTCGCGCCGCCGAGAAGGGCGGCTTTGATCACCTCGGATCGGCCGGCGGTGGGGTGGCCGGCGTCGGCGAGGCGGTCGGCCTGTTCGACGAGCAGGCCGGCGACGGCGGCGGCGACGGGGGTGGTGAAGCTGGTCGGGCCCCAGGGCGCGACGAGGTCGGGCTTAACCCGGCCCGGCACGTCGAGCGAGGTGACCCCGCCGGAGTTGTTGCCGTCGGCCGTGCCCACGGCGATGACGTTGTACGCGCTGGCGAGCAGCGGCGGGACGGGCGTGTGCCGGCCGTTGTTGACCCCGACGCACATGACCAGCTCGCGGGTGTCGATCTGATGATCGACGCGGCGGAGGACCACGGCGGCCTGGTCGTCGGGCGGGCTGCCGATCCACGAGTGGCTGAACACTCGGGGGGGGAAGGGGGTCTTCGTATCGGCGAGGGTGACGGGCGGCGCGGTGGTGCCGGCGTTGAGGTGCAGCGGGCCGAGGAAGCCGGCAGAGGTCATGCAGTGGACGACCTCGACGCCGGGGGCGAGGCCGGTGCTGCCGTAGATCACGCGGGCGGTGGAGGTGGCGTGGGCGAAGGGTTCGGAGGGCCCGGAGCGCAACGAGAAGGCGACGCCCTCGTAGGCCGGCCCCTGCAGGTCGGGGGCGTAGCGTCCGGGCTGCCCCTCGACGTGGGCGAAGGCGACGCCGGCGCCGGTGGGCATGCCCCGGCCCAGGCGCAGGCGGGCGTCGTCGTAGCCGATGGCGACGCGGACGCTCGGCCGCGCCGACGCGGGGGCTTCGGAGTCGGCCGCGGCGGTAGGGTCGGGTTCGCCGTCCTGCGCCGCGGCGAGACGGGGCCCGGCGTATTGCGATACACCCGCCAGCACCGCCGCCGGCAGCAGCACCGCCCACCACCCGCGGCGGCGGCGGCGGGGTCGGTCCGATAGTGAAGCGGGGTCGGGTCGCATCCACGACATGCTACGGAACGGATCGGTCCGGGTTCACCCGCTACGCCACCCCGCGGTCACGCGACCCGTCGGGCGGGGGGTTATGATGAAAAGCGATCAGCACCGGCCTACAACCTCTGGCGTCCGATCCGTTGCCCACCGGGAACCGCTCACCGGCGGACACGTCTGATCGGAAGAGGGGTCCCAGGTCACCCGAGAACCCGCCATGAAACCCAAGCACCCCGCGTCCCCGCTCCGACCGGCCACGCCGCTTTGCGTGCTGGCCCTGCTCACCTGTCTGGTCCCGCCGGTGACCGCCCAAGACGCCCCCAAGCCGCCGTTCGACGCGGTCGTCCGCGACCCGATCGTGCAGGTCCGCTCCGGCGCGGGCCGGGCGTACTACGAAGTCGGCAGCATGAACCAGGGCACGCGGGTGCGGGTCGAGGCAGAACTGTTCGGCTGGTACAAGATCGCCTGCCCGGAGGGCGTGTTCTGCTTCGTCGAACGCAAGAACATCAACGTCCGCGGCGACGGCACGCGGGGCGTGGTCGAGGTCGACAACACGCCGGTCAACGCGGCGCACGCCACGAAGGGCCCGGCCGACAGCTACCGCAACCTGCTGAAGCTCGATGCCGGCGACACCGTGCGCATCGTGGCGACGGTCAATAACGCCTACAAGATCGAACCGCCGGTCGGCGCGTTCGTGTTCCTGCCCCCCGGGTCGGTCGCTCCGGTCGGCAACACCCCCCCACCCCCGGAAGGGATCACCCCGGAACGCGTCGCCCCGCAAACCAGCCCCGAGCCGGCACCCGCCGCGGTCGGCCCACCGACGCCGCGGCCGGCCCCCGATCCCGTGTTCACCCCCGCCCCCGATCCGGCCGAGGTCGTCCCGCCGGCCCCCGAGCCGGTAGTCGTGGTTACCCCGCCGCCCCCGGCCGTAGTCGAAGCGCAGCCCGACGCCGTCCCACAAATCACCCTCGAGATCGAGACCACTGCGGAGCAAGCGGGCCCCTCGGCCGCCGCGGACGCGGACCTGCTCGACAACCCGGACGTGGACGTGCCCTTGCCCGACGCGGCGGTGACGACCGAGGCCCGCGACGAGATGCTGCGGGCCGTCGAGGTGGCGATGCTGCCGTATTTCACCCTGCCGGTGTCCGAGCAGCCGATCGCCAAGATGGTCCGGGGTTACGCAGACGCCGCCTCGCTCGCGGACCTCGGGGCGAACGACATGGCCATCGTGCAGGCCCGGCTGACCGAGCTCGAACGTAACCGCGAGCTGGCGTTGGCGATGCGGAAGGTCGACGCCGTGGCCGCCGAGGTCGGTGAGCCCGTGACCCCGGAAGCCACCCCGGAAGCCGCTCCGGAAGCCGACCCGACCGACTCCACCGCGTCGGTTGTGGTTCCCGCCGCCAACGCGTCCGATCCTTCCGAGAGCACTCCCGCGGCAACTCCCGGGGGTACTTCCGGGGGCTACGACGCCGTAGGCATCCTCACCGCTTCGACTGTCCACACCGGCGGGAACCAGCCCCAGCTCTTCCGCCTGCTCGACCCCACCGGCCGACGCACCATCGCTTACCTCGAGCCCGCCGACGTCGATACCGTCCAGATGCTCGGCCGACTCGTCGGCGTCGTCGGCAGCACCCAGTACGACCCCTCGACCCGGCTCAACCTCATCGAGCCCGACCGCATCGACGTCCTCAGCCCCGACTGACCCGTCGCGCCCCGCCCCGCAAAAGCCGGGACCCAAAAACCCAACCCGCCGCCGCGTCGACCTGCTCCCCTGCGGGCTGCGCGGTCTGTGCGGACACCGGGCTTGCCGCAAGGCCTCTACCCGACCGTCCCGCTAATCCCGCGGACCCCACGCGACGATGCTTAAGCGTACTCCGCAACCGCCTTGGAGCCCCGCCTTGCCCGAACCCGCCCCCATCCGCATCGGCCAGATCCTCATCGAAAACGGCGTGCTCACCGAGCAGCAGGTCTTCGAGATCGTCGAGGCCCAGAAAACCCGCCGGCTGCCCTTCGGTGTCCTCGCCGAGCAGATGTTCGACGTCACGCTCCAGTCCATCGAGGCCGCCTGGATCGAACAGTACCACCGCTTCACCGGCACGATCGACCTCGACGAACAGAACTTCGACGCCGAGGCGCTCCAGCTCATCAGCCGACGCCAGGCCTGGCAGTTCGAGATCCTGCCCGTCGGCTTCGAGCCCGGCGGCGAGCTGCTCATGGCCGCGTCCCGCCACCGCCTCGCCCGGGCCGTGACCTTCGCCACCAACCGCATCAACCGCGTGGTCTACTTCCGCGTCGCCGAGTCGATGCAGCTGCGGATGTTCCTCCGCGAGCACTACCCGATGCCCGAGGTGAGCCAGACCATCATCGACCGCGCCCGCGACCTGGCCGACGGCATCGACCCCGACGCCGACCCCGACGACACGCTCGAGCTCTGGGACGCCGGAAACGAGACCGACACGCCGAACGCGGCGTGAGGCACGACCACCACCACGTTTAGCGGGTGACGCGCAGCGTCCCGCGGCACCAAGTCGTTGTCAGGCCCTAGACGCGGGCGGCTCCGCCGCCCCCGCTAAACGGCTCGGGATATCTCCCGCCGCATGTACACCAGCGGCATCTCGGGCAACGCGATCTCTTTCTCGACCACGAATCCCTCCCGCTCGTAGAAGCCGTAGGCCGGGGTGTGCTTGGCGACTTCGAGCACCACGGCGTCGTAGCCGCGCCCCTCGGCGAAGCCGATCACGTGCCGCATCATGACCCGGCCCAGCCCTTTGCCTTGGTGCGCGGCGGCGGTGCCCAGGATCAGCAGCTGGAGCCGGCGGTCGTCGCCGGGGTGCTTCTCCGACATCAGCCGGCCGTAGGTGACCGCCTTGCGCAGACCCACCATGCGCACCATCCGCCAGAGCATCCGCGGCATCTTGCGTAGCGGCGGGTCGTAGCCGTACCCGTACACGAACGCCACGCACGCCAGTTCCCCCCCGCGGCGGACGCCGAACCAGCGGTGGTCGGGCGCGTCGGCGAACGCGTCGAGCATCGCCACCGCCATCAGCCGCGACTTGCCACCCGTCGGGTCCGCCGGGATCATCGGGTGCTCGGCGAACGCGTCGCCGATCGCGGCGACCATCGCCCCGCGGTCGGACGGCGGAACCACTTCGACGTGTTCATCGGAGGGGTCAGAGGCTCTCACGCCGCCACTTCTCGAA
>JBCCRT010000098.1:0-10758 GCA_039201235.1 Planctomycetota bacterium
CACCCACTTCACCGACGACGACGGCCGACAAACCTACTTCGGCACCTACACCGCCTACAACGGCTTCCGCATCCTCCCCCAGCTCTTCGAGACCGACGACTTCCACAGCATCGAGATCCACACCCTCAACGGACGCTACGTACAGAACAAGGGCATGGCCTTGTTTCCCCGCAAGATCGACGGCTTCTATTACATGATCTCCCGCCTCGACGGCGAAAACATGTTCGTCATGAAGTCCGACAACGTCCACTTCTGGAACGAGTGCCAAAAGCTCACCGCCCCCATGTACCCCTGGGAGTTCGTCCAGATCGGCAACTGCGGCCCGCCCATCGAGACCGAGCACGGCTGGCTCCTGCTGACCCACGGCGTCGGCCCCGTCCGCCAGTACTGCATCGGCGCCTGCCTCCTGGACCTCGACGACCCGACCAAGGTGATCGGCCACCTCGACCAGCCCCTCATCGTCCCCAACGCCGAGGAACGCGACGGCTACGTCCCCAACGTCGTCTACACCTGCGGTGCCCTGGCCCACCGCGGCCACCTCGTCGTCCCCTACGCCATGTCCGACTCGGCCACCACCTTCGCCACCGTCGACCTCGACGAGCTGCTGACCCAGCTCACGACCCAGTCCCCGTCCTGCCCCCTCCCCGACCGCCGCGTCACCGCCCGCTGACCCCCGGAACCTCGGAACACCGCAACACCCCACACCAAAGCCCGGGGGCGGCCGCCCCCGGGCGTTACGCAAACCACCACCGACTTGCCAAAGAGCGAGCACCCCACGCCCCCACCCCACCGCTTCGCGGCCGCCGCGGCGGGGTGGTGATCGTTCAATCCGTTGAACCGCCAAGGACGCGGAGGTCGCCAAGGAAGGCAGAAGCAAAACCCCAATGCCTTTTGTTTCCCTTGGCGCTCTTGGCGTCCTTGGCGGTTCAACGGGTCGGAACGACCCAGGCGTGCGCCCCCGGCCGAGCCGCTGGTGCCGTGGACCCACGGGGTTTCCGACAAGGTGGTACCCGTGGCATCGCCGCCGACACGCGGTCACTCGACCCGGCCGTCCGCCGCGGGCGGGCCCGGCCTTGCCTGTACCGGGGTCCCGCCGGCCAACGGGGCCGACACCAGGGGACGCTACGCCCGTTTTGTGCGCGAAATCTGCCCCCGTCACCCCGCCACCCACCGCGCAGCTCCCGGGGGCGAAACGATTTGAAAAAATTTGCACGTCACGTGATTTTTGTCGCAGATCGCGGTCCAACCGTGCGCACCCGACCGACCGCACGTCTCCCCCGAAATTCCGTATTCCACGCCTCCGTTTGCCGCCCACCGCGATGCGCAAAACCCTCAAAGACCCTTGACAACCTGATTGACCCAACGATGATGAGTTCTTGTGGGCGGACGCTATACGGATTTATTTCTTTCTAATCATTGTTAGCCCGCCATGTCGAGCGACACATTACAGTTTGACCAGCAGCGTCACTACCGAAAACATTCGGGCCACTTTCAGCATTCGTGGATGAGCAACGCCAAATGGCGAAAGGTGCTTTCGGCGATTTCTGCGACACGAACCAACGTCACGCGCTGTGAGTTCAAATGTATCGACAGCGACTACATCACCAAGGTTCGGTCACCCCAGAGCCATGACATCGAGCACGTTCGTTTCACGGATGGACCTTTCCAGCCGTTCGAGTACAAGTGGGTAGAATGGTTTCGGTTCCCCCGTCGTTACAAGCCTTATCCAAACGTTGGCTACCTGATCGAGCAAGACGTTGAGGCCTTGCATGACGAGATCAAAGCGGCAGCAGATGCAATGCTGACGCTTGACGAGGAATACCTTTGGTTGTTTGGATACACAGGAAGGGCGGGCTAACCACCGGCTGCAGTTGACCGGCGACGCCCGCAAGTAACATGTGTTGCCTGTGGTACGCCCCCTCCCGCGGGCGGCCGGCAACTGAGCCTTTTACGTTAGACCACTTTCCCTCTTCTTCGGAGCGAGATTTCTATACTCGTGGCCATGCGTTTCACCAAGATGCACGGGCTCGGGAACGATTATGTCTACGTCGACGGGTTCACCGAAACCGTTGACGACCCCGCGGCGTTGGCGGTGGCGGTCGCAAACCGGCACTTCGGCGTCGGCGGCGACGGGCTGATCCTCGCCCTGCCCTCTTCCGGCGACGCGGCCCCGGATGCGCAGGGGCGACTTCCGGGGGTGAGGATGCGGATGTTCAATGCGGACGGGAGCGAGGCGGAGATGTGCGGGAACGGGGTCCGCTGCGTCTGCAAGCTCGTCCACGACCACCGGCTCGGGCCGCCGGAAGTGCATACCGCCAACCCCATGCTGGTCGAGACGGGAAACGGGGTGTTGTCGCTGGCGTACACGCTCGGCGGCGACGGGAAGGTGGAGACGGTGGCGGTGGACATGGGGCGGCCGGTGCTGGACCTGCCGGGGGTGCCGGTGGACGAGGGTAAGCTCGACGGGCGGCTGGACGGCGCGGTGTTTGTAGGCATGGGCAACCCCCACGCGGTGCTGTTCGTCGACGACGACCGGCCGCTGGAACGGCCCGGGCTCGGGGCGGAGCTCGAGCGCCACCCCGCGTTTCCGAACCGGATGAACATTCACTTCGTTCGCCCCCGGAAGGATCGAACCGGCGGTTTATCACGGACCGAGGTTGAGGTGTATCACTGGGAGCGGGGCAGCGGGGCGACGCTGGCGTGCGGGACCGGGGCGTGTGCGGTGGCGGTGGCGGGGGTCGTCACCGGGCGGACCGACCGGACGCTGACGGCTCACCTTCCGGGGGGGGGGTTGCGGCTGGAGTGGCCGGCGGACGACGCGGCGGTGACGATGACGGGGCCGGCGGTCGAGGTGTTCACCGGGGAATGGCCCGACGGGTGAACGGCGTCCCGGCGGCGGTATACTCGCGGGCATGGCGAAGCGATGTGTTGCGGGATATTTGTTGCTGATTTTGTTTTTACTTCCGGGGGCGGGGGGGTGTGCGTCGCCGGAGGCGTGGGTGATCGTGTCGGTGCGGGACCGGCTGGACCGTCGGCCGATTGAGGCGCCGGTGGTCACCGTGGCCCCACGGGCCGGGTCGCTGGGGTCGCCCACGGCCGAGGTCTCGCGGCAGGCCAACGCCTACGGCACGGCCCGCATCCGCCTCGCCACCGGGCAGACCAAGTACCGCGTGACCGTCGACGCCCCGGGCTACGACTTGTTCACGTTCGACCTGCCGAACCTCGACGGGTTCTTCCCGTCGGGCCGGTGGCTGCGGGGCGAGAACGCCCGGCGGTACCAGCTGCGGCCGGACAACGAGTTGGAGTTGATGGTGACGATCGAGCCGGGCGGGGAGTGATCCGCGGGGCGGACGCGGAACGCTGCGCGTCGCCCGCTAGACGTTGACTTCGCGGAACCAGGCGTCGCTGCGTTGGTCGCGGAGGGCACCGGGTCTGCGGTCTTTGGGGGCGTCGGCGGATTCGGGGTACTCGATGAAGACGCCGGCGACGAAGCGTTCGGCGGCGGGGATGCCGAGGCGGGCGAAGACTTCGGGGTTGCGGAGGCGGCCACCGCTGGACCAGTAGGTGCCGAGGCCGTGGGCGGTGAGCAACAGGAGGAGGTTCTGGGTCAGGGCGGCGGCGGCGGCGAGGTGTTCTTCGTCGCGACCGATCTGTTTGTGGGGCGGGAGGTTGGAGGCTTGTTGGGCGGCCTCGTCGCGGAACTCGGGGAGCCAGGTGACGATGACGAGGGCGTCGCAGCCGGCGGCGAGGAGCGGTTCCTTGGAGGTGACGCCGAGGTCGTCGCGGAGGTAGGCGGCGAGGCGGTCAGCGGCGTCGCGCCAGAGGATATGGGCACGCCAAGGCTCGGCGAGGCCGTCAACGTTCCGGGGGTAGTGGAACGGGGCCATGCCGGCGTCGGCGACGGCGTGGCGGACTTGTTGGTTACGCTGCGCGGCGACTTCTTCCGGGAGCGGGGGGCGGGTTCCGGGCGTCTGGAGGACTTTTTCGGTGCGGCGTCGGTGGACAACGTCCGCGACGATGCGAGCGGCGTCGGGGGGTAGCGGGGTGGAGGGGTCGGTGGGCACGGCGAAGGTTATGGAAGTCAAGCGCTAAGCCGCAAGCGGCTTAGAGGCCCAGGAGGCGTTCGACGAAGTTGATGTCGACTTCGCTCTTGCGGAAGCTGCCGTTTTTCAGCAGGCGGATGTGCAGGGGGATGGTGGTCTTGGTCGGGCTGATGTGGAACTCGGTCAGGGCGGCGAGGAGGGTGTTCATCGCGGTCTCGCGGTCCTTGCGGTGGACGATGAGCTTGCCGATCATCGAGTCGTAGTTGGGCGGGATGCGGTAGCCGGAGTGGCAGTGGGTGTCGAGGCGGACGCCGAAGCCCCCGGAAGGGTAGAACTCTTTCACCAGGCCGGCCGAGGGGATGAAGCCTTTGTCGGGGTCCTCGGCGTTGAGGCGGACCTCGATGGCGTGGCCGTTGACCTTGATGTCGCGCTGCTTGAAGGGCAGGGGCTCCCCGGCGGCGACTTGGATGGTGGTCTTGACGATGTCGACGCCGGTGATCATCTCGGTGACGGGGTGCTCGACCTGGACGCGGGTGTTGACCTCCATCAGGTAGAACTGCTTCTTCGAGTCCATGAGGAACTCGACGGTGCCGGCGGTGTGGTACTTGGCGGCTTTGGCGAGGCGGGCGGCGGACTTGCAGAGGGTCTCGGCCTCGGAGCGGGTGAGGACGGGGCAGGGCGCCTCTTCGATGAGCTTCTGCTTGCGGCGCTGCATGGTGCAGTCGCGTTCGTAGAGGTGCACGACGTTGCCTTGGCGATCGCCGAGGACCTGGACCTCGACGTGGCGGGCGTTCTCGATGAACTTTTCGAGGTAGACGGTGCCGTCGCCGAAGGCGTTCTCGGCCTCGGCGGTGGCGGCCTTCATGCCGGAGCGGAGCGAGCCGTCGTTGTGGGCGACGCGCATGCCCCGGCCGCCGCCGCCGGCGCTGGCCTTGATCATGACGGGATAGCCGATGTCTTTGGCGAGCTTCAGCGCGTCCGCTTCGGTCTCAACCGCCCCTTTACTTCCGGGGGAGGTCGGGACTTTTTGTTTGATGGCCAGCTGCTTGCAGGCGACCTTGTCGCCGAGGGTCTGCATGGCCTCGACGGACGGGCCGATGAACTCGATGTTGCAGGAGCGGCAGACCTCGGCGAAGTGGGCGTTCTCGGCGAGGAAGCCGTAGCCGGGGTGGATCGCGTCGACGTTGGCGATCTCGGCGGCGGCGATGATGCGGGGGATGTTGAGGTACGACTCGTTCGGCGGCGGCGGGCCGATGCAGATCGCGCGGTCGGCCATGGTCACGTGCTTGGACTCGGCGTCGGCCTCTGAGTAGACGGCAACGGCCTCGACGCCCAGCTCGTGCGCCGCCCGGATGATGCGGACGGCGATCTCGCCACGGTTCGCGATGAGGATGCGGGAGAACATGGGGGTTGGGGTTTGGGGTCGGGGGTCTAGGGTCTGGAAAAGCGGCGGGCCGCCGCGGCGGGGGCATCGGGTGTCGGGTGGTCGAGGCCCCCAGACCCCAGACCCCGAACCCCAGACCCCATCACGGCCGCACCCGGTACAACGGCTGGCCGTATTCGACCGCGTCGCCGTTCTTCACCAGCGTCTCAACGATCGTGCCGCTGCACTCGGCCTTGATCTCGTTGAAGACCTTCATCGCCTCGACGATGCAGACGACGGTGTCGGGCTTGACCTTCTCACCGTCGGACACGAACGCCTCGGCGTCGGGGTTCGACGCGGTGTAGAACGTGCCGACCATCGGGCTGACGATCTCGACGAGGTCGTCGTCGGCCGCCCCTCCGGAAGTATCGCCTCCGTCACCGGCGGCGTCGCTCGGCGTGGGGACGGGAGCCGCGGGAGCCGCGGGAGCCGCGGCCGGTGTTGGTAAATACGACACGCCGCCGGCGGAAATACTTCCGGGGGGGGTGCCGCGTTTGAGTTTGATTTTTTCGCCGTCGCCCTCGAGGTCGATCTCGGTGAGGTCGTTGTCGACCATCATCTTGATCAGCTGGCGGATCGTCTTGAGGTCGTTCATGGGCAAATGCCGGGGAGCGGGGATCAGGGGTTAGAGCCGAAGCCGTAACCCTAGAGGATCGCGGATTCTAACGACTTGGGCAAGTCGGTCAGCACCCGCTTACCCCCCCCAGAAGCTCCCCCGGAAGTTCCCCCGGAAGTTCCCCCGGAACCCGCCGTGACCAGCACGTCGTCCTCGATCCGCACCCCGCCGACCCCCGGAAGATAGACCCCGGGTTCGACCGTCACGACGTGGCCCGGCTCCAGCACGCCGTCGCCCGCCAGCGGTGAGAGCCGCGGCGCTTCGTGGATGTCCAGCCCGAGGCCGTGGCCCAGACCGTGGCCGAAGTGCTCGCCGTAGCCCGCGTCCGTGATGACCTTGCGGGCCGCGGCGTCGACGTCGGTGAGCTTCGCGCCGGGCCGGACCGCCTCGATCCCCGCCTGCTGCGCCTCGAGTACGACGCGGTAGACCTCGCGCATCTTCCGCGACATCCCGCCGAGCCCGATCACCCGCGTCATGTCCGAACAGTACCCCCGGAATTTAGCACCCCAATCAATCAGCACCAGGCCGTTCTTCTTCAGCTTCCGGGGGCCGGGGATCGCGTGGGGCAGGGCCGCGTTGGCGTCCGCCGCGACGATCGACGGGAAGCTCACCCCGTCGGCCCCGAGCGCCCGCATCCGGTACTCCAGGAACGCCGCGACCTCCGACTCCTTCTGCCCCGGCTCGATGAAGTCGCGCAGCTCGAGAAACGCCTGCTGCTGAATCAGCGCCGCCCGCCGGATCAGCCGCACCTCGTCGTCGGTCTTGACCGCCCGCTGCGTCAGCAGCCCGTCGTCCCACGCCACGACACGCCGCCGGCCGAGCTTCTTGGCGATCGCCCCGAACCGCCCCACCGTCACGTACGCCTCCTGCACCGCCACCCGCCGCAGGTTCCGCCGATCCGTGAGCTTGTCGAGCTCCTCGACCAGCGACTTCTTCCGCATCACCACGCCGACGTACGGCGCCTCCCGCCCGATCTGTTCCTCGAACCGCGAATCACTCAACACCGTCGGCCGGCCCCGCCGCGCGGGCACCACCAGCCACGAGTCGTCCCCGACGAACCCCGTCAGGTACCGGATGTCCACCGGGTTCACGACCAGCAGCGCATCGAACCCCGCCGCCAGCAGCCGCTTCCGCAAGTCATGAACACGGTCGGCGAACTGCTTCGGGGCGGGCGGCTTGGGCATGTGCCCAATCTAACGCAACGCCGTATCCTTTATCTGAGCCGGGTGGCTGAGGCGGAGTCGGCGACGCCCCGGGCTCTTTGCCCGCCCCCCGGGGCATCACTAAGCCTCTGCTTCTTCAGCCACCCGCCCGTGCGTAGGAAGGTTTAATTGGTGGCAAATTTTCTTTTTCGAACGCCCGGTTGCTCAGCCCATTACGCTAGCCACTTCAGGAACCTTCTCGTGGCACGATGGACAACCGACGACTTTGAGTCCCTGTCTTGGCACGACTGCCACGTCCACGGCTTTCGCTTCGGACCACTCAACGAAGAGTGCGGCAGCGCCGATCTGCTGTTCGACATCGATTTCATCGAGCAATGGCTGTGCGGCGACGATGGGGTTTGCCGGTTTGTGCTCGCGCCCGCCACACTGACCTTTCATGCCGCCACCGAACTCCGGCTCGCCGTCGATTTCGACGCGGTACAAGCCGGCATGGCACCGTTTTCACTCGACGGCATCGAGCGCGAGCAGGTGCAGTACACGCCACGAAACAGTTCCTATCGCTGGCGACTTCCGGTCAACTGGCCCTCTGGTGAAATTACTTTCGAGAGCCCCGGCTTTACACAGGTGCGGCGAGGCGAAACACGCGTAACGACGAACCAGCGCTTAACCGCCGCCGAGAGAGTCGATTAACCACTGGCTGTGACCGGCCGGCCACGTCTGCAAGTAAGCCGCAAATGTTGGTGGTACGTCTCCTCTCACAGGAGACAGGAAACCAAGCCCTTTTATCAAGACTTGTACACCGCGTCGGGTTCGTACGCTTTGTCTTTGAAGACGGTAAGCGATTCATCGCCCTCGATACGGCGGTAGAAGCAGCTGGTGTAGCCGACGTGGCAGCAGGGGCCGTTGGACTTGCAGCGGAGCAGCACGACGTCCTGGTCGCAGTCGGTGCGGGCGTCGACGACGTGCTGGGTGTGGCCGGAGGATTCGCCCTTGACCCACATCTTCTGTCGGCTGCGGGAGTAGAAGGTGGCGAGGCGGGTCTCAAGGGTTTGCGCGAGAGCGGCCTCGTTCATCCAGCCCATCATGAGGATCTGGCCGGTGGCGTGGTCCTGGACGATGGCGGGGACGAGGCCGTGGTCGTCGTACTTCACGTTCAGGGTCGGCGAGGTCTCGCGGTCGGTGTCGGACACAGCCGGGGCTCCAGGGGCGGTGGGTTCAGGTGAAGCAGCGGACCGTGCATGGTCGGATTCGCGGGTCGGTTGTCAAGGCCAGGGCCGGCCGATAAGCCGGCTTTCGGGGCGGGTTAAAGAGACGAAATCTCAATAAAAAACAAGGTTTTTGCGTGCGTAGCGGCTCGCGGGGGAGTGATCTATAGTCCGGTCGAAGCTTGGTGATCCAACGTGTTTGAGGTGACCCGGATGAGTGCAAACGACGACGACGCCGGCGGCGGGCCGCAGATTCAGGTCGACAGCGACTGGAAAGCGCAGGCTCGGGCCGAGAAAGAAAAGCTGGCCCAGAAACCCGAGGCGGGCGGTGGTGCCAAGCCTGACGCCGCTTCCGGTGGGGCGACTTCCGGGGGGAGATCCGGGGGTGGTTTCGGGGGGGAGGTGCCGCCGGCGAACTTCGAGACACTGATCAGTTCGTTCGTAACCCAGGCGTTGTTCGCCATGGGCGCCATCCCCGACCCGCAGACCGGGCAGCCGGTGATGCAGCTGGACCTGGCCCGCTACCAGATCGACCTGCTCGCGGTGCTGGAAGACAAGTGCAAGGGCAACCTGAGCGAGGAGGAACAGAAGATGCTGGCGAGCACGCTGTACGAGCTACGCAGCCGGTACGTCCAGGTCGCCAACGCCGCCCGCTCCCCCGGAAGTTAATCCACGGAAGTCGATCCCCCCGAAATTCCCCAAACCCGCCCCCCGAAAGACCCCCCGCCTTGACCGCCCTGAGCCCCGGCACGTCGCCATCCAAATTCACGCCCGTCGCGCTGCTGGAGAAGAACCACTTCTTGCTGCGTCGGCTGCACTCGCTCTCGGGCGTCATCCCCGTCGGCGTGTTCCTCATCGGCCACCTGTTCACCAACGCCCAGATGATCTGGGGCCAGGACGGCGGCGTCGACGGCACGGGCGAGGGCACGTTCCAGCACGAGGTCGACTTCATCCACAACCTGCCCTACCTGCTGTTCATTGAGATCAGCCTGTGGGGCGCGATCGGGTTCCACGCCGGGCTGGGGTTGTTCTACACCTTCACCGGCAAGGGCAACGTCAAGAACTACGGCTACGGCGGCAACGTCCGCTACGCCCTGCAGCGGATCACCGGCATCATCGCGTTGGTGTTCATCTTTCTGCACATCGCGACGCTGCGGTGGCGGTGGGACATCTTCGGGTGGTTCACGCCGTTCTACGGCGAGGGGTACCAGGCCGACGGCAAGGTCGACGGCGGCATGCCGAGCCACCTCAAGGACGTGCCGATGTCGCTGCCGCTGACGGCGTACGCGCTGCAATTCAGCTGGGTGGTCTTCCTGTTCTACGCCCTGGGCGCGTTGGCGACGGTGTACCACTGGTCCAACGGGCTGTGGACCGCGGCGATTAGCTGGGGGCTGACGATCACCGAGGCGTCGATGAAACGCTGGGGCGTGGTCTGCCTGGGCATGTTCGTGGCGTTGACGCTGTTTTTCAGCGTGGCGTTGTACGCGGCGATGGCGTTCGATCTGTCGGAAGACATGACGCCGGAGCAGAAAGAGACGTTCCTGCTGATCGTCGAAGAGCCGCGGGTGGCGATCGGACTGGACGGGAAATAGCTTGAACACCCCCCGGCAGGTGCCGAAAATAAAGGTGTCGGACGCCCCCGGACGCGGGGCGTGGCGCTAGAGTTCAGACGCGGGCAACCGCGACGCCGCCGACCGGATCGGCGGCGGGAAAGGCAGCCAAAACCATGGCAAATGAGTCGAGAGTCGTTGTGGTCGGTGGGGGCTTGGCGGGCCTGTCCGCCGCGGTCCGTATTGCTGAGTCCGGTACGCCGGTCGATCTGCTGAGCATGGTCCCCGTGAAGCGGTCGCACAGCGTCTGCGCCCAAGGCGGGATCAACGCCTGCAACAACGTCGCGCGCCAGCAGGGCTACTCCGAGTGGCAGCACATGGACGAGACGCTGATCGGCGGCGACTTCCTGAACCACCAGCCGCCGGTCTACGAGATGACCCACTGGGCGCCGCGGATCATTGACCTGCTCGACCGCATGGGCGTGCCGTTCAACCGCACGTCCGAGGGCATGCGCGACCTGCGGCTGTTCGGCGGCAGCCTGTTCAAACGCACCCACTTCGCCGGGGCCTCGACGGGGCAACAACTCCTCTACGGCCTGGACGAGCAGACCCGCCGCTACGAGGCCGAGGGCAAGATCCGCAAGTTCGAGTTCTGGGAGTTCCTCTACCCCGTGCTCGACGAGCAGGGCCACGCCAAGGGCATCGTCGCCCAGGACATGCGTACCATGGAGATCCGCGCGTTCCGCGGCGACGCCGTG